>NZ_ANOH01000065.1 GCF_000346505.1 Aporhodopirellula sallentina SM41
ATCCCATGCTCAACGGCAGGAGTCTCGAAAAATCGCTTGAGTAGTCCGCCGAGAAACGGCCGCTCCTCTTCCGCCAATCTGCGAACTTTGAGTTCTCGATCGATGCGTTGGACAGCCGAGTGAAAGAAATAGTACTGGAGACGAGAAGCGTACGGAAACATCTCGGCAGCGACCTGTTTCTGCTTGGACCGTTTCAGGCATTCTCCTTCCTCATCGATCTCCCAGTCCCGCAACCGTTTCACCAAATCGAGCAGCACACTCGTACCACTCGCTCCCTCGACACGTTTTGCTTTTGCCCAAAGACGATCGAACGACGCATCGGTTCCGTCAAAAAGGGGCGCCAATAGATATTGGTGGTCACATCGGAGCTCATCCCCCGAGTCAACTCGAACCACCGACGGGCTTTGGTTGACTTGATACAGCGTTCGAGGCCCCGTCGTCGGCTCGCTCAGAACACTCGGATTGATCGCCGATAGAACCAACGCGACCTTCTCGATATGCGTCTCGGTAATCACGGGCATCCGTAGCTCATCGACGCTAGGAAAATAGACCGGGGTCCCGTGCTCACACTGCATCATTCAGTTCCGAGATAGGTTGATGTCATATCAATATGACTTCGCAATATCACGACTGCGATTGGTGAAATCTAGTCCTTTGTGTTGTTACAGCACAAGATTTCATTGATTCCACCACTTATTATTCACCCATCTCTTCAAAGGCGTTTTTATCGCCCCCTTCCAACCGCATACCAACTCCCCTCCACAGGACTTCCATGTCAGAACGACTCCATCGCTCCAATCCGATGGAAGGATCTGCGATAAGAATCCCACCGCCATCGGGTAGCCTCTCGATCGCAACAACACTGTGCCCCATCCCGGGAATCCACCCCCACTGCTCGGCATACCGACGATCCTCGACTCCATACGGCAAACCAACCGCGAGCAACACCGGCCAATCGTTTGATGCCATCAACTCGTCGAGCGTGTCATCGATAACGTTCACGCGAAATCCGTTTTCCTCAGCTTTCAGCTTCACCCCGCGGTAGAGCCCGAGAGTAGGCGTGCCGCTCTTATCAGTCAAACAAAGCGGTATCATCTCTGCTTCGGTCGTTTCAACACCGACGGCTCGCAACAGTGTTGCTGCGGCAGCAGGACTGCATGTCGCCCACGACGTCTGTTCAACAACAGTTCCCTCTACCACCAACGCCCCCGAGGGTGGAGGACGAACAGCGATCGACAACAGTGGCCACAAGATCGCAGCAAACGAGCAGAGCCCGAGAAAAACGGACAGGACAGAGCGTCGCCATAACGGGATTTTGGGCAAACGCAGAGCCCAGCCTGCCGCCAGCGCGGCGAAGATCGCTGCGAAATTTGAATAGATAATGGCCGCAGATGAAGGGATCCATCGAGCCCAGAAAAGCTGGCCCGACGCATAGATCAGGAAGTAAATCATCCCGACCACCGCGGCGCTCAGATACAATGTCGTCAACTGTCCTTTGTTTGCATACGCGAACCCGCCTGCAAAGATCCCACACGCGATTGAAATCACGGACATCACGGCGATGGCAATCCAAAGGTCAGTCATCAGTATCTCTATCCGTAGCTTTTGATTTAATCTGCTTCATAAAACCTGTCCGGAAGCATCAATCGATGAAACTGCCGGCGGACATTCGCCCCGTCTGTTCGCTATCCCCCGCGGAGAACACCGAACGACTGATGTGTACTTGGCTAGGTGATCTACAAGCTCTCACAACAATCAGGCTGTGAGCATAACAGCAAACCGAATGCCGTAGTTTTTGTGCGGTCTTTTTATTTCAAACGACATTTCTAGTTGTCTCGTCTTTTCAATCTTCTTCCCTTGCCTCTTCTTCGGGAGCTGCATCCCATGCGTGATCGATATCGGACGTCCGTATCTTATCCCTTTCGATTTGCCAGCGTGTTCGCCGCCGGACTGGTCTACCTGACGATCGGAACATACAGCCCGTCCGTTTCGATGGGGGCGGAAACCGCAGCCGATACCGCGGCTCAAGATAGCCAACCGTTCCTTCTGCAGATGATCCGTGACGATGCGGTTCATCAAGAGCTACATCTCGATAAATCAGACGTCGAGCGAGTCGAACAGGCGATCGCGGAGGTAGACCCTCGGTGGTGGACGAGCCGAATCAAACCACCACAACAGCAACAATCAGAAATTCGATCGCTCAGCAAACAACTCCGCAGTCGTCTCGAGAGCCTCCTCGACCAAGATCAGTTTCGACGACTCACGGAACTCGAACGCCAAGCTCACGGGACACGAATGGTCTTGCGTGCCGACGTTTCATCGGAACTCGCGATCACGCCCGATCAACTGACTCGCCTCAAAGTTTTATTCGAGGAAACCGACGCGGAAATCGCTTCGATCCAGAAAGATCTGAAAGACAAAAAGATTGACGCTCAACAGGCGGCACGTGAAATGGCAACCGAGCAGCGCAACGAACGACAAGGGTTAATCGAAATCCTGACTGAAGATCAACAGTCCAAGATCGGCCCGCTTGTTGGTGCCACCTTTGACTTTTCACAGGTCAAACGCACCTACCCGAGAGCGCCCGATTTTATCACCGAAGGCAGTGATTGGATCAGCGACGAGAAAGTAGAAATGCCCGAACTCCGGGGCAAAGTCGTCGCGGTCTTCTTCTACGCGTTTCAGTGCATTAACTGCCAACGCAACTTTCCGCATTACAAAGCCTGGCACACTGACATGGCAGACGATGGTTTAGTCGTCGTTGGTATTCAACGCCCCGAAACGTCGGCAGAACACGATATCAACAAAGTCCGTTCGGCAATGGTGGAGGACGGTTTCGAGTTCCCAGTACTGTTCGATGGTGACTCGAATAATTGGAATGCATGGGCGAACACGATGTGGCCAACCACTTATCTGATCGACAAGAAAGGCTACGTCCGCCGGTGGTGGCAAGGTGAAATGAACTGGCAGGGAACCCCAGGCGAACAGCAAATGCGAGAATCGATCGCAACGCTGCTCGCCGAGTAACAGCCGTCCGTCAGAAAGCATTGCATCGACGCGCGACACACATCAACGATCGAGTCTCTCGCGTGAGTCCGCCGGTTACCGTAGCCGGTAGCACATCAACTTGTCTTGTTCACGCAAGTACAAGTTGCCGTTGGCGATCACGGGGTGCGCCCATGACTTGCCTTTCTGATAATCCGGCTTGAAGGTGTGCAAGATTTCTAAATCTTCGGGTGTCGCGACCACTAACATCACGGTCCCGTCTTCACGACGCATCACGAGATGCCCGTCCGCATAGACTAGACTCGTTTCGCCTCTTCCTTTTGCCCGCTCCGGCCCCCACGCGACCTCTCCCGTTTTGGCCTCGACGCAGATCGGTAGACCGTTTCCGTTGCCGTGCCCGCAATACAGATAGCCATCGACCAGCGTGATGCCGCCGTGTTTGTTTTGCAGTTCGCGTGCACCGAGCCAGTAAATCTCTTCCGCGTGGACACCACCTTTCGAGTCAGGCGACAGCTTCAATAACGCCGAACCCGTGTTGTAGCCGGAGCTAGCAAAAACGAAATCTCCATCCACAATCGCCGTGGGGATATTCGCGGTTCGGTTGGCAACGCGTTCATACTTCCACAGCACCGTTCCATCACTGGCACGAATTCCGAACAACCCTTGGCCGACCAATTGAATGTATTGCTTGACCCCGCCACCGTTGCTGATGATGGGTGAGGAATAACCGGCCCCTTTCTTCAACGCCTCATCATCGGCGGCCGGGAACTTGGCCGCCCAGGTCTGTTCTCCGGTTTCCTTGTTCAGCGCGACGACCATGGCGTCCGGACCTCCGGGAGTGCAGACAACACGGTCTCCATCGACGAGCGGCGACTCACTGAACCCCCACCCGCTCATCATTTTCCCGCCCCAATCTTTGAAATCGCGAGCCCATACCGTCCCACCATCGTCCCGATTGAGGCAGACGATTTTGCCGTCACTACTGACCATGTAGAGACGATCGCCATCGACGGTCGGAGTGGTGCGACTGCCTTCGTAACCGTGCTTGGGTTGCTGATCCGTGATCGGCTGCGTCCACAGGACTTCGCCGCTTTCCTCACTGATCGCAACTGCGGCTTGATTGTCTTCAAAATCGCCGGTCGTGTAGATCACTCCGTCGGCGACACTCACACTGGCATACCCAGACCCAAGACCCTCGGCCGTCCAAACGAGCGGAGGACCATCCTCGCCCCACGTATCGAACAGTCCCGTTTCGGAGGACCGGTTGGCACGACCGTCACCTCGCCACTGTCGCCAATCCTCTGCCGACACAGACGCTGCGTAGAAGCCTATCAAGAACCCGAACAGCGAAAGAAAAGGCGCACATACATTTTTCATGGGAAGGATCTCATTGGAGAGAGGTGAGGTGGGAACCTAGGGCAGGAATTGAAGAGGGTGCGAGACACGCCAACGACGATGTCGCGCAGGCACTCGCCGCAGGTTGCATCACGGCGACTCACGAACACGAGATGCAAACCGGCGAGAACGATGGACGGAGCTAAATCCCCATCTGCGACAACATGTCAGCGATTCGCCCGACACTGTTGGTCAGCGATGGATGCGACTCCTGAAATTGAGCAGTCGCCTCGGACAGACGTTCAGCCAGTGAGTGAGAACTCACTTCGGACTGATCCAAACTTTGCTGAATTTCGGTGACCGCCTCCTGCAATTTTTCTTTCTGTTCCGAATCGAGGCTATCGACCTCGGCGAGTTGCTTTCGGAGTTGGTCGAGCGTTTCTTCAAGTTGCGTTCGCATCAATTTCACCAAGACATAGTGGGCTGCCGTTTCGAATTGAAACGTCCCACCATCTTACCACGAGAGGTCTCGGGTGAAGACTCAGTTGGCAGTGCCTGCGACGAGTTTTAGCAGGGCATATTTGCGCTTCCCACGCCGCAGGACAACGACCGATCGGCCATCGAAATCCGAAGCCGTGATACGCTTCTGCTCGTCGGTGACCCGGTTGTTGTTCAGGTAGATGCTATTTTCCTTGACGCTACGCCGGGCCTCTCCGCCGCTCGAACACAATTTGACCAGTTGCAGTGCCTCGACGATCCAGAGGCCGTCTCCGTCAATCTGATCCTGGGTGATGTTGCAACTCGGCACATCGGCGAATATCTCACGCAGTTGCGAATCGGTGGTGTTGCCGAGTTCTCCTCCGAAGAGAATTTGGGTCGCACGCTGAGCCGACTCGACACCCTCCTCGCCATGCACCAACGTAGTAATCCACTGTGCTAGACGTTTTTGCGCGGCACGTTCGCCAGGAGATTTTTCAGTACGTTCGGCGAGTTCGTCGTACTCATCTTTTTCGATCTCTGTCAACTGTGCGATGCAACGCATCACGTCATCATCCGCAACATTGACCCAGTATTGGTAGAACGCGTAGGGGCTGGTCCGCTCGGGGTCGAGCCAAACGGCGCCGTTTTCCGTTTTGCCCATCTTTCGCCCATCGCTCGTCGTCAGCAACGGTGCCGTCAACCCGAATAGTTGTTCGCCAGTCATCCGCCGACCGAGATCGATACCCGCGGTAATGTTCCCCCACTGATCGCTACCTCCGCCTTGAATCCGACACCCGTGCTCGCGCGACAGATGCACAAAGTCGTACGCCTGCAGCAACATGTAGCTGAACTCGGTGTAACTGAGCCCGGCCTCGCTGTTCAAACGACTTCGCACCGACTCTTTGCCCATCATGGTTCCGACGGGAAAGTTCTTGCCGACATCGCGGAGGAATTCCAAGTAGGAATAGCCTTTCATCCAGTCGAAGTTATTTAGCAGCAGCGCACCATTCTCACCTTCGAATCCGTCTTCGCCGTCGAAACTGAGGAACCGTCGCATCTGGGCGGCGACGCCGTCCACGTTCTTCTGCAATTGCTCGGCCGACAAGAGATTGCGTTCTTCGCTCTTGCCGCTGGGGTCGCCAATCATTCCGGTCGCTCCGCCGACCAATGCGATCGGACGGTGACCGGCACGTTGGAAACGACGCAACATCATCAACTGCATCATTCCACCAACATGCAAGCTCGTCGCCGTGGGATCGAAGCCGATGTAGATCGTCTGCATGCCTGACGAGAGCAGTTTCTCGAGACCTTCTTCGTCAGTGGTTTGGTTCAACAATCCACGCCACCGGAGTTCCCCGAGTAGGTCGACGATGGCGGGAGGTGTGGCGTTGGTGGATGGCGACTGGGACATGTGTGTGACTTTATGCTCGGTTGTCAAAAAGGATCATCGTTTGGATTCAGCAACAGTTCGGATTCTTCATCCGCTCGCTCAAGAGAGCCTCCGCCAGGAGTAAATCTGCCGGGTAGGTGATTTTCAAATTATCGGCCGCGCCGGGAACCAAGGCGACAGGGTGCCCCATACGTTCAACCAACTCGGCGTCGTCGGTTGCCCGCCGTCCACGATGCCGATCGTAGGCTCCTCGGATCAGACTCAACTGAAAGACCTGCGGGGTCTGCGCGACCCACATCCCCCGTCGGTCAAACGTTGTTCCGTGGCCTAACCCGGCATCGCCGGTACGAGCCCCGTCCTCGCGGTTGCCCGCCGGTTCGCGTTTGAGTGTGCCCGTAACCGGGGTCGCTAAGATAGCCGCGTTTGTCTGCCGAGCGGCATCAAAGACATCGTCGAGGTCGGTGTCTCGCACGAGCGGCCTGGCCGCATCATGAACTGCGACCCACTCGATCGTATTCGCGGATTCACGATCAATTTCATCCAGAGCTGCGGCAACCGTATCGCTGCGTTCGTCGCCACCCAAAACCACGCGGATACGATCCGAACCGGAAAGCTCGCGGATCTCTCGCTCAAAACGTTCTCGATCGCGATCCGAGACGGCGAGGACGATCATCCCCACTTCGGTACGTCGCAGAAAAATCTCGACCGCGTGCATCCACAGCGATCGGTTTCCCAGGGAGGCGAAGAGTTTATTTTCCTCTTCGCCGAATCGACTCCCACTGCCCGCAGCAGGCAGGATGACTGCAACGCTACCGGGGGGAAGTGATGTCATGGGAGGAGCGGAGAATTGAAAGAAGACCCGGGGGCAGCATTTTGGAGCGATGATTCACACATCGCCCGCAGCCACCAGGAAAATTCTCAGGTCAGCAAGGCGATCCCAACTAAGAACCGATCCGAAAACCTTGCGATTGAATCAGTCGGCAGGCGATTGCCCGGGCTTTCCCGCACCAACTGCGACGAAATCCGACCGGCTGATGCATTCTCGGAAAGGTCCTAGGCGGCTTGGCTAGCCTTTTTCATCGCCGCGTTGAGACGGCTCTTGGTGCGACTGGCGGCGTTGCGGTGGATCACTCCACGTGCAGCAGCCTGATCCAATTTTTTGCACGCCAAACGGAACGCACTTTGTGCGGCATCCTGATCACCTGCGGCAACCGCTTCGCGGACACGGCGAACGGCCGACCGCATGTTGCTGCGGACGCCACGGTTTCGAAGACGGCGAACTTCGTTTTGGCGGAGTCGTTTTTTGGCGCTCTGGGTATTTGGCATTGGATTGGCGGCGGCGGGTGCCACCCCGATGGGGACTAAAATTTGGAATTTCGGAGCGATCGTCCGCTCACGAGCTAAATGGGAAGCGGCGTAGTATGACAATCGGGTCGGTTACTGTCCAGACTCATGATAAAGTTCCATAATCGTTTTGCGACGGCAGCGGTCCACCAATCGTTCCTGGCACCGGAAAACCTGTATAAAAATCGTCGGTTTCCCCCTCAATCAGCACTCAACCGCCATACTTTCCTTCCTCCGTGTGAACCGTTCCTCCGTGAACCAACCTTCAGAATCCCCAACACCTCCGTCCGGACCGCATCCGGAAAACAACGACTCGAGCCGAAAAACGGGGATCGTCGCCCTCGTGGGGGCTGGTCCTGGCAACCCGGAATTGCTCACCCTTCGTGGACATTCGTGGCTCAGCCGGTGTGACGTCGTCCTCTATGACGGCCTATCCAATGCGGAAATGCTCGCGCACGCGCCCCAGGCTGAACATATTTGCGTCGGCAAACACGGCCAATCTCGGATCTGGAAACAACCCGAGATCATCGCCGAAACGCTCCGCCATGCTCAGGCGGGCAGGACCGTTGTGCGTCTCAAAGGCGGCGACCCAGCGGTGTTCGCCCGCACCAGCGAGGAGGTTGATGCACTCGTTGACGCGAAAATTCCGTTCGAAATCGTCCCCGGAATCACCGCCGCCCTCGCCGCAGGATCTTACGCCGGAATCCCCATCACCCATCGCGGGATCGCATCGGCAGTCGCTCTCGTCACCGGTCACGAGGAACCAGGCAAACCCGAATCCGCGTTGAACTGGAAAGCACTCGCAGCGTTTCCCGGGACGTTGGTGATCTACATGGGAGTGACCACCGCGGAAGCCTGGACGCGGGCGTTGTTGGACAACGGTAAGTCCCCCGACACCCCTTGCGCAATCATTCGTCGCTGCAGCCTGCCCGACCAACAACAAATTTCCTGCCGCCTCGACGAAGTCGCCGGGCACCTCACCCCGGCAAGCAAGTTTCGTCCGCCGGTGATCACCATCGTCGGCGAGGTCACCCGGTTGTCGGAAACGATGGCATGGTTCAGTCGACGACCGCTGCATGGCCAACGAGTACTCGTCACACGCCCGGAAGGCCAAGCCGATGAACTCGCCCGACCGCTCGAAGACATGGGTGCGACGGTCTTCCGACACAGTGTCATCCATATCCAGCCACCGAACGACTGGAGCGAAGTCGATGCGGCAATCGACGCATTGTCCACCTTCTCCACAGTCATTTTCTCAAGCACCAACGCGGCTGAGTTTTTCCTCAACCGCATCTTTGAGCGCGGCTTCGACCTACGCGTCTTAGCGGGTGCACGCATCGCCGCGGTCGGCAACGCCACCGCTAGCAAACTGGCCGAGTATCACTTGCGAGCCGACATCGTGCCGCAACAGGCGAACGCCGATGGATTGGTAGAAGAACTCAGCGGCAGTGTCGCCGGCCAACACGTCCTCATCGTTCGAGCCAACCGCGGCAGTCGCGTCCTGCCCGATGGCCTTCAAACTGCCGGGGCTCACGTCCACGAAATCGCCGCCTATCAAAACGTGGACGTCGAAACCGCCGACCCCGCGATCTCCGAAATGATCGGCCGAGGCGAAATCAATTGGGTGACCGTGACCAGCAGCGCGACCGCCGACAACCTTCACCGACTCTTTGGCGACTCGCTGAACCAATGCCGATTCGCAGCCATCAGCTCGATCACCGCCGATGCACTACGTTCGCACGGATATCGCGTTGACGCGATCGCTCAATCGGCATCGATGACGGCAATTGCCGAAGCGATCGCCGATGCCCCCCAGGAGTGACCACGGCGGTTAGCGACCGCTTCAGCAGCGACGCCTCAGCGAGAAGGGCCGTTCTCACACGACACAAAAAAACCGGAGTCAAACGACTCCGGTTTCTCGATTCATTGACCGTCTAGGACTTTCATCCTAGTAGCGGTAGTGCTCAGGTTTGTACGGACCTTCGACAGGAACACCGAGGTAATCGGCCTGCTCTTGAGTCAGCGTGGTGAGTTTGACACCGAGCTTACCAAGGTGCAGACGGGCGACTTCTTCGTCGAGTCGTTTCGGCAACATGTAAACCTTGTTCTCGTACTCGCTGGACTTCTGCCACAGTTCGAGTTGAGCAAGGACTTGGTTGGTGAACGAGGTGCTCATCACGAAGCTTGGGTGTCCGGTTGCACATCCCAGGTTCACCAAACGTCCCTTGGCGAGAATGATGATGCTGCGGCCGGTGTCCTTGAACGTGTAACGATCGACAGCACCGATGTCGGCTGGCTTGATCTCGTCCTTGGTTACTTTTCCGTCGGCGACTTGTGCTTCCAACCATGCGATATCGATTTCGGTGTCGAAGTGACCGATGTTGCACAGGATCGCATCGTTGGCCATTTCGACCATGTGACGACCGAGGATGATGTCTTTGTTACCGGTCGTTGTGACGAACAGGCGACCTTCTTTGCACGCCTCTTCCATCGTGACCACTTCGAAACCTTCCATCGCAGCTTGCAGAGCGTTGATCGGATCGATTTCGGTAACGATCACGCGGCAACCGTAACGTTGCAGGCTGTGAGCACACCCTTTGCCGACGTCACCGTAACCGCAGACAACGGCAACTTTCCCTGCCAGCATCACGTCGGTGGCGCGTTTGACACCATCGGCGAGCGATTCACGGCAACCATACAGGTTGTCGAATTTGCTCTTCGTGGCCGAGTCGTTCACGTTGATCGCAGGAACCTTCAGGTTGCCAGTGCGGTTGAGGACTTCGAGGCGGTGGATACCAGCGGTGGTTTCTTCGCTGATGCCGCGGATTTCGCCGAGCAATTCAGGGAACTTGTCATGAACCATCGCGGTCAAGTCACCGCCATCATCCAGGATCATGTTCAACGGTTCGCCCGATGGGAATTGCAGCGTTTGCTCGATACACCAATCGAACTCTTCGTCGCTCATGCCTTTCCACGCGAAAACGGGAATGCCCGCTTTGGCGATTGCGGCGGCAGCGTGATCTTGGGTGCTGAAAATGTTACAGCTGCTCCAGGTCACCTCGGCACCGAGTTCGACGAGGGTCTCGATCAAGACCGCCGTTTGGATGGTCATGTGAAGGCAACCGGCGATGCGGGCCCCCTTGAGCGGCTTGGATTCGCCGTACTTCTCGCGAAGTGCCATCAGGCCCGGCATTTCGTTTTCGGCGATCTGGATCTCTTTGCGGCCGTACTCGGCCAACGAGATGTCTCGGACTTTGTAGGGAAGTCGTTCTGTAGCGACTTGGGACATGCTTTTCTCTCAGTTTTTGGGGAAGCAATGTGATAAAACAGGTGACGTGAACGTATCTCTTGTGCGGATTTTCGCACGCGAGGGGCGCTCACCAGACCGATCACAGGGACTCCCGCTGGCCCGATTCGCAAGCGAAATATTGTACCCAAAGCTGAGAATTTGCCATCCCTATTGCACGGCATTTTCAACGAACTTTGCATCAGGTTTGCGGCCCGACTGCGGATTGCCCCCGTGAATTCGCAAAATCCCGCACACTCACGGAATTCAGTCGGCAAAACGGCATCGGTCGCTCTGTCTATCCTGAAACGTGCCCCGCCCCATCCCATCCCGCCTCCCGTCTCAATCATGTCGCTGCCTCGCCCCTCCTCCGCGCGCCGTCTTCCTACCAAACCGTGGCCATCAATTGCGAGGCTCTCAATTGCGAGGCCCTCAAATGTTCGACGACGAGGCCGACCGTCCGCCCTGTGCCGGGCTCCCAAGGGGCTGGCGGCGTTGCTGCTCGGCGTGCTGTCGGTGACGCCATCGACGGTTCGTGCCGAGGTGGATTACGCACGCGATGTCCAACCGATCCTGGCCCGCAAATGCTTCTCATGCCACGGCCCCGATCAAGCCGAATCCGGAGTCGCCTTTCACGAATCCGACCTCGCACTCGCTGAAGCCGACTCAGGCGATTTCGCGATTGTCCCGGGCGACGTCGAAGCGAGCGGCGTGATCGCCCGAATCGAGTCGGACGACGAATACGAGCGGATGCCCCCCGAAGGCGAACCTCTCTCACCGGAGGAGATCGCCACGCTGAAAGAGTGGATCGGCGAAGGAGCACCGTTTAGTCGGCACTGGGCATTCGAGCCCCTGACTCATCCGCGTCCCCCCAAACTCACGCTTCGTACCAACGGAACATCCGCGACCAAACTCCGCTCAACGCCAAACAGCCTTCAAAAGACCTCACCAGACGCGACCGACGACGAGACAGTGCATCCCATCGATGCTTTCGTTTGGCAACGACTCGAAAAGTCCGGATTGAAACAAGCCCCCAGGGCAGACAAACGAACCTTGATTCGACGTGTCACCTACGACCTGACCGGCCTGCCTCCTTCACCGCAACAGGTCGCGGACTTCGTCGCCAGCACCGATCCCAACGCTTACGAAAAACTAGTTGACCGTCTCCTCAACTCGCATCACTACGGCGAACGTTGGGGACGCCACTGGCTCGACCTCGTTCGCTATGCCGAGACGAACTCGTTCGAACGCGACGCCGCCAAACCGAACGCGTGGAAATACCGCGACTATGTCATCCGTTCGTTCAACAACGACAAACCCTACGACCAATTCGTACAGGAACAACTCGCCGGTGATGTTCTCAGCAAGACGACAACCGAAACGATCACGGCGACAGGATACTACCGACTCGGAATCTGGGACGACGAGCCAGCCGATCCGTTGCAAGCACGATACGATGAACTCGATGACCTGATCACGACAACCAGCCAAGCCTTCTTGGCCCTGACGATTAACTGCGCCCGTTGCCACGATCATAAAATCGACCCGATCCCGACGACGGACTACTACAGCATGCTCGCGTTCTTTGCGGACGTCACGCCGTATGCCAAACGACACGACATGACAGCAAACAACCAAGTCGATGTCAGCCCGCCGGAACTGATCAGACGCTACCAACAGTGCGACGAGGACGAAGCCAAGATCGTTGCGGAGCGAACCGAGATCGAACAAGCCGCAATCGTCCAAATGTCGGCCACCGACCAACGCGCAGCCGAAGGCCCACCGAAAGAACGCGAACAAGTCCTTCGGAAGAAACTCAACCAGCATCTTACCGACGAACAACGCGGTCGCTACGAAGACCTCGGGCGGCAACTCAAACAAATCGCCAAGCGTCGCGAGGAGCTACCGCCTCGCGAACAAACGCTCGGATTGGCACGCAAACGCGCTGTCGAACAAACCTTCGTGATGTATCGCGGCAACCCGCATTCACCGACAGATGCCGTCGAGCCGAACTTCCCATCGATCTTCGACGCGCCACCGCCAAAGGTCGATGACCAACATCGACGCCTCGAACTGGCGAAGTGGATCACCGAACCATCCAACCGATTGACCTCCCGCGTGATCGTCAATCGAATTTGGCAACACCACTTTGGCCGAGGCATCGTTCGGTCGGCCAATAACTTTGGACAACTCGGCACCCCGCCGACTCATCCACGGTTGCTCGACTACCTGGCTCAGGTTTTCATGCAAAACGGTTGGAAACTCAAAGCGATGCATCGCTTCATCATGACCAGCGAAACGTATCGCACTGCCTCAACCTTGCCCCCGGAACAAACCAGCCGAATCGGCGACGTCGCTTCGATCGATCCAGGCAACGATTTGTTTTGGCGTTTTGATCCGCGACGTCTGTCCGCCGAAGAGGTCCGTGATTCCATCCTGGCCGTGACTGGAAAACTGAACACGACAGTATACGGGCCGAGCTTCTACGAAGAACTTTCTCCCGAAGTCCTCGCCGGCCAATCACGTCCCGGAAAAGGATGGGGAAAAGCCAGCGAATCGGACCTGAACCGCCGGAGCGTCTACATTCACGTCAAACGCTCGCTGCTCACTCCGCTGCTCTCGGCGTTCGACTTCCCTGAACCGGACACGACCTGCGAAGCCCGTTTTGCGACCTTACAACCAGGACAAGCGATGTCGCTGCTCAACAGCGATTTCATCCACAAACGTGCGAGCCAACTCGCCGATGCGGCACGTCAGGACTTCGACTCACATCGTGACACAGACCACAACCCGGCGAACTCAACACCGCAATTGGAATCCAATGCGGCCTACGTGCGAGCGGTCATTCACAGGGTCTTCGGCAGGGATGCTACCGCCGCCGAAGTCGATGACGGCACGAACCTCATCGGCGAACTTGTCACGCAACACGGTGTTTCGCCAACGCGGGCTCAAACTCTTTACGCCCTCAGTGTTCTGAACTGGAACGAGTTCGTCTTCGTCTTCTGACCGGCCTACTGACGCACGACCTGACTTCGCACGTAGCCCACGCGAATCGATACGAAAGGTCGTTACGCCAACAGTTCGATGATCACCTCGCCGCCGAATTGGCTCAACTGTTTGTAGCGACCACCGTGAAAGTAGGTCAATTTATTGTCGTCGAGCCCGAGCAAATGCAACAGCGTGACGTGTAGGTCACGA
Organism: Aporhodopirellula sallentina SM41; assembly: GCF_000346505.1. Lineage (GTDB taxonomy): Bacteria > Planctomycetota > Planctomycetia > Pirellulales > Pirellulaceae > Rhodopirellula > Rhodopirellula sallentina. The sequence continues at coordinate 14,040 of NZ_ANOH01000065.1, forward strand.
ATCGGATGCACGCACTCGACCGCGGCGGCGCCGATCTCATCGGTGGCTCCCACGATCGCCCCACGTTTGACGCCACCGCCGGCCATCAACATGGTCATCGCGTTGTTGTTATGCCCCCGCCCGAGCGAATAAACGCCGCCACGTTTGTTGTTATCCGGAGTACGCCCAAACTCACCGGTCCAAATTACGAGCGTCTCGTCGAGCATCCCTCGTTGCTTCAAGTCTCGAATCAAGCCCGCCATCGGTTTGTCGACGCTCTTGATCCGCGATGCATGCCCTCGCTCGAGATAATCGTGACTATCCCATCCACCACTGAAGATTTGGACGAACCGAACTCCTTGCTCGACCAAACGTCTCGCCATCAAACACTGCCGGCCGAAGACCTCCGTGTCAGGATCGTCCATCCCATACATCGACAACGTTCCCTGCGACTCCCGCCGCAGATCAATGACATCCGGGACTTCACTTTGCATCCGGTACGCCAACTCGTAACTCTCCATCCGCGCCGCCAAATCCCCACGACCACGCCCGATCGTTTCGAGATGCGATTGATTGAGCCGAGCCAACTCGTCGAGTGCTCGCCGTTGATGCTCGCGACTCTTGAAACTCTGCGGCGCTAAATCCAACAAAGGCGTTCCCTCGGGACGCAGACGAGTTCCCTGGTAGTAGGCCGGCAAGAATCCGTTGCTCCAATTACCCGATCCGCCTTGGGGAAGAGCCAACTCCGTCATCACGACATAGCCGGGCAGATTCTGATTCACGGTACCTAGCCCATACGTCGTCCACGATCCCAGCGCAGGATCACCTCCGAGACGACTCCCCGTATTCATGTGATACAAGGCCTCGGGATGGTTGAGAGATTCGGCCTGCAATCCCCGATAATTGCATAGCTCGTCCGCGACACACGGATCGGCCAGGTGCACCCATTGGTTACACATATCCAGCCCCGCCTCGCCGACTTTGCGGGATCCAAACGGACTGCCGACGAAAAACTTAAAACCTTTCTCTTGCCCGCCCGTCCGCTTCGATTCGGTCTTGTGAATCCGCGTCAATTCTGGCTTGGGATCGAACGTGTCCATCTGTCCCGGGCCACCTTCCATGAACAACATAATCACGGCTTTGGCTCGTGCCGGATGCATCGGTGACTTTGGACTTAACGGACCACCGGCGGCATCATGGATCGCCTGCGCCTCGGTCGCCGACTCAGCAGCGAGCATGTCCGTCAGGGCAACCGATCCGAGCGTGGCTCCAAGCCCATACAAGAATCCACGCCGTGATGCAGACGTCGAAGCCGGTCGAGAACAGATACGATGGGACATAACGTCTACCGAATGTAGAGGAACTCGTTGGTGTTGAACAAAAGCAGGCAGAGATCCGCCAAGGCCCGTGTTTCCGGACCGACATCCGACGGCTTCGCATCTGCCACGTAGTCTTCGAAGACCGGTAAGATTTCCGTGTATTCAAACGGTTTTCCCGTGAACTCTTCGACGAGAGACCGCGTGATTTCGGTTGGATAAACCGTCGCCTCCGGATGGATTTCCTCGTGATACTCTCGCATGTCAGCGACGTATTCTCTCAGACGCGACAACTCATCCGGAGTCGGCGTCCTCCCAAGAATCGTTCGGAACGCGTCGACGACGTGATTCGCCGTCGACGCATCACTCGCCATCTCGCCCGAATCGCCCGACTTCAGCGTGGACATTTCCTGCAGACGAATCGCCATCGCGATCGACCGATCGGTCATCATGTCGCTGTTGAGCAGTGTTAACGCTTGCGGCGACACGGCGGCATCGTCTCGGCGTTCACAGGACTCGTTCGGGTTAGGTTGATTGAATAGTTCGAGCATCGGATCCGCCTGACCACGAACCCGGTACGCGTACAGCGTGCGTCGGTTGCGTTGTTCGGGTCGGCGTGAAGGTTGATACGCCGGCGCCAACGAAAACTGAATCATCCGAGGCTGCAATGCCACCTCCATGTTGATCTCGGGAAAGGCGGGCAGACCTCCGATTTGCGGATTCAATTCGCCCGTCATCGCGAGCATGGCGTCTCTCATTTCTTCCGACGTCAAACGACGAATCGGAAACGAAGCCAACAACCGATTGCTCGGATCCTGATCCACCACCGCAGCGTGGTTAGGATGATAGCTGCTGCGTTGATACGCCTCCGACATCATTATCATTCGATGCAAACGCTTGACCTTCCATCCGCCGCGAAGAAACTCGTCCGCGAGGAAGTCGAGCAATTCGGGATGCGTCGGCTTGGCCCCCTTGCCTCCGAAGTTGTTCGCATTGGCGGCGATGCCAGTGCCAAAATGCGATTGCCAAATCCGATTGACGATCGACCGTACCGCGAGCGGATTCTCTGCGTTCGCAATCCATTTTGCGAGCCCCAATCGGCGCCCATTGATTTGATCTGTTAAACGGTACTCGTCCCCTTCCGGATCCATTGCACCGGCACCCACCCCGGTCATGCTCAACACCCCCGGACCAACGGCATCGGCAGGCGCCGTCAACGCACCACCGGTCAAGATATACGACTTGGTTCGCTTCGACAGATCCAACGTTTTTGGCATGCGCAGTTTCCGAGCTCCGATCGCCGCCTCTTTGTCCGAGGCATTGAAAACGCTCTGAGCCATCGGCTCGTATCGCTCGAGACGTCGCCGCCAGATCCATTCGTCTTGCTTGCGAACCTTCAGTCGCCCCTGCTCGACGTGGTTGAGCCCCACGTGACGAGGCGGCTTATCTTCGTCGGGTAGATTCCTTCGAGCATCTTCGTCTTGGTACGGTAGGCCGCGTTCTTCGAACCACTCTTTCGCTGCGGCCTCTTGCTTGGCAAGCAACGCATCCATTTTGCTCTTTGCGAACCCCAGCATCCGCTCGACGTGACGTTTGCTCTCATCGAATCCGCTTCGGTTTTCCTCGGGAAGAAACGGCACCGGACGTTCCGCCATCTGCGTGGCCGAGAACGCCGCGTACATGCGGTAGTAGTCGCGAGTGGGAATCGGATCAAACTTATGATCGTGGCATTTCACACAACGCAGAGTCGTTGATAGAAATGTTTGGCCGACGTTGTTGACGATGTCATCAAGGAAGATTTGACGGGCCTCGTCTTTTTCGATCATCGCGTTGTCCCAATGCCCCATGCGGAGATAACCGGTCGCGACAATAGCCTCGGCTTCCTCCGGTGTGTACGCACCCTCCAATCGAATGCGGTGCACGCGTTGTTCGATTTCATCAGCGGACAATTCATCTCCGAACTCTCTGCGCAGCCGTCGCCGCACCGATTCATCCGCCAACTCGTCACCGGCGATCTGTTCCAAGACAAATCGGTCGTATGGTTTGTCATCATTGAACGCGCGAACGACGTAGTCACGATACCGCCACATGTTGGACCGTTCGTAGTCGTTTGCCATGCCGCCGGTATCGGCATAACGTGTCACGTCGAACCAATGCTGAGCCGCCCGCTCGCCATAACGCGGACTCGATAACAATCGATCAATGAGGGTTTCCCAAGCCGTCTCGGGGTCGGTTTCCCTCGCCAACAAAAAATCTTCAATCTCATCGGGAGTCGGCGGTAATCCGGTCAGATCAAACGTCGCCCGCCGAATCAGCTCGAGCGGTGTCGCACGCGGCGCCGGTGCGATCCCGGCATCGTCCAAACGCCGACTAATAAAACGATCGATCGCGGCAAATCCGTGAACCTCGGTTGCGGAACGTATCGGTTCGATCGCCCACAAATCCGTCACGTCGTAGCGACGCATCGTCCACTGCTGCGATGTGCCGCCACTGGTACGAACCAACACGCCGTCTTCAGTGACCTCGCGACTGGCCTCGTCTCGCAGGATCGCGGCTTGCGTTTCGTCATCTGGCCACACCGCACCGAGGCGGATCCATTTGCGGATCGCATCGACCTGCGACGCCGACAAACGGTCGCTTTCCTTCGGTGGCATTTCGTTGTACTGCCACTCGATCGAATGCACCAAGACGCTGTTATCCGGATCGCCCGGAACAATCGCCGGTTCCTCCGTTTCGCCTCCCCGCAACAAACCGTCGAGGGTCCGCATATCGAACTCTCCGCGACGTTTTTCCGCGTCCGCGCCATGGCAGCCGAAACACTTCTCGGCAAACACGGGCAACACTTCGAGGGTGAAAAGCCAGTGACCTTCGTGGGCAACATCAATTACCTGCGATCCGGTGTTTTGCAACTCTGCCGCCGGTGCTTCGGCGCGAGATTCTTCAGCGACTCCTATAACAAACGCAACCGCAATCAACAGCACTCGACCAATAATCGTCATCGTGAGAGCCCCCTCATTGGACACTCGCCCCCGCCAACGCGACCGGTTCGATAGCGAGACCGATCGACGCGACTTCTTTCCGGAGTCGTCATCGCTAGGGTTTTCCATGTAGATAGATCTCCTGAATTTCGGCGGCGGAAAGCACGTCGGAAAAAATCGCAAACTCGTCGATGCTGCCGTTCAAATTGCGAATCGCAAAGTCTCGATCGGGCCGATACGGCCGTGTCCAGTTCCCGATCGTCGACGGGCCAAAACGAGTGTTCGTCGCGACTTGCTCCTTCGGAATCGCCTGCTCGTGAAGCAATTCGCCATCGAGATAGTGTCGCACAACACAGCGATCCACGTCGTAGGTGGTTGCTAAATGCAACCACTTGCCGCTCAGTGACGGATCCCAAAATACGGGCGAGAGCACTTTCCGTTTGTTGACCGGTTTTTTCTTCCCTTTGGGAAACGCGCGAACCGAAAAGTAGAGTTGTCCGGTATCGAGAATCTGCCAATGAGGTTCGCCCTCATTGTAATCGTCGGTCAGGAACAGTGAGTTGTACCAACGGTCCAAACTATCGATGCGTACCCACGCCGAAAAAGAGAGCGAACGGTACTCACCGGGAATCGAAACTCGGACCCGGTCCCCAGGGTGTTTGAACTCCAACGACGTCTTCCCAGCCCAACGTCCTTCCGCGGGAACCGCACCGACGATCGCACCATCGAGTTCCTGATCGACCGGCTCGATCCGACATCGCAGTCGCCGGTTCCAACGCCCGAAGTTGTTGAAGTCATAGTAGGCGATCAGACGCGGATCGTGACGGAACGATTCCGACCACGCTTGCCAGCGATGATATCGATCCAACTGCCGGGCGGAGACCTTTTCGTGGAACGATTGAACGTCGACAAACTCCTCCGGTCGAGCATCGGAATGGGCAGTCACTCCGTCTCGGCCGTGCGTCACCGCTTCACCCTCTTCCAACAGGCGAGCCACGTCACCGGGATGATGCACCTCAACCTCTCCTTCGAAGACCTCCACCCCCATCCCGTCGTCGGAGACCACGACTCCAAACTCGGTCCCCAAATCAACCACTCGGGTATCGTTTGCTTCGACGGTAAACCCCAGCGCAGCGGGTGGTACTTGTGCCCGCAGTTTCCCTCGTTCTAACCTCGCCAAGTCGGTCGTGACCAACTCCAACTTCGCGGGCCCTTCGAGCACGACCGTCGCCCCGCAGAAAAACTCAATCTGGACGACGCCTTCGTCGATTTCGAAATTGCCCGGCACGAGAGCCTGGCCGGCCGACAACTCACGCCCATCGACCATCGCGTCGACACCGGCCACCTGAGTCACCATGGCGACGCCCGGCGAAGAAGGCTCCGCGTCAGACCGCTGTGCCGATCCGGTAGCCATCGTGGGATGCCGTGAACCGTTGCCGCCGGCGACCTCGTCTTCCACCGGCCTCCGAAAAAAAACAAACACCATCAGCCCAGCGGCGATCGCTCCGATAAAAAATGCGAGTGTCCTGGACGAACGGTCGGTCGAACCGGAGAGCGCCCGATTGTCACGAGCGGCAGCGTGCAAATCCACCGACGCACCGAAACCTCTATTCGATACATCGCCCCCTTCGTTTCGCGTTGACCCCAAATCGCCCGACGCAGGAACAACGAGGCTTTCACCACGACCGGCCTCCGACCTCAATGCCGCGTGGAACGTTTGTAGCCGTGCGAAATGAATCCGCGCGTTTTCGTCACCGCGGAGCAGTTCACGAAGTCGCCGAACACCCTCATCACTGAGCGTGCCCGCGTCCCACTCGCTGAGCAATTCTTCGATTTCTTGCATCGGGTCGCTCACAGCTCTGACATCTTTAATTGTTGAGAAACGCACTTGAACAACTTCTGACGCACACGCGTCAACGCGACCTTCACCGCACCGTTGGTTCGACCAACCGACTCGGCAATGTCGGCAATCGATTGCTCGCGAAAATACCGTCGATGAATCAGCGCGCGATTTTCTTCGTCGAGACGCCCAAGGCAGGTGCGAAGCGGGACTCGGTAGTCGTCCAATCGTTCCATCTCGATTTCAAGCACGCCGCTGAGTTGTTCGGCGAGCTCGGAATCCACCAACAGTCGCTCCCGCCCATGATCACGGATATTTGAAAGAACTTGATAGCGGGCGATTCCAAATGCCCACGGCGTGAAGGGTTTGCCGGGGTCAAATTCATCGATTTTTCGCCACAGCACCAAATTGGTCTCTTGAACCACGTCGCTAGCACGCGAATGGTTCCCCAGAAGCGAATACACGTACCCGTACAGACGCGTTTGGTGCTCGGTCAGGTGCTGAACAAATTGTTCGGTTTTATTTTCTGCGGTCACATCCACTCCGTATCGAGCCGACTCATCTCACCCAGCCTTTTCCACCACATCCCCGATGGTTACAGCGGGATAGCCCATATTATCAAAATCGGGCAAAATACCTGTCGTTTTCACCACGCGGCCGCATTCCACGCCGATTCGCAGCATCGATTTGCAACATCGATCCGCAAGTTTGAATCACCACGGAGACTCACCTTGATGCTTCCTACGGAACATGTGACCGGCGAACCGATGGCAGATGTCATCGCGAACCTCGGCGCGAATCTGTCGACGACGGACTGGAGCCCGTTGGCTGCCTCGCTGACGCAGATGCCGACCTCGTCGTCTCCCGCGTGGGTGATGTTGCTGTTCGCCGCGGTGATGATGGCGACGTACGTCGGGGTCGCGGTCGAACGATTCCACAAAACCGTCGCGGCGCTCTGCGGAGCCGCGGTGCTGGTCATCCTCAGCATCGCGTTGGACCTGTTTGAATACCACAAGGTCTATGAGTTCCTCAAAGAAGACCTTAACATTTTCGGCGTGATCATCGGGACGGGCATCCTCGTCGACGTCGTTGGCAAGAGCGGCCTATTTCACTTCCTCAGCATGTGGATCGTCCGTTTCACCGGAGGCCGTGCGAGCTCGTTGTTCATGACGCTGTGCGTGGTCACGTTCCTCTTTGTCAGTGTGCTGACCATCGTGCCCGCGATGTTGATTCTCAGTTCTCTTGTGCTGGTGATCTGTCGATCGCTCGGATACAAACCGATGCCGCTGCTGCTGTCGGTCGCGATTTGTGCCAACAGTGGTGCGATCGCAACCTTCGCCAGTGGTCTGCCGAACATCATGATCGGAACCGCCGCGGGAATCCCCTATGTCGACTTCCTCAAAGTCTCGCTGCCGTACGCCGTGGTCAGCCTGATCGTCGCGATCATCGGATTGCGATTTTTCTTCCGGAATGACCTTCCCTGGAAGCAATCCGAATCGGACAAGGCCGCACTCAAACAACAAATCGAAGGCTTCGACCCGTGGGCGATGGTGGAAGACCGCCGCGTGCTGCTGCGGAGTGCCATTATCTTGATCGCCACCGTGTGCGGTTTTGCTCTCGCTCAACCTCTCGGCGTTGGCATGGACTTTGTCGCCATGGTGGGAGCGACCGCAGCCTTGTTGTTCTCGGGCAAGGGAGTCGAAGACGCGATCGGCAAAGTCAACTGGACGGTGATCCTTTTCTTCATGGGGCTGTTCATCATCATCGGGTGCGTGAAAGAAACCGGGGCACTCAAATGGGTTGCCGAACAGGTGATCGCATTTTCCGGAAACAAGATTGCATTGCTGATCCCTTTGATGGGTGTGTTCTCAGCGGTCGCGAGTTCCATCGTCGACAACATTCCGGTCGCCGCGACGTTGATTCCGATCGTCCAAGACATCTCCGGAGGCGAAACCGGGGTCCCGGCGGAGCCTTTGTGGTGGACACTGATCATTTGCTGTAACCTCGGCGGAAACGGCACCCCGATCGGGTCCATTTCCTGCGTGATCGCCATTTACGCTCTCAAAAAGGAAGTCGGCGTGCACGTCGGATGGGGCACCTTTTTGAAACTCGGTGGCGCGATCATGTTCGTTCAAGTCATCGGCGCAATCCTCTACGTCATGTTCATGCACTCACAAGGCTGGATCCCCGCGATCGCGTCTTGACGCCATTTTGCAGCTAATCGCCTTCTCCGCTTCTCTACTTTTCAGGCCCCCGCGATGGACGATGCATCAGATTTTGACCGCGACGTTGACGACTCGATGAGGTTGTTCGAACGCGCCCGCGTTGGCTCGGCGATGCCGCTGACTCCCACCCGTCCCGCCCGTGTACTGTTGGTGCTCGATGGATCGGACCAAGACCCGACGTCGATCGCCTCGGCGTTGCATCTTCGCGAGACCTGCAACACCGAAACACTAGTCCTCGACGCCCGTGAGGTCCCCGCCGGTGACTCCCCCGAGGACAACACGGAATCATCGACACCTTCTCCGGCCACTGAATTAGCCACCAACACAGCCGGCAAAATCACCGGCAGCCGAGCCATCTCGCGGCCACCGGGCGAATCATTCGAAGCGATCCTCGATTCGCTCAAAACGCATGACGTCAACCTCGTGATCGTGCCGAGCCCGTTCGGACGTTCGTTTGAAAAAGTCGGCGCCGACAGCGTCGGGACAACCATTGACGTGCTTCTCTCTCGGTGTGCGGTCCCGTTCCTCGTGATTCGGCACCCCGAACAAACCCTGGCTGATTGCTCGCAACGCGTCAGTGTTCTGGTGGGCAGCGAATGCGATGTCGAAAATCGAGCCGCCGCGTGGGCCTTCGGACTCGCACGCCCCGGCGGAGAGGTGTCGCTCAACTTGGTCGTCGAAAAGGAACACTTCGAAAACGTCCGAGCGATTCTCGAATCGGTGGATCCCGGTAAACAGTTCAACGTCGATATGCTTGCCGACGTGCTCGCCAAAACGCACCAAAACCTGCATGCGGCCATGGTCAAAACCGCCGAAGACCTTGGCGTCCGCTACCACCTCATGCCACAACCCGGCGAGACCGCACCGCCTAATCCACTCTCGGACACGCACAAACAAATGCTCGTCCTGCCGCTGGAGGTCGACGACCGGTTCACGCAGGGGTTCGTGATCGATCGCATTCGCCGCAGCCCGCACCCGGTCCTCGTCGTTGCCGGCCACGTCAAAGCCACGGAAGCCTCCTGACGGCTCCGGATCAGAAAAACTCGTACAGAAGCGCTCCGCACAAACGTACAAAAAACCGCAGGTGCAGCACCCTTCGAGGAAGCCGCACGCTGAACTAAAACATACGTGCTCTCCAAATTTCGCCACCCCGACACCGACACGATCCATGCCCGACACCCTCAAAAACTTCCCGCAATTCCAAGCTCTTTCCTCACACTACGACTCGATCAAGGACAAACACCTCCGCGATCTGTTCGCCGAAGACTCGTCGCGGGGCGAAACGCTGACCGCCGAGGGAGTGGGACTCTACCTCGACTACTCGAAAAACCGAGTCACCTCCGAGACCATTAACCTGTTGCTCGATCTCGCCCGTGCCTGCGAACTGCCGAGCCGGATCGAAGCGATGTTCTCGGGCGAGAAAATCAACCTGACCGAAGGCCGCGCCGTTCTGCACACCGCCCTGCGTGCACCGTCTGACGCGGTTGTGCTCGTCGATGGCGAAAATGTGATCCCCGAGGTTCACGCGGTGCTCGACAAAATGTCGGCATTCTGCGACCGCGTTCGCGACGGGAAATGGCTCGGACACACCGGCAAACGGATCCGGAACATCGTCAACATTGGCATCGGCGGTTCCGATCTCGGCCCCGTGATGGCCTACGAGGCGTTGAAAAGTTTCAGCCAACGCGATCTCACGTTCCGCTTTGTCAGCAACGTCGACGCGACCGATTTTGCCGAAGCGGTCGTGGACCTCGATCCGATGGAAACACTGTTCATCGTGGCATCTAAAACGTTCACCACGATCGAGACAATGACCAACGCGAACACCGCTCGCGAATGGTTGCTACACAAAATCGGTGGTGATGAATCGGCGATCGCGAAACACTTCGTCGCGTTGTCGACCAACGCGGAGAAGGTGTCCGAGTTCGGAATCGACACCGCCAACATGTTCGAGTTCTGGGACTGGGTTGGTGGTCGCTATTCAATGGACTCCGCCATCGGGCTCTCGACCATGCTCGCGGTCGGGCCTCAAGGCTTCCGCGAAATGCTCAGCGGATTCCGGCAGATGGACGATCACTTCCGCACCACACCGCTGGAGAAGAACCTTCCCGTGCTGATGGGCATGCTGTCGGTTTGGTACTCGAACTTCTTCGGCGTCGAAACGACCGCCGTTCTCCCGTACGAACAATACCTCAAACGCTTCCCCGCGTACCTCCAACAGCTCACGATGGAGAGCAACGGCAAGACCACAACCGTCGACGGCCGAAAAGTGGGTTACGAAACGGGTTTGATCTACTGGGGCGAACCCGGCACCAACGGCCAACACTCGTTCTATCAACTCATCCACCAAGGAACGCGTTTGATTCCTTGCGACTTCATCGCGTTTGGCAAATCACTCAACCCGATCGGACCTCACCACGACATCCTCATCGCCAACGTCCTGGCGCAGAGCGAAGCACTCGCGTTCGGAAAAACCGCCGACGAAGTCAAAGCCGAGGGCACGCAGGATTGGTTGGTTCCTCACCGCGTCTTCGAAGGCAACCGTCCGTCCAACACGATCTTTGGCGAAGAAATGTCGCCCGCGATGCTCGGCAAACTGGTCGCGTTGTACGAACACAGCGTCTATGTACAAAGCGTGATTTGGAACATTGACGCGTTTGACCAATGGGGCGTCGAACTCGGCAAAGTGCTCGCCAAGGCAATCATCCCGGAACTCTCACCTGAGCACAGCGAAGAACTCAAACACGACAGTTCCACCAACACATTGATCGAGCGGTACCGCAAAATGCGATCGTAAGAACGCGATTCAAAATCACTCGTATTCTGTTCTCGGGTAGCCCGTAGTGGATCTTGTGAAAGATCCTCATGCAGCCGGATCTTCCACAAGATCCACTACCCGAGAAGAAAGCCGACATAAACGACTACGGCGTCTTTCACTCGGACACCTCAGAATACAAACCACTCAAAAGACAAACGCCACCGTTCAAACGAACAGTGGCGTTTTTTATTGGCAACGAAGTTCGATGAACAACGTTTAGGTCTCTTTCCAATCTCGCGCCCCCGGCAACGGGAAATATCCCTCGTCACCAGCCACGACCGGTGGAGCACTATCGAAAGTCATCTCGTCGAGTTGATCGCAGAACTGGAACTTCGAGTTCACAATTTCATCCCTGGTCACGACACGGTTCAGGTGACAGGCCGCCCGCCCCATTAACGATGCGTAGTCCGAATACACCGCTCGCTTGGCTTCGTTGTGCGGCAGGTCATTGCGGATACTCTTGATGAACGAAATCCATTCATAATCCCAAGGGCTATGAGCATCCGGCGTCGGCGACCATTCAATGTTGGCATCACTGACAACTTGGTCTTTAAACATGTGCACGGTTGCCTTGTGCACCTTGCCGGAAAACTGCGCGGCTTTCTTGGTTCCATGGACGAACGTGGCAAACTCATTGAACCCGCCTTGCGCCCGACGGAAACCACAAAATGCTTTCTTGCCGTTGGCGAACGTGAACTCCATCGAATAGGTGTCCATGTTTTGCCCACGGTCCGTGCTCCCGACTTCTCGGCCTCCCATCCCATGACAGGAAACCGGCCAGTCATCCATGAGCCAACAGCACTCGTCGATTTGGTGAATGAGAAAGTCCACCATGTGTCCCGAACCGACCCACAGCAGTCCAATCTTTCCGAAACGCAGCTGTTCCTTCAGCACGTTCGATTTGTCGCGCTGATCGCCCATCCAACGACGGCCACCGAGTCGATTCGCACAAACGTAGGAGATGTCTCCGATCGCATCTTCGCGAATGCGTTCAATCAAGGCTGCCCGAGCCGGTGAGTGGCGGCACTGCAACCCGGCTGCGATTTTCACGCCGTTTTGTTCTGCCAATTCACCCGCACGCAGCATCCGATGCAGCCCCATCGGATCGGTCGCAAACGGTTTTTCCATAAACACGTTGATCCCACGACTGACCGCATATTCAACATGGACCGGACGGATATAAGCGCGTGTTGTGCACAACGCGACGTCGCCTGGTTTGAGCGTGTCGATCGCCTTCTTATAGGCATCGAAACCGATGAATTGACGCTCCGGTGGAACGTCAACTTTGTCCGCATACTTTTTCTTCAGCGACCGCAGACGCAGTTCAACATTTCTTGGGTCCAAATCCGCGGTGGCGTGCAGCGAGATCGGCCCTTGGTTGCTGGTCCCGAATGCATTGACCACCGCTCCGGTTCCCCGGCTTCCGCAACCGACCAACGCTAGTCGTATCATATTGTCTTCGCCAACATGCACCGACGTCGCGGCAGTGGCGGGCAGTACAGATCCAGCGGCCAGAACGCCGCCAGCTTGAATGAATCGCCTTCGATTCGAGCCTTCTGCCGATGGCAAGTGTGTGTCGGAATGGGCAGATGATTGCGGTTTACTCATGGGTGTTCACGCGATCGTTCGAGGTGGGATTTGACGGAGGGAAGGCGCAGTATACACCACCTTTGGTTGCGATTCACACCACTACGCACAGGCGGATTGTCGCACGACTCTCAACGAGACACACCGAACCATCGCGTTTCAGATCGCTCGCAATCTGCCAATGAAACCTTTCAAATCAACACGCGAACAACACATTCTGATTGTGTGAAATCCCTGGATTTGCGTCCCCCAACCAGCGAATCAGCCATCGCAAACAGGTACAATCGCAAACGCTTTGGCACACGCATCCGAGCCCAGACGTCCTGAACACATTCCCGTTTGATGTGACACAGCCGTGTCCGCTGGCGGTCTTTTCGGTGTTCACCCTGGTGCGGTCATTCGGTTGGACAAACGTCCGTCTTGATTCGATGCCGGTTACTCTTTCTGCAGGAACAAACCATGCGACGATTCGCTTTCATTCGATGGCAAGCCACGCTTCTTCTTTTGGTTCAAGTTCTTTGGATCCAAGGAGGCATCGGACACGCCCAGTCTCCTGATCGCTCATCGTTGCCCATCCCTCTCTCACCGTTCGAGGGTGAAATCGGAAAGACTTACAAAGAGTCAACGCCCGATTGGCAGGAACCCGTCTCTGCACCGGAGAGTGCTCCGAACGTCATAGTGATCCTGCTCGACGACGTCGGATTCGGTCAGACATCCACCTTTGGCGGTTTGATCCCAACCCCGAACCTCGACAAACTCGCCAGTGAAGGACTGCGGTACAACCGCTTTCACACGACCGCGATCTGTGGCCCTTCGCGAGCAGCACTGCTCACCGGGCGCAATCACCACGACACCGGAAACGGTTTCCTCATGGAATGGGCAACCGGATACCCTAACTACTCCACGATGATTCAGCCCGACACGGCAACCATCGGCCGTATCCTCAAGGGCAACGGATACGCCACGTGGTGGTACGGAAAGAACCACAACACACCCGACTGGGAAACCACCGTCGCGGGTCCGTTTGATCGCTGGCCCACCGGCATGGGCTTTGAATATTTCTACGGCTTCAACGCGGGGGAAACCCACCAATTCTATCCCGTGTTGTTCGAAAACACCGTCCCCGTCGAGCCGACGGAAACTCCCGAGGAAGGTTATCACTTCACGACGGACATGGTCGATCGTGCGATTGCGCGGATGCAGTTCTCGAAATCCGTAGCCCCTGAGAAACCCTTCTTCATGTACTTCGCCCCAGGAGCGATGCACGCGCCCCATCACGTCACCGCTGAGTGGCGAGACAAATTCAAGGGCAAGTTTGACATGGGTTGGGAAAAGTACCGCGAGATCGTTTTTCAGAATCAACTCGACATGGGAATCATCCCTCCGGGAACCAAACTGACTCCCCGTCCAGATTGGGTTCCGGCATGGGACAGTCTCAGTGACGAGCAGAAACAGGTTTACACGGCTCTGTTTGAGAACTTTGCCGGCTACTTCGCGCACACCGATCATGAGGTCGGTCGATTGCTCGACGCGGTCAAGGAACTGCCTGACGCCGACAATACGCTCGTCATGTATATCGTCGGCGACAACGGTGCCTCCTCCGAAGGCGGCCCCGATGGAACTCTCAACGAGATCGCAAACCTGAACGGTCTGAACCAATCGATTGACGACATCCTTAAAAACCTCGACAAACTCGGCGGCCCGGAAACCGAACCGCACTATCTGGTGGGTTGGGCGTGGGCGGGCAACACGCCGTTTCAATGGGTCAAACAAGTCGCCTCGCATCTCGGTGGCAGTCGCAACCCGATGGTCATTTCATGGCCCGCGAAGATTCAACATGACGCCCAACCGCGAGACGCGTTCCTGCATCTGATCGACGTCGTCCCAACAATTTTGGAAGTAGCACAAATCCCAATGCCCGACGTGGTCGATGGTGTCAAACAAAAACCATTGGCCGGAAAGTCATTCGCGTCGAGCTTCGTTGACCCGACATTCCGTGGCCGCGACGAACAGTATTTTGAAATCCTCAGCAATCGTTCGATGTACGCCAACGGATGGAAAGCAAACGCGCAGCACACACTTCCCTGGAGACAAGACCTCGCCCCGGGCAACTGGGACGACGATGAATGGGAACTCTACAACCTGGAAGACGACTTTTCCGAGGCTCACGACCTCGCCGCTGCGGAACCCGGCAAGCTCGCCGAGTTGAAGCAGAGGTTTGATCAGGCAGCCACGGAATTCCACATTCACCCGCTCGATGACCGTGGAGCAGCGCGACTTGCCATTCCCAAACCTGCGGTTCCCGGAGCCACCCCAGACACGAAACGGTTCACTTATCACGTCGGTGCGATCCGCATCGCAGAACCCGCCGCCCCACCGATGAAAAACAATTCCTGGACCCTTCAGGCGGAGATCACTGGCGAAGGAGAACAAACCGAAGGAGTCATCATGGGTTCGGGGGAGGTTGCAGCCGGAATCGTGCTGTATGTCAACGAAGGCGTACCCGTGTTTGATTACAACTACTTCGATAGCCACACCGTCGTGAAGTCGGATCGCCCACTCGGTTCGGGAGAGCGAACTATCGAAGTCGATTTCGACTACGCCGGTGGTGGAGTCGGCAAAGGCGCCACGATCACCCTAAAGATCGACGGCGAAACGGTTGGCACAGGTAAAATGGACGCTACCGTCGCAGGCCGATTCGGAATCGACACCTTCGGCATCGGCGAAGACAGCGGCCAGCCAATTACAAACGCCTACACCGCCCCGTTCAAATTCACCGGTAAGATCAAAGAAGTCACGATTGACATCCGGTAGCTCTTCCCCTCGCGCCTGCACCGATTCACGCGATCACCGGTGCACATTCTCAGCTTGCCCAGCATCGACCTACGCCCATCCGACCGACGTCGGATGGGCGTCCACAGGCAGCCGCATTCAGCGAATGCGATGCCGGCCCCGTTAGACAGCGATTAATGCCCAGCTAGACGGCGACCAACAGCCCGCTAGACGGCAACAACGGTCCGCTATTGACTCGTAGCCCAACAGGCCTATCGTCACATCGATCGTCTTGCAAAGAATCAGTGTAGGCAATCTCGCGACGTGTTCACTACCGAACACTCTTGCTTGCCCACTCTGTCATCAACAACGCGAACTTTCTTCTTGCGTTGCCGAACTTCCCCGAGAGCTAGACTGTCTGGCATGAGTCAAAAGGATGTTCATCCCTCTACCCCACAAAGGCCATGCAGTTTTTGAGTGCTGTATTGCCAGGCATTTATCATCACCCTTCCTTGGGAGGATCGAGCGAAGCGTGGGGAGGGCTCAGCATCGAATCCAGCGCATAACTCTCCCCGGCCCGAAGCGGTCCGCCCCTTCCAAAAGGGAGGGTGAAATAAAACTGCACGACCCCCACATACGAAGGAACGCGGCCAGACCGAGGCCCAGCGATCACGATGACGCAACAACGAAGCGATCAACCGGCAAGCTCTCCCCTCAATGAACCTTTGATCCTGTTCATCTTGGCCGCCGTTCAGTTCATCACGATCGTTGACTTCATGATCGTGATGCCGCTCGGCCCGCAATTGATGCGAACGCTCGAGATCGGCCCGCCTGCGTTCGGCCTGATCGTCTCGTCGTACACCTTTGCCGCTGGCATTGCGGGCCTCATCGCATCAGCGACGGTCGACCGATTTTCGAGAAGAACCGCATTTTTGTTCCTGTACAGCGGTTTCTTGCTTGGCACGTTATTCTGCGGACTGTCGTTGAACTACTTCGCTCTCGTCGTCTCGCGTGTGATCGCGGGGGCATTCGGCGGGATCGTTGGTGGTATTTCGATGGCGATCATCGGCGATGTATTTCCCGATAGCCGTCGAGGCCGCGCGACCGGCGTAATGATGACCGGCTTCGCCATTGCTTCCGTTGCGGGCGTCCCGATGGGTCTGTTGGTCGGAACGAACTTCGGATGGCAAATGAGCTTCATCGCCCTCGCGTTGTTGGGTCTTCCCGTGCTCGCGATGGCATGGTTCGCGTTGCCTACACTCAATGGGCACTCGGACGAGAATCGGCCTTCGACTCTAACGTCGCTGCGCACGACGTTCTTTCACATGAATCACTTGAACGCATTCTTCCTGATCATCGCGTTAACGATGAGCGGCTTTTTTGTGTTCCCATTCTTGAGTGTTTACTTTGTCGACAACGTTGGCATGACCGAGCAGCAACTCCCATTGGTGTACATTGCCGGCGGTGCCTTGACGCTAGTGGCATCGCCGATTGTCGGTCGGTTTGCTGACCGCTATGGCAAACTGCTGGTCTTCCGCTGCATCGCTCCGATATCGGTAGTCATGCTCTTGGTGATCACGCAATTGCCGGCCGGTGCAATCCTGTTGACGATCGCAACATTCGGAACGTTGATGGTTTGCAACGTCGGACGCATGATCCCCGCGATGGCCATGGTGACCGGCAGTGTGCTGCCCAAGAATCGTGGTGCCTTTTTGAGCGCGAACTCATCGATCCAGCACATCGCCGGCGGCGCGGCATCTTACCTCGGCGGGTTGATCGTCGTTCAGTCGAGCGACGGCCGTCTGCTGCACTTTGAGACTGCGGGCATGATCGCGGCGGCGTTCTCGGTATTGAGTTTATGGTTGGCGGGGCGTTTGCGCTCGGCTGAACAACTCGAGATCAACGCTGTAGACCTGAGCCTCGCTGCGGCAGCGGAAGCCTCCGCGGACGCGGGCGAAATTCTCGTTGCCAGCGCCGACCCCAATCAGTCTGGCGAAATGGAAGCCTGCCGGGTCTGATCAGACCGCAGTCCCTCTCTCGGCCATACCTCACCAACGGCTTTCACCTCCAGACGCCCGCAAAAACTGAAAAATTTGCGGGCGTCTCCTCGGGGTGATCTAATCGAGGCAGGAACCAACGACGTCGGACGCGTCGGTTCCTCTTCTCTCTACCTCCTTCTCTGTCGTGAGGACATTCCGATGAAACGTCGACGAACCGCATTCACTTTGGTCGAACTTTTGGTGGTGATTTCGATCATCGGAGTTTTGATGGCTCTCACAACCGCAGGAGTCCAAGCGGCTCGGGAACGCGCCCGTCGAATGGAATGCGCCAACAACCTCCGGCAACTCGGACTCGCAGGAACGCTTCACGACACTTCCAAAGGTCAACTTCCCGGATACGTTCAAGACTTCGGATTCTTCGCTGGCGGCGTTGATCCGTCGAGCGAAGTCGGCGCCACTGTTGCGTCGCATCGCAAGGTCGGCACATGGGCCGTGGCCTTGCTGCCTTACGTCGAAGCCTTGCCAACGTATGAGCGTTGGACCGAGGATCGCTATCCCATCCTTTCGGACAGCTCCGACGCAACGAGCGGCGAATTCGAAGGCAACGGCTTCCATCCCTACGCGGCTCCGAACTTGGCGATTTTCCAGTGCCCGAGCAATCCGGTCGTTTCAGGGAACCGCGGTAAAAACTGCTACGTCTCCAACAATGGTATGTGTCACCTTCGTCGTGATGGATCCAGCATCACAGGCGTGAGCTTCAGCACGTCCCAAGCACGAGCCAACGGGATTGGCAATTCCAAGTACAACATCGCGAGCGTCAACGCATCCAACGGCAAAGGAACCAGAACGTCGCAAGGCCCGAAGGTTCGAATCGAAGACATGAAAGACGGAGCGGGGAATACGTTGCTTTACACAGAAAACGTGCAGGCGTTTCCCTGGCACCGCGCCGGACTGATCCACGGCGCCGATCTGAAATCGGCCACGCTTCCCACACCGTACGATGTTACCTTCGATGCCAACACGACCGCAAAGGTCGAAGCGGCTCGATACGTTCACGGGGTTGTTTGGCACTACGAAGACATCGCCGCGAGCGCTGCGGCAAGCCCCACGTGGAATTCCAGCGTCGGTGAAGCACCGATCGTGGTTCACTCGCTTCACCGCATCAACGGTGGCGGAACAGGGTCAGACAGCACCTCACAGGATCGCTTCGTCAAGGTCGTCTCGAACATGCAAGACGCTCGTGACCTCGCCCGGCCGTCTTCGGCTCACAATGACGGCGTGAATGCGGTCATGGCAAGTGGTGCGGTTCGGTTCATCCGAGACTCAATCGACTATCGCGTCTACCAAGCGATGTTGACTCCGCAAGGAAAACAGAGCGATGTCCCCTGGCCAGAATTTGTCATGACTGACCAAATTGACAACTGAGCGTCTCAACGGAGATCATCCTTCGGCCGCTCGGATTCCCAACTTGGCCTCCATTTCTTCCAACGGCACGCCTTTGGTTTCCGGAACCATGGTGGCAACCCAAATCAGTTGCAAGACCATCATGAAACAGAAGAAACTGAAGACGAACGAAGGTGAAAAGTTAGCAATGAACCAGGGGAAGACCGTGGTCAGCAATGCGGCAAAAATCCAGTGAGTGAAACTGCCGAGTGATTGCCCGGCAGCCCGGTGTCGGTTGGGAAAGACTTCTGAGATCAACACCCAAATCACCGCCCCCTGGCCGACCGCGTGTGCAGCGATGAAGGCAAAGATGCCAAGCATCACCAACGTACCTCCGAAGCCAGATTCCTCACTGGCCTGCGACATCGCTTTGTCGGCAATCGCGATGGTCTCTTCGACACTCCCCGACGCGCCGAATTCGACCGCGTCACCTTCGAACTCGGGTGATTGGGATGCCGAGACGAGCGTCGACTTGGCGGCTTCAATGTTCGATTGAAATTTCGCCATGTCGACTTCATTCTTAACCGGCAACGTGTCGGCTTTCTCATACGCCGCGATCGCTCCCTTGACCGCAATGGCAGAGTTCGCCACTTGGAACTGCGGGGCGAACGTAAAGAACACCCACGCACACAACCCTAACGACGCGATGTAGCCCACCGACCCGATGTACAACAGCGTTCGTCGACCAAGTCGGTCAATGAGATACAACCCGAGAAAAGTAAACAGTAAGTTCACCACACCGATACCGATCGACTGAATCAATGCTGCCTGCTGCCCCAACCCGGTCATCTCAAAGATGCGTGGTGCGAAGTACAGAATCGCGTTGATGCCCGAAAGCTGATTGAAGAAAGCAACCAAGAACGCGAGCAAGATCGGCACCCGCAAACGCATCGTCCAAAATGGTTCCGAAGCGGATTTTTGATTTGCCGAAGTCTTGATGCGATCGACCAAGAGATCGACTTCCTCGTCGGCCAGTTCCGGGTTAGCGGTTCGAATCACACGCACCGCCTCCGTTTCGTCGCCTCCACGTGAAATCAGCCACCGGGGACTTTCAGGCAGGCGCAAACACATCAACGAATAAATCAACGCCGGGATCGCTTCAACGCCGAGCATCCAACGCCACGCGTTGTCCCCGATGCCTGCGAGCAATGCGTTGGAAGCAAACGCAACGAGGATTCCAAAGACGATGTTGAGTTGAAACATTCCCGCGAGCCGGCCACGCCGCGCCGGTGGCGAGATTTCGGAGATATAAAGCGGTGCGGCGACCGTCGAGATACCAACTCCGACGCCACCGATAAACCTCGCGATCATGAACGAATAGACGTCCGTCGCGATCGCGGACCAGATCGCCGAAACGAGATACAAGATGCCGATCCAAAGCAGCGTTGCTTTGCGGCCGAAACGGTCCGTCGGCCATCCGCCCACCAGCGACCCGAGGACGGTTCCCCACAACGCCATACTCATGGCGAGCCCGTGCTGTGCATGGCCGAGTGACCACAGCGACTGAATCGTTTTCTCGGCCCCCGAGATTACAACCGTATCGAAGCCGAACAAGAATCCCGCTAACGCAGAGGTCAGCGACCACAGAAACAAACGACTCGGCATTTCAAACCATCCATCTCGACAAGGCAAATCCATGTACTAAAGACGCCAACTTAACGACATTCGATAGACAATGACACACCGTGGACGGGTTCTAGAACTGAAAGTACACGAACGGGCGGAAACCACGGGGCGCGTACAACAACAAACTCCAAATCAAGATTGCAGTGGCCACTGAGCTGTACCACGCGCCGGGCGGCAAACGCATGCAACGGCGAAAACGCGTTGTCCAAACAACATGATCAAACGCCATGATCGCGATCATCAACAACGTCAGTGGAGGCAACCAAAGAATGCGAATCATTTCCCCCGATGCCGCGTCTTGCCATGGCATCCATAACTTTTGATAGACATGCGCCGCGGTCGTCCAATCCGGGCTGCGAAACAACACCCAGCCCATCAACACCACTGTCATCACAAACAACCAACGCAGCAGAGTTGGCAGGCCCGAAAGGAATCGCCATTGTCTCTCGGCCACGAGAGCCATCCCGTGCCAGATTCCCCACAACACATACGTCACCGCCGCGCCATGCCATAGCCCGCCAAGTGTCATCGTGATCATTAGATTCCGCTGTGTAGCCAGCGACGAAACGCGTGAACCTCCCAGCGGGATGTAGAGATAATCACGCAGCCATTTCGAAAGCGTGATGTGCCACCTCCGCCAGAAATCCGACATCGACGTTGCGAGATAGGGATGTCGAAAGTTGACCGGGAAGCGATAGCCGAGCATCTTGGCGATTCCGATCGCCATGTCGCTGTATCCGGAAAAGTCGTAGTAGATCTGACCAGCATACGCGACCACAGCGATCCACACGGTCAGGCTGCTATAAAGATCCGGTCCCGCAAAAACCACGTCGACCGTTTCGGCCAACCGGTCCGCGATCAAAATCTTCTTCACCGCACCGCGCAAGAACTGCTGGAAACCTCCGTACATTCGTCGCCGCCGAAACCCGGGGACCTCGACAAGCTGCGGCAGCAAATTCGCCGCACGAACAATCGGCCCGGCAACCAACTGAGGAAAGAACGCCACGTAGAGCGCAAAGTCGAGAAGACTCGGCGAAGGACGCAGACGACCGCGATAGACGTCGATCGTGTAGCTCAGCGTTTGAAACGTGAAGAACGAAATGCCAACCGGCAGGATCACGTTCAACGTTCCCGCATGACCACCGAGAGCTTCGACGAGCGGACGTGCGGTGTCGAGGAAGAAGTTGCAGTATTTGAAGAACCCCAACATGCCAAGGTTCACGATCAAACTGACGAGCAACCAAGCTCTTCGCCGGAGAGACGAAGAGCACGAGTGCATCCGGCGTGCGACGTAGAAATCAACGAGAGTTGAAATCAACAGCAAGCCACAAAAACGGTAGTCCCAGTAGGCATAGAAGTAGTAGCTCGCCGCCAGTAGAAAACCGTTGCGGATTCGACGATCGTTCGCCCCCGCCGTCCAAGCCACCGCGAGGACGACGCATAAGAAGATGAAGAATTCAACTTGAGCAAAATTCAACGGTTTGCTTTCTGATCCCTATTCGCGGAAGTAGTCCGCGTACTCGTCGACGTCTTGCTGTGACTGCTCACGCTGTTGCGATCGGTCCGCCTCACCTTGGGCGAATGTGGCCTGCAGAATACCACGCTGCCCGCGTGCCATGTGGCTGGCCGAATCGTCTTCGAAGGGATTGTTCAGCTCATCAAACGTACGGCCCGGACGGTCCAGATCCAAATCGTTCGAACGCGTCGGTAGTGGGAGCGTTGGCGGCTCCGGAACCGTCCGCCGAATCGTCGTTCGTGGGACGGCCTGCGTCGGAACACCCCGCGTCGATGATTCGACGTGCGGTACCGGTTGAATCGACTCCTGAGCCGGCGAGATCAAGATCGGCTCTTGCGATCCATAGCTCTCCGTTGCGTAGATCATCGAGTGCGAACAACTCGAACACTGGCATTCTTTCTTGCTACCTCGCGGAAGGCTGCAGCGATGCGAGACCATCTTTTCAATGCCGCCCGCGACGGAGTCGAACACACCGAAGAGCCTACCGGCTTTCTGCCATTTCGCAGACGCCAACAACCCTTTTTCAGGCCCGAGCATCTCGCCACACCCCGATGCCTCCATCCCGCACGAGGGCTCGCACCCGCAGGCTGGCTCACATCCGCAAGCGGGTTCCAAACCACAGGAAGGCTCCAGGCCGCATGACGGTTCACAACCACACGCGGGCTCGCAACCACAAACCGGTTCACTGCAGGTGCAGGCCGACTCCACTCCACATGCCGGTTCGGCTCCGCAAAACGGTTCGGCACCGCAAGCGGGCTCGGCACCACAGACGGGTTCGGCCCCACACGCAGGCTCTCCCCAAAATCCTTGGCCGTTGGTTTGGGTTGGCCCAGCCGCAATGACGATGCAGGCGGCAACGATTGTCGCGAGGTGCGGAAGGCTCTTGGAATTCATTCTCGGTTTGCGTCTCATCGCGATTACCATCATTGAGTTTTGGTCTCATGCGTTCAAAACGGATTGCGCGAACGCTGTTCGCTACCGTACTGCTTATCGACGACGCAGGATCGATAAGACCAAAACAACCGGAAGGAAACACAAAAGCCACGTAAACTACCTAAGATACCGAACCGCCAAAGATCAACGATTGTCAAACTCGGATCAAACGAGGATGATGTCTCGCCGATCCGATTGGCGTGAATCTCACGGTATCACTGCCCCCAATCGTCATCGCTAGCGAACCGCCGGTCTCGCTGACTCCTCCTTATCCCCATCTCCCCACTTCTCGTCAGCTTTTCACTTCTAGCCAACACAACGTCTTCGAACGAAACCATCTTCATGACATCTTCCGCCGCCTCGTCGTCTGCTGACGCACCCGCTGCCTCGCCAGGTGCCACCCCGTTGCATGCCGCCGCCCTGCAAAATGATCCCAGGATCGCGGAAGCAAAGCGGCTTATCGCTGAGGCGATTCAAGAACACACCGGTGGCATCAACGAGGTCGCGGCGGCCAACGAACAACTCAGCGACGCC
The DNA here is from genome assembly GCF_000346505.1 of Aporhodopirellula sallentina SM41. Classification (GTDB taxonomy): domain Bacteria; phylum Planctomycetota; class Planctomycetia; order Pirellulales; family Pirellulaceae; genus Rhodopirellula; species Rhodopirellula sallentina. The sequence continues at coordinate 37,607 of NZ_ANOH01000065.1, forward strand.
TACCAATCGATCACCGCGGACTACATCGCCGCACGCGGAGGCCCTCCGTTGTGGCCATATTTCGCGTCGGGAGTCGGCAACGGACCGTACGTGGAGTTGGCCGACGGCAGTGTCAAAATGGACTTCATTGGCGGGATCGGCGTTCACGGATGCGGCCACTCGCACCCGGCGATCATCGATGCCGGAATTGATGCCGCGATCGAAGACACCGTGATGCAGGGGAACCTGCAACAGAACGTGCCGAGCGTGCAGATGCTCAATCGCTTACTCGCCTTGGCCAAACAAACGGGCGCCCCGCTCGAGCACGGTTTGCTGTCGACCAGCGGCGCAATGGCAAACGAAAATGCCCTGAAATTGGCCTTCCATCATTCTCAACCGGCCAACCGAATCATCGCATTCGACAACGCCTTCGCGGGACGATCGATCGCGTTGGCCGCGATCACCGATCGCCCGAGTTACCGGGACGGGATTCCGCAGGCGATCCAGGTCGACTATGTGCCGTTTCTCGATCCGCACGCTCCCGAGAAATCAACACGGTGGGCGGTCGACGAGTTGAAACGCCTGCTCGCTCGCTACCCGAAAAAGCACGCCGCCTTCTGGGCCGAACCGATCGCGGGCGAAGGCGGCTACTATGCCGGCAGCCATGACTTTTTCGCAGCCCTTTGCGGCCCGTTACGGGACGCCGGCATCCCGATCATCTTCGACGAGATCCAAAGTTTCTCTCGCACGAGCCAACCGTTTGCGTTCCAACATTATGGGCTGGAATCGTTTGCTGACATCGTGACCGTCGGGAAGATCACTCAGGTTTGTGCGACGCTGTATCGCAAAGAGTTTCACCCCACCGCGCCGATTCTCAGCCAAACGTTCACCGGGTCGAGTTCCTCGATCCGCACCGGTCTGGCCACCCTCGACCAACTCGAATCAAAAGGCTGCTTCGGCGAGGACGGCACCAACATGGCCAACCATCAATATTTTGCCGCCCAGCTCGCCAAACTCGCCGCCAAACATGAGGGTTTGGTCCACGGCCCGTTCGGCGAGGGCATGATGATCGGCTTTACCCCCGGAGACGGATCGCTCGATCAGGCCAAACTGTTGATGGGCATCCTTTACGATCTCGGCCTGCTCGGATTCCTCTGTGGAGCCTCACCGGTGAGGATGCGTTTCCTTCCCCCACCGGCTATCACCACGACCGCCCACATTGATGCGGCGATCAGCTTGCTTGATCAAGGCCTGAGTCAAATGAAAGCAAAATTGGGTTAGCAAAGCTGTTTCGAAGGGGAAATTTTTGCGAAGCGGGCATTTCTGGGTGGAATCTCCGGTTGAGGGGTTTTGGGCGGACCACTAAGATTCCCCACATGAAATACAGTCAACTCGATCGCATTACCCATCTCGAACCCGGCAAAAAGCTGGTTGGCGAGCGCACGTTGGCCGCGGACGAAGAGTACCTCCAAGACCATTTCCCACGCTTCCCGGTCATGCCCGGTGTGATGATGCTCGAGGCGTTGCATCAGGCTGCGGTCTGGCTGATTCGGATGTCCCCAGACTTTGACAGTGCCCTGGTTTTGGTGCGGGAGGTTCGCAACGTCAAATTCGGCGACTTCCTATCACCGGGCGAAACCCTCACGATCGAGGCAGAAATCTTCAAAACCGACGGAGCGATGACGACGGTAAAAGCCATCGCCCGCAAAGGTGACCGCACGACGGTCGCGGCTCGGCTAATTTTAGAAAGCTGCTCTAGTGGCGACCCAGAGCATCTTGATACCGACACCGACCTTCAACGTCTCGCTCGCGAGCAATTTTTCCAACTTTACGGCGATTGCCCCCCTGTCGCTGCCCTGGTGCAGCCTGGGGAAAACACCTCGCCAACCATGACCCCCTAATACTTTTTAGTTAAACCAAGAATAGGAACGCACGATGTCGCTGTCTCAAGACGAAATTTTTGAAAAGGTGCAGGCCGCACTGGTCGATGCTCTCGGAGTGGATGAAGACGAAACCACCCGCGATGCCACCCTTGTCGGCGACCTCGGTGCCGAGTCCATCGACTTCCTCGATATCGTTTTCAAACTCGAGAAGTCATTCGACATTCAAATTCCTCGCGAAGAACTCTCCCCCGAAGACATTTTGACCAACAGCCAATACGTCCAAGACGGTGTCGTCACCTCCGACGGGATGGCTGAACTGAAGACACGCATGCCTTGGGCTGACCTGTCGAAGTTCGAAGAAAACCCACGCGTCCAAGATTTCGGCAACCTGCTCACCGTCGGTGACCTGTGCAGCTATGTCGATAGCAAGGTGAACGCTTAATCTTATGCGTTGGTTTTGGGTTGATCGTTTCACCGAATTTGTCAGCGGCTCGCATGCGAGCGGGATCAAGAACGTCGCGCTCGACGAGGAAGTCCTCGACGGCTACAGCCTTGGGTACCCCGTCTTGCCGCCGACCCTGATCATCGAAGGCCTCGCGCAGGTGGGGGGAATCCTCGTTCACGAGCATTTCCAGTTCACCAAACGCGTGGTCCTGGCGAAGGTCGGAAAGGTGAAATATCATGCCCCCGCCAAACCCGGCGACACTCTGAACTACCATGTCCGACTCGGTCGGACACAAGGCCTCGGGGCAGTCGTCAACGGCACCAGCCACTGCAACGGCGAACTCCAGGCCGAAGTCGACCTGATGTTCGCGTTTCTCGAAGAGGGGCATCTCGTTGATGGGCCTCTATTCAATCCCGGTGACCTCCGCGCGATGTTGCGCCTCATGAACTTTTTCCATGTGGCCAAAACCGCCGAAGGCGAACCGATTCCTTACTACAAAAATCTTTGAGCGTCCATGTCGTCGCGTCGCCGAGTCGTCGTTACCGGGATCGGAATGATCAACCCCATGGGTTGGGATGTCACGACGGTCTGGTCCGGTCTGAAAGAAGGCAAAAGTGGTGTTGCCCCAACAACACTCTTTGATGCTACCGGTTTTCCCACCCGCATCAGTGCTGAAATCAAAAATTGGGATATCACCAAAGCCGTCGACGACGGTGACCAACACGTGCGCCGTGGACGTCACACTCAATTCGCGATCGCAGCGGCCACCCAAGCGATCACAGACAGTGGCGTGCTCGACGCGGTTACCGATCCGGTCCGCTTTGGCGTGTACCTCGGCAGCGGCGAAGGCAACCAGGACTTTGGCACGTTCAGCAAAATGATGACGGCGGCGTTGGCCACGGGAGACTACGATCCCAAACGGTTCATCGCCGCAGGTATCGACCTGCTCGATCCGGCCAAGGAACTCGAACAAGAACCCAACATGCCGGCGGCCCATTTGGCTTCGCGGTTCAACGCCCAAGGCCCGAACTTCAACTGCCTCACCGCCTGTGCGGCGAGCAGCCAAGCCGTCGGGGAAGCCACCGAAATCATTCGCCGCGGTGAAGCCGACGCGATGCTCGCCGGTGGTACCCATAGCATGATCCACCCGTTCGGCGTGACAGGGTTTAACCTGCTCACCGCGCTGTCCGAGAGCAACGACGAGCCGACCAAAGCGAGCCGACCTTTTGATGCCGGCCGAAACGGCTTTGTGCTCGGGGAAGGTGCCGCCATGGTCATCCTCGAAGAACTCGAATCCGCGAAAGCTCGGGGCGCCACGATCTACGGCGAAGTCGCTGGTTACGGCACGACCGCAGATGCCTACCGAATCACCGACATTCCACCAGACGGACACGGCGGGATCGCGGCAATGCGGATGGCGATCGCTGACGCAGGCCTCACCCCGGCGGACATTAACTATGTCAACGCCCACGGTACGAGCACCAAGGTCAACGACCGCGTCGAGACCAAAGCATGCCGCGAAGTCTTCGGCGAACGAGCCCAACAGACTCCGGTCAGCAGCACCAAGAGCATGATGGGGCACCTGATCGCTGCGGCAGGCGTTACCGAAATGATCGTCTGCCTGATGGCCCTTCGTGACGGTGTCCTTCCGCCAACAATCAACTACGAAACTCCCGATCCGGATTGCGATCTGGACTATGTCCCCAACGAAGCTCGAGAAGCGGACCTGAAGAACGTCCTCAACAACAGCTTCGGCTTTGGCGGCCAAAACGTCACCCTGTGCCTCAGTCGCTTTAACGACTAGTTACATGTCAACTCGATTTTCGGGTAGTGGACGAGGCGACGAGTCCTTGATGCGCTAGTCACGCAAGGGGATTCCTTGTGCCATCCACTACGATTCCACCCGAAAGCCACGCTGCAGTGGAATACTAGCGGTACATCAAAGCCAAATTTGAGGATAGCGAAACTCACCGAGAGTTTCGGGAGGGCTCGTGAATCACCGAAAGCTTTCGCTACGGCCACGAATCCTAAATCTCGATCGTGACACGACAATAGTAGTTTCGATCAGCTCTGCTCTCGGGTCGTGGATCTCGTGAAAGATCCTGCTGCATGAGGATCTTCAACAAGATCCACGACCGTGTTAGCGCGACTCGGATGCCTCCGGCGCGTTCTCTTGGGCAGGCACACAGGCGAGTTCGGAGAAAGGAATCCGCACCAACCCAGGCTCCCCGGTTGCCGCGATTTCACCGTGCGAAAACAAAGTCAAACGGGTCCCCCCATCGGCCAATGGCGATACCTGAATGACGTAGCGTCCGCCCACATAACGAGACGACACGATTTGAGCTTCGAATTCCAACGCGGCGCCTGGCGTTGCTCTTTCCAGCTCGGCGGTCAGCCATTGCGCGCTCTCTGGACGCACAACGAGAACAGAGTCGTCACCTTTGCACGACACCGCGTTGACAATCGATTCGGCCTGACCAGGAACAGTTGCCTGAACCCATCGGAGCGGCAGGAAATTCGCCGGCGGTGTGCCGAGTGCTTTGGCAACTCCCAACGTTTTCGGTTTCCGATACACCAACTCCGGCGCATCGGATTGCAACACTCGTCCCTGCCCCATGACCACGATGCGGTCGGCCAACCGCATCGCTTCATCGCCGTCGTGGGTGACATGCACTATCGAGGTTCGAGACAGCGAGTCACCTCGTGACCGTGGATAGTCGGCCAGCAACGAAACCAACTCTTCACGCAGCATGGTGTCGATCGCGGTCAGCGGTTCATCGAGTAGGCAAACCGCCGGTTGCCGCAACAACGCCTTCGCCAACGCGGCGCGGCGCAATTGACCGCCACTGACTTCATCCGGCCGTCGATCGAGTTGCAACCCAATTCCCAAACGCTCCGCAATTTGATCCAACAGGCCGTCAACCTTTGCTTTCACCGGAGAGCGATCGCACGCAACCTGCAAACTCTGACGAAGCGTCCAGTGCGGATAAAGTCGATCATCTTGGAAAAGGATCGACACGTCACGATCGTTGGGCGACGTTCGGTCCAACGACCGAGACGATAATTCCACGCTGCCCGAATCGGCACGAACGAGCCCCGCGATAATTTGCAACAACGTACTCTTACCACACCCGCTCGGCCCTAGAATCACGACGTACTCGCCTTCGCGAACATCGAGACTCACGCCGTTGAGCACGCACTCGTCGCCGTACGTTTTCCGGATGCCTCGCAGCACAAGATGCGACGCGTCGGTCATTTTCGAATCGTCGGCCTTCTGGTTTTGCGAGCGTCTCATCACGGGGACAACAACCGATCAAACAACTCTCGGTTCGATTTCCGTGTCTCCTCGCAGCGCCGAACAACTTCGCCGGGACTGGCCAAATTCAACAGCACAGCCAACTGTTTCATCTCGAGCGTGTTCACACCACCATCGGCGGATAGCGGTAACTCATGTCGCGCCGCGGTACCGATCAATCGCAACTTAGCCTCGAGCGTACGCAAGAAGCGGTAGTTTTCGATGAGTTTCTCGGCGTCGGCACGATCGTAAATCCCCGCATCGACGAGTTCGTTGAGGGCCGGAACGATGCCAGTCGCGATCCGTGGCATTCCGGCACGCGAAGACTTCAGGATGCCTGCCGCCACAATGCACTGCACGTCAACGGTCCCTCCGACTCCACGCTTCAGGTTGCCTGGCGTGGCGGTTGATTCGCTGCGATGTCGCAGGGCTTTCATTTCCGCAAAATGACTCTCTCGCCAGGGGGTCTGCTCGATCGCGTTGCGAATCGCTTCGTCGGCCAGTTCTCGAGCCTCCCGGGATCCCGTGCATGGCCTCGCCTGACACAACGCGACCCGCTGCCAGAGCGGTGCACCGCCGTGACGAAACGGTTTGGCAAACTGCTGGATCGAATGAGTCAAAACGGTTTCGTCCGCACCACGAGCGAACGGCATGTCGACCTCATACAACCGTCCGGTTTCTGAATCGATGGTTCGAACGGCACTCTGTGCCAACTGGTTGAAAAACTGCCGGTTCGAAAGAGTCGTCCGCGGGCCACCGACTCGCCGTTTTGTTTCCCCTTCGGCGGTATACAGAAACGTTAAATCAAGATCGCTGTGATAGTTGGGATCACGCCCGCCGAATTTTCCGAGAGCGATTGCGACCAACTCCACCGGATTGCCGTCCGAATCAACCGGATCACCAAATCTCGCGGCGAGCTTTTCTTGCTCATGCTCGATCACACGCCGCAAACACGCATCCGCCGTATCGCTCAACGATCCGCCGATCGTCTCCACGGTCTCTTTGCCGAGGAAGTCACGAACACCGATCATTAGATGGCAACTGGCTTTGAACGTTTGCAAAATCGGTTGCAGATCATCCGCCGCCTGACACAAGCGGATCGTTTGCATGTCGAGACGCTCGGCACTGGGCAGACGGTCCATGATCAACGAATCGACGAGTTCATCGATCATGCCCGGATTCTCGATCAGAATCCCGGTCAAATACGGCGCCAAGGAACACAACCGGATCATCAGCGACAAGGTTGCGTGATTGGTACCTAGCAGTTCCCACAGAGTTGCCTTGGCACCAATCGAATCGGTCACCTCGACGAGTCGAGCGAGGGTTTTATCCGGTGCCGGAGTCGTCGCAATCTCTCGCAGCAGGGCGGGAGCGACGCCAGCAAAGAAGTGACGACAACGTCGCGGCGACAAGAACGAGACGGTTTCGTGGCTCAGCGCAGAGAGATTGTCGATCGCACGTTCAATCTCCTTGAAACCGTGCCCCTTCAAGACCGCCGCGTAGGCGTCGAGATCGGGATCGGGGTCAAGAATCAATTCGGTTTCGATCTCCACCGCGTCGACGTCACTGCGATCAGCGACACTGACCGCATCGGCGGGTGAAGCGTTCGTGTCGGACGAAACAACCGGCTTGGCCGCCACGTCTTGGACCATCAAGTGATTGATGATCTTGCGGTTGACCTCAAACGTTTCGGCAAGCAACTGTTCAAACCGGGGCCGATCACCATAGGCGAGTGCCCCGACCTCCGGCTTGGAACCCTCGGGCAGACGGACGCCCAAACGCCACGCCAATCGGGTACGAACGTCAGCGTCATCGGGTAGGTGGGTCACGCGATGATCAAACAGAACCGCGAGGTGGTGTTCCAAACGACACAACCGCGCGTGATTTTCCGACAGGATCGACGCCTCCTGCTGAGTCAAACAACCATGACGATTGAGCGCCGCGATGGCTTCGAGAGTCCCCGTTACCCGCACCTCGGGCAATTCGCCGCCATGGAGCAACTGCAGGAACTGAATCGTCAACTCAATATCACGTCGCCCACCCGGACAGTCGGCGATTGGTGTTCCCTGCTCGGTATCGGGCGACAGGGCCCGTTTTTCGAGCTTGCGACGTAGCACGCGGATGTCGGCAATTTCACTCCGGCTGAGCAAGCGATGATAGACCCACGGTTCGATCCGCTTGAGAAACCGATCGCCGAGTTCTCGATTTCCTGCGGCCACACGAGCTTTGACGAACGCAAGACGATGAGACGTTTGATTCTCACGCTCGAAGTACGCGGCCGCCGTGACGGCATCGTGAAAATCGATCTGCCGTGACGCGGATTCGCTGCCACGCGTGTAGTCGCTCAAACGCTGCGTGTCCGAACCGGACATGTCTTCGCCGGGCTGCGGAACGAACCTCAAATTGATCGACACGACCGGTGCGCGGTTGGAGCCGAGAAGGCTTATTAATCCGGACGCAATCTGCCGGTTGAATTTGAGGTGACTCTCGTTCTTGCGATCGATCTGGTCGCAGAGCAACAACAGATCGAGTGGAGAGTCATACCCGATCTCCTCTCCTCCATAATTGCCCAACGCGACGATCGAGTATTCCGGTTTGGTGCCATCGATTCGCTGCGGGTAGTGCAATCGCTCGGCGGTCTGTTGGATCGTAAACTCCAACGCGGACGACAGAACCGCATCGGTCAGATGGCTGATTTGACGTGCGGCGCGGTCGGGTGGCAATCCTCGCACAAACTCACCGTAGGCGATTCGCAACATCTCACGGCCCGCGTATCGCCGGATCGCGACGGCAGCCCGCGGGATCGAAGCGATGTTGCGTAGCTCGCTGCCGAGCTCATCACTGAGCAACTCTCGCGACGTGGGCCGACCGTCGCTCGCCCGGAGCAGGTCGAAGCTCTCGGGATCGCTGATCAACAGTTCCGCGATCGAATTGCTGGTCGAGAGCACCTGCAAAAGAGCGGGCAGGGCCTGCGGATCGCGTTCAAAGAGTGCGAGCAGCGACGTGGGGCTCCGAGACACCTCCACAAAACGGGCCAACCATCGAACTCCATCATCCGGAGAATCGATCGCCCCGAGGTGCTCGTGGAGCAAACTCCACAACTGCGTCAACAGATCCTCCGACGCTCCGCTCGAGGCGATTTCCCGGAGAGACCGAAGCGCCGATGGGGCGTCGCCAAAGATCGAATCGTCGAGCGGTTGAAACTCGACCCAAGGGTTCATGGCATTCATGAGAACCGCTCCCCCGCACCGAGTGGCATCACGAAAAAGGGTTCAGTAAAGGATTCTTCTGCATCCATCGTTCCGTATGTGTGCAAGCAAGTGCTTCCTGTCATGTGGATTGGGAACTTTCTCAACGTCGGGTGCGTCAAACGAATTGCGCCGGCGTATGAGTCGATCCCCCCAAAAACCTCCAAAAGAGCGTTTCTGGGTGGGTTCGTATTCATATCGCACGTCGCTGAGAGGGTGGTTTGCTGAGGTTCCTCCGCCCACTTTTTCGATTCGCAACATGATTCGCAAACCAACAAAGTAACGACCACCCACAATCGGAGTTTAGACGGGCGCGAAAGATTCTTGTAGCAGTGTCGTTTTTCGCATTGAAAACGAGGCTTTCCTAGCTATGCCGCGAAACCTGACCTACTTTTTTTACATGCGAAGACGGGGGGAACGTCGAGAGCATTGAACAACGGGACGTTGAACCAAGTGTGGGGAATCCATCAGGTGTTGCACGAACGCAACATCACGATGAATGGACGCCACACTTTTCGCCGCATGCACCTCCTCCCCACAGGCGAGACTTCTTGCCTAACCTCTTTCGTGACAACAGCTTGCAATGATTTATGCTTTGCCCCAATCGTCTGATGGCACTGACCGTGCTTGGTTCCTTCCCTCGAACCGCTTTGAGAAACAACCGGGTAACGAGGAAAGCTTGATGGGCAAAAAATTCAGCAGCCGCAGTTTGCAGGATGACGCATTCGACGCCGAAGATTCCGTCTCCCGACGCTCCCGAACGATGGGGCAGGAATTTGCAGACGCGATCTCCGACGACGCTGACCTCGCGATTTTGTCGGAAGACGAACTGCTGGCCCGCCGCGAAGAAATCCCGAACGATCCGACCGAAGACCCGGTTCGCATGTACCTGATGCAAATGGGCCAAATCCCGTTGCTCACGCGAGACCAGGAAATCTCCGCCGCGGTCCAAATCGAAGCGACCCGCGACCGATACCGCCATTGCATGATGGCGACTGACTTTATGCTGCAGGCCGCCTTGAAGTTGCTGCAGCAGGTTCGCGACAAGCAACTGCGACTGGACCGCACGATCGAAGTCAGCGTGACCAACGCGTCGGAGAAGAAGGCGATCATGAAACGGATCGTCCCCAACACCCGCACCCTGGGCCACCTGTTGGCACAGAATCGTGGTGACTTCCTGATCGCGATCAACAAGTCGCAGCCGATGCGTCGCCGTCGTGCCGCATGGAAGAACCTCGTCGTTCGACGAAACAAAGCCGTCCGGTTGGTCGAGGAAATGAACCTGCGAACCAACAAACTGCAGCCGATCTTCGAAAAACTGCGTCGCAGTGCCGAACGCATGACCGAAATCCGCAGCATTCTCGCCGAACCAGAACGATTGGCCATGCCTGGCATGCCGACCGAAGAGGAACTGCGTGGCGAACTGCGATACCTGATGCGACTGACCTACGAAACACCTCGTACCTTGAAACGACGCGTCGACCGCTGTGACAGCCTGCGGGATGACTACGATGCCGCCAAGCGTGTGTTGTCGGCAGGTAACCTCCGTTTGGTTGTTTCGATCGCCAAGAAATACCGCAACCGTGGCCTTTCATTCCTGGACCTGATCCAGGAAGGAAACACGGGCCTGATGCGTGCGGTCGATAAATTCGAACACGCCCGCGGTTACAAGTTCAGCACATACGCCACGTGGTGGATTCGCCAAGCGATCACGCGTGCGATTGCGGACCAAAGCCGCACGATCCGTGTGCCCGTGCACATGATCGACACGATGAACAAGATCCGCCAAATCACCCGCGATCTGGTTCAGGAACACGGCCGCGAACCCACCCCGGAAGAGGTCTGTGCTCGCAGCGGTTTGACACTCGACGACACCCGCGTGATTTTGAAGATGAGCCGCCAACCGCTCTCGCTCGACCAACCGGTCGGCGATCATGAGGACAGCGCGTTCGGCGAGTTTCTCCAAGACCATCGGGACCAAGACCCGCTCGTCGAAACCAACCGAGAGGCTCTCAAACGGCAAATCGATTTGGCCATGGAAACGCTCAACTACCGCGAGCGTGAGATCCTGCGACTGCGTTACGGCCTCGCCGACGGATACACCTACACTCTCGAGGAAGTCGGCCGCATCTTCCAAGTGACCCGCGAACGCGTCCGCCAAATCGAGAGCAAAGCGGTTCGAAAACTGCAACAACCGTATCGGGCGAAATCGCTGGTGAGCTTCTTGGATGGAGCCGAACTGATGCTGTTCGAGGGTAGCGAAGCCGTATAGATCGGCGGTTGTTACCGGAAGAACGTTCCTCAGCGACAATCAAAAACCGTGCGTCCACCTCGATTCCGCACGGATATCGCACTGCGATTTCGAATTGTCGCGGCGTCCCCGTTTGCCGACACCGACGTGGGTGCCTATGCTGATCAGGCGACAGTGTGGATTCAGCCGTGGGGCGGAATCATCCGTGGTTCCAAATCACATCCGTGGTTCCCAATCAACGGTGGGGCTGAAAAATCAGGACACTCTGGTTGAGTGCCCATCGGTCCCCAAGATTTGCCCTGAACGGATTAGCCTCGGTTCCCAATCGCCGACCGGTGGCTCGTTCGTGGACTCCTCGATCCTGATTTCCACGCAGATCGGATCTCACCTGTCGCCCTGATTTCACCTCTCGTGCTCGCCACTTCCTGAGACAGCGCCATGCCTTTGTTCGAAATCGAAACCGACGCTCACATCATCATCACCTGGGCCGACGACGAGTCCTCGGCACAAGAGGTTGTCGACGACGCCTATCCCGAGGACGAAGTCCTGCGGGTGACCAAGCGGCCTCGCGATTCGTGGGTCATCAGCAAGGGTGCCCTCGGCCTGACCGATCGCACACTCGATCCCTGCATGATCGCCCGTGACTGCCTGAGCAAATCTGCGGGCGATAAAGTCAACGCGATCCGGCTGTACCGGATGGAAACCGGATGCGACGTCGACCAGGCTCGTCGTGCGATCGAATCCAACATGGTCATGGGATGGTAGCATGGTTATGGCGTGGTAGCCCGCTCTCGCGAGCGTGCACCCATGCCGTAGGCGATCTCCCAACATCACCGGCTCGACGCCGCGAGCCCGAGCCAATCTCTTGCCCGCGAGCCTCCATGGTCCATCCCGACACGGACGTCTGTCATCACCGACACCGATGGTGGTGGATGCTCGTCCTTCTCCCGTTGATCGTCGGATGCGACGGTTGCCGTTTCAATCAGGGAAGCGAGGAGGATGCCGAGCAACTGAAGCAAAAATTGCCGGATATCACCTCGCGGCCGCCGCAGGCGTACCCCATGTCGCGACCGGACGCGGGTAACAACAACCAAATCAACGGAGCGGTCAAACCAGGACACTGGATCAGTGCGGAGTTCACCATCCGCAGCAACGGGGAAGACCGACGCGGAGTCGTTCAATCACGCGCAAAAGTCAATCGGTCGAGGATCAGCCTGGACGATGAGATTGCCGCGGGGCTCGCCGAGGCAGAAATACCCGAATCCATCATCGTTCGCCGGCCCGCGGTGCTGCCCAAAGGCCAACGACGTCGACTCGACACGCGACTGCTCGTACCGACAAACGGCAGTCGAACATTCGAATCCGTCCAATTCACAGGCGAACTGATTTCCAACGACACCGCCGGCCGGTACGGATTGCAGGAGTCCCGGTTTGCTGCACTTCAGGCACAGACATATTTCTTTGTCATTCTCACCGATCGGCCCGAACGCTTCACCCGTTTGCAAACCTCCAACTGGGCGACCCCGTTTCGAAGCGAACAGGAGTTCGCCATCAAAGGGGACAACTATCGAATCGTCATTCCACCAACACAAGGTGTGATCCCAATCGCCGAAACCGCGTTGGACTGGACGTCGACGGCTGTTCTTCTGTGGGATGACGTCCCGGTCAATGCGTTAACGATGGGCCAGCGAACTGCGGTTTTGGACTGGCTGCATTTCGGTGGCACCCTGATCGTCAACGGTCCCGCCGGTGCCGACTCTCTCGCTGACCGTGCTTTTCGTGAACTGATGCCGATCGCATCGGACGGCGTCGAAGAACTCGACACCGATGCCGCCAAGACGTTCCTACGCTCGCACAACGTCGACACCGATCTCTCGGTCGCCTACGCCACCTCGGCAGTGGAACAGAACCAAGGGCAGGTCGCCGTTTCGGGAGAAAAACGTCCCGACGCCATGGAAGTCGGCGAAGGCGGACTGCTCGCAGAAAAACGAGCAGGACGCGGACGAGTGGTGCAGTGCCGTGTCGACTTGATGAGCGAATGGCTAACCTCGTGGCAGTCGTACGACAGTTTCTTCAACTCAGCGGTTCTCGCGCGACCACCTCGGGTATTCAGCCTCAGTGAACCCACCGCGTTCATGAACTCCATATCGTCAACGACTGATTCGCAGCCCGACGACGCCGAAGGTTCTGCCAACCCAACAGAAGACGCGCTCGATGAATTGGCAACATTGCCTCCGGTTCGCCAAACCTTTGTTGGCGTCGAAAGCGAAGCGGTCTCGCCTTCGATCAACACCTCCGTACGTTTCTTCTCTCGCGACTCGCGAATGCCCGGCCGAGTCGTCGACAACATCGCTGCCGACACCCCCGCTGCCGACAAAGCAGATCCAGACACCGAGGAACCCCAGGACGCCGTTGCCGACCACCCCGCGGCACCGGACGACCAGCCCGGTGAGATCACCGATGGATCCAACACCACCGTTGATACGAACGCCATCGCGTCGCTGGCTCCTTGGATCTCGGCAGACGTCTGGGCTCACCCCGTCACGGGACTCGGCGGCTGGAAGAACGACAGCCCAATGGTGGCGTGGGGACGCGAACAGTTGCAGCAAGAGATTGGCTTGTCGATTCCCGATTCGGCTTTGGTATTCCGCAGCCTGCTGATCTATTTGCTTGTTTTGATCCCAATCAATTACGTCGTATTCCGGTTGCTGGGGCGTTTGGAGTGGGCTTGGCTCGCCGTGGTCCCGCTGGCCATCCTTGGTGCCCTTTGGGTGGCCCGGGCGGCGCAGTTGGACGTCGGTTTCGCTCGCAGCCGAAATGAATTGGCGATGCTCGAACTGCCCAAGGACTACTCCCGCGGACACCTCACACGTGTGATCGGTTTGTACAACTCGTTGGCGAGTCGGTACCGCGTCGACTTTGCGACCGCGGATGCGGCGATCGAAGTCGTTCGTTTGCGAGGCTCCGACAAAGACAACGAAGCGAACCTGTTTGGGCAAACCGATCCGGAAATGCAGTTCGGTTTTGAGAACGGCCCATCGCTCAACAACATCTCCGTCGGCAGTAACTCGTACGGGGTGCTTCACACCGAACAGATCATCGACATCGACGGCCCCATTGGCATACAAGACGTTGCACCGGAGAACCAAAGCGATATCGAAAATGACGGATCGATTGACCGGAAATACCTAACCAACGATTCCTCACTCGAACTACTCGACGTCATTGTTGTTCAACGCGACGCCGAAGGCACGATACGACTCGCGAGTCTAGGAACACTCTCGTCGGGCAGTCGCCAACAGATCCGTCTGAATCCTGCGAGCAATCTTGTCATCCCCGACGGATTGCCGATGGGGCTCACCGAATGGATCCAACGACTGCTCTCTCCCGGTATCATTCCGCCGAACTCGGCTAGACTGATCGCTCGGGTCGAAACCCCACTCGGCGAACTTTCGATCACCCCAGATTGCAAACAAGTCCGATCGCAAACGCTGGTTTTCGCACACCTCGCCATGCCACCACGGCCGCCGGCGCTACATGATGTCAATCTCGTCCGCGACCTGATTCGCCCACGCCAATAGCGTCACGCCGCCCCAGTGCATGTGCCCGAGTTGCGTGTGACCGCGAGGTGGGCTGAACACGGACGCGAAACAAACTGCTACCATCAGGTTGATCGCGACCTTCCGACACACAGGCCGTTTCCCCAAGGCCACCTGCCCACGCATCGCCCACCGAAGATTTCAAAGACACCTGCATGATCACACTCGAAGGTTTCGGCAAAGACTACGGCGAGTTCACCGCCGTGGAGAACATCGATTTGCAAATCGAGGCAGGCGAAACGTTCGGCTTCATCGGCCCCAACGGTGCGGGCAAGAGCACAACGATTCGCTTCCTAGCCACCTTGCTCAAAGCGTCCCGAGGACGCGGAGAAGTCGCCGGGTTCGACGTCATGGGAGACCCGATGGGGGTGCGGCGTTCGATCGGCTACATGCCCGATAATTTTGGCGTCTACGACGGCATGCGGGTGTGGGAGTTTCTCGATTTCTTCGCGGTCGCCTACGGGATCGCCCGAACGGCCCGCGGCCCCATCATCGACAACGTGCTCGAGTTGCTGGACCTTGGACACAAACGCGACGACTTCGTGAACGGGCTCTCCCGAGGAATGAAGCAGCGGCTTTGTTTGGCGAAGACACTCGTTCACGACCCTCCTGTGTTAATTCTCGATGAACCTGCCAGCGGTCTCGACCCGCGGGCACGCGTGGAGGTCAAAGCGTTGCTCAAAGAGCTCCGCAAAATGGGCAAGACGATTCTGATCAGCAGCCACATCCTGACCGAACTCGCGGACTGCTGCACGTCGATCGGGATCATCGAACGCGGGCAACTTCTTATGCATGGGCCGATCGATTCGGTCTACCGGCAAATTCGCCGCAACCGAATGGTGGAGATTTCTTTCACCGAAAACAGCGATGCGGGCATTTCAATTCTCCGCAGCAGCCCGGCGCTGCGAGATTTGGAGATTCGCCCCGACCGCGTGATCGCGGAACTCGAGACCGATGACGACGGCTTGGCTCAACTGCTCGAATACCTCATCCAACAGGGCGTCAAAATGCGGTCCTTCAACGACCGCGATCCGACACTCGAAGACGTCTTTATGACCGTGACCCAGGGCCTGGTTAGCTGACAACCGCCCCGGCTCGATCCTGCGAGACCGCGTCCAGGACGGCATCCCCGGTCAAGGATCGATGAAGAGTGCCGACGCGCCGTTGCGATTACTGGTCGATACGCGACGAACCTCCTAAACTGACGCGCGGAACAACGCCTGCACAGGTGAGAAATTAGATCCCCGGTTCGCGTCGATTCCCGGCGAGCAATTACGCTCACCGAGCCGCGACCGGCCGAGTACCCAGGTCCACGTTTCTAACATCCTTTCAACCGAGCTGTATCTCTCATGTCCACGACGCCCGAGCCCGCTGCCCCCGATTCCCCTCGCGTCCTCACCGCTTTGGCCCAGGTCGAACAGGCCGTCAAGGATGAACGCATCACCGCCGGCGCGGCCGAAAATATTCGCTGCTGGCTGACCGAGGAACGCTATCGCGACTACCGGGACAATGTGTTGCGACATATTGACGAGGAACAATGGCAAAAACTCGATGACGTTTTCTGGACCATCATTCCCTTTGGCACGGGCGGACGCCGCGGCCGGATGTACGAAATCGGCTCCAACGCCATCAACGACCGCACGATCGGCGAAAGTGCTCAAGGCCTCGCGGACTATGTCGTTTCGTATCACGGCGGAAAGAAACCGCTGTCCTGTGCGATCGCTTACGACACCCGCCATCGGTCACGGCACTTCACCGAACTGTGTGCCGAAATCATGGTCGCCGCTGGCATCAAGGTTTATTTGCTCGACGACTACCGCGCAACGCCGCAACTGTCCTTCGCCGTTCGACACCTCGGATGCGACTGCGGCATCATGGTCACCGCGAGCCACAACCCGCCGAGCGACAACGCCGTGAAGGTTTACTGGTCCAGCGGGGCACAGGTCCTTCCTCCGCACGACAAGGCCATCATCGATAACGTGATGAGCTGCCAAGAAATCAAACGCGGCAACTTCGAACAGGCACTCCAAGACGGACAAATCGAAGTCGTCACGGAAAAAATCGATGCGGCGTTTCTCGACGCGGCTGCTGGTTGCAGCTCGCCAGGCCCGCGCGACGTCAAAATCCTTTACTCCCCGCTGCACGGTGTCGGCGAAGCCGCCGTCGTGCCTCTGCTGCAACGCGACGGTTTCAAAAACGTCACCGTCTACGAACCACACCGGCAACCGAGCGGCGACTTCCCGAACGTTCCCGGCCACGTGTCCAACCCCGAGAACTCGGCCGTCTTCGAGAAACCGATCGAGCAAGCTCGCACCGAAGGATTTGATTTGGTGATGGCAACCGACCCGGACTGTGACCGGCTCGGCATTGCCGCACCGAAGACGACCGACACGGCCGGTGAGTGGGGAACGTTCACGGGGAACCAAATCGCCGCCTTGCTCGCCAACTACGTGCTCGACAAAGCAGCCGAGGCGGGCAAAATCACGGACCGTTCATACATCGTCAAAACGTTGGTCACGACCGAGTTGGTTCGACGAATTGCCGCAGCGCACAACGCACGCTGCGTCGGCGATCTTTTGGTTGGGTACAAATACATTGCCGAGGCCATGGACCGCGAAGGACCGGCGGACTTCCTCTACGGTTGTGAAGAATCGCACGGATACCTTGTCGGGTCGTATGCACGCGACAAAGACGGTGCGGTCGCCTGCATGCTGGCCAGCGAATTGGCTGCGGAACTGAAAGCCAAAGGGCAGTCAATGCATGACTACCTCGGCGAACTCTATCAACGCCATGGCTACCACAGCGAACACCTGATCAACGTGTTCATGGAAGGCAGCGAAGGAATGGCGGCGATGAAAACGTTGATGAAAACGTTCCGCGAAGCTCCCCCAACGAGCCTCGGCGGCATGAAGGTCAAACAAGTCCGCGACTACCAAAATCAAACGGTCACCACGATCGGCGAGACCCCAGAATCCTCACCGCTCGAAGGGCCCGTAGGTAACCTGATCATCATGGACATGGAAGACGAAGGAAACTACGTCGCCGTCCGCCCGAGCGGCACCGAGCCGAAGGTTAAGTTCTACGTCTTCACTCGCTTGGAAGCCGCCGAATCCCAAGACCTCGACTCCGCGTCCACGAAATTGGCGGACCGGATGCGGGCGATCGAAAACGACGTGCGTGACTTCGCCCGCGTCAGCGTGACCTAGTTAAGTTTTAGGGTCATCCTCCGTAGCGAAAGTCGCCAAGACTTTCGGTGATCCACGAGCCTTCCCGAACGTCTTGGCGACGTTCGCTACGGGTGATTTATTCAGATAGCAGAAGTAAAGCCAGATATCTCTCGCCGTTTACTCGGCGGGTGCGAAGCCGCGTTTTCGCAGCAGGGCGGAGGTATCGACGTCGCGTCCGCGGAATGCACGATACGTTTCTGCCGGATCGATCGTGTCGCCAACGCTCAGCACGTGATCTCGCAACTTGTCGGCGACAACCTCATCGAAATAGCCGCCTTCGGATTGCTCGAACATCTCCGCGGCATCGGCGGTCAGAGCGTCACTCCACAGATAGCTGTAATAGCCTGCTGAATACGCATCGCTGCTGAACAGGTGGCTGAAGTGAGGCAGACGGTGACGCATCGGCAATTCACTCGGCATCCCGATCGCAGCGAGTTGCTCGCTTTCGAATTGGCTGATGTCGATTTCACTCGCGTCGGTTTCGTGCAACTTCATATCGAGAATCGCACACGCGAGATACTCGGTCGTCTCAAAGCCACTGTTGAATTTTGCCGACCGCTGAATCTTCTCGAGCAATTCAGCAGGCATCGGCTCACCTGTTTCATAATGCGTTGCGAATTTGCTGAGCACATCGGGCGTCGAAAGCCAGTGCTCGAGAATCTGCGAAGGAAACTCAACGAAATCACGAGCCACGTTGGTCCCGGACTGCGACGGATAACGCACGCGACTGGACAACCCATGCAAGGCATGACCGAATTCATGAAACAATGTCGTCGCATCGTCCCACGAGATCAAAATCGGACCGTCTCCGGACGACGCGATGAAGTTGCTGTTGTTCGAAACGATCGAAGTGCTAACAGGAATCCCGACGTCCTCATCCGATAGCCCGACGCCGGACTGCTCGCGATAATCGGTCATCCACGCGCCGCTTCGTTTCCCTTCCCGAGCAAACGGGTCGAGGTAAAACAGGCCCACGTGTTCGCCATTGCGAGTGACTTCATAGACCGTCACATCGGGATGGAACGTTGGCAGACCGTTGACCTCTTCAAAGTGCAAATCGAAAAGGCGTTCGGCGCAGTACATCATCGCCTCTCGCATCTTATCGAGCTGCAAGTACGGCCGCACTTCGCTCATGTCCAGGTCATACTTTTCCTTGCGGACTTTCTCCGCATAGAAGCGATAGTCCCATGGCTCGATTTTGATTTTTGGACTGCCGCTGGCTTCCGCCTCGGCGTCCGCGATTCGTTGCATGTCGGCAACCTCATCCGCCACGCGAGCGATCGCCGGGTGCCATACCCGCATCATCAATTCCATCGCCGCCTCAGGCTTTGCCGCCATCGTCGACTCCATTCGCCAGTGAGCATGCGTCGGATAGCCGAGCAATGCCGCCCGCTGGGCTCGCAGGTGCAAGATCTCGCGAATCACATTCTTGTTATCGTGCGGCCCGCCATTGTCGCAGCGATAGTAGAAGTTCCGCCACACCTTCTCGCGCAGGTCGCGGTTCTCGGCATACGTCAGGAACGGATCCATCGATGACCGCGTGTTGGTGACCGCATACGCCGCCTTACCACCCTTTTCTTTCGCCGCAGTAGCCATGGACTCGATCGTCGACTCGGATAAACCGGCGAGGTCAGCTTTGTCGTCGATCCATGTCACGTGCCCCTTCTCTTCTTCGAGCACGTTCTGATTGAAATCCGTAAACAGCCGAGCCAACCGCGCGTTAATCTGCGACAGTTTGGCTTTGTCAGCGTCGGACAGCCGGGCTCCCCTACGGACGAACTCCTTGCGGGTTTCTTCGAGCAAACGTCGAGCGTCATCGCCGAGCGTCACCGTCTTGTTTTCAAACACGTCGCTGTAAACAGCTTCGATGCGTGCAAACAGTTTTCGGTTCTGCGTGATCGAATCCGAGTGAGCGGATAACTTGGGACTGACCGCCCTTTCGATATCCGGAATCGGCCCGACATTCAAATTCGAAGAGTGAACATCGAAAACGGTTTCGAGCCGATCGAGTTCCTCACCGGCCGTTTCGAGAGCCAATAGCGTGTTGGCAAAAGTCGGCGGGTCGGGATTGTTGGCGATCGCCTCGATGTCCTGCTGCGCCTTTGCGATCGCGACGTCGAACGCAGCCGCGAACTCATCGACACGCACACTTTTGAAAGGTGGGACGCCGCCGTAAGGCCCCGTCCATGGCTTCAACAGATCAGAGGATTTGACGGTTTCAGGCGTGGCAGTCACGGGCGTCTCGTTTGGTTCAGAAGTAAGTGGCTCTGCAGCCGCCGCGTAGTTTGCAGGCGAGGCCAACGGAGCCGAGAGCATC
>NZ_ANOH01000066.1 GCF_000346505.1 Aporhodopirellula sallentina SM41
CCGAGTGGATCGCACCGATCCGGGCGCAAGCGAGCATCGCGATCGCCAACTCGGGGGTCATCGGCATGTAGATGCTGACCACGTCACCCTGCTCGACGCCGAGTTGCTCGAACGCTTCGGCGCATTTGGCGACTTCGGTTTGCAGTTCGCGGTAGGTCAGCGTGCGTTGGTCGCCGGGCTCGCCTTCCCAAATGATGGCGGTTTTATCGCCTCGACCGGCCTCGACATGGGCGTCGACGCAGTTGTAGCACGCGTTTGTTTTTCCGCCGACGAACCATTTCGCGTCCGGCGCCTCCCATTGGCAGACTTCCGTGAACGGTTCGAACCAATGGAGGTGCTCGTTTGCCTGTTCTCGCCAAAACTCGTCCGGGGTGTCGCGGGCGGCTGCGTACAGCTCATCGTACTGCTGGACACTCGAAATAACGGCGTTTTGCGTGAATTCGGCCGGAGGCGGGAAGAGACGATCTTCGGTCAAAACGTGGTCTATCGAGCCACCTTGCGAGGCATCGGCGGGAGTTGCGGACATCTGCAATCTTGGGGATGGGGAAGGGGGAGGGGAGTTCAAAGTCCACAGTTTAGCAGGTGTCGCCAAATCAATGGGCCAGGGAAAAACAACGACAATAGGATCCAGGACAGATTCAAAACAAATGTTTGAAACAGATGTTTAACTTTCCCCGTATTCCAGTCATGATGGGCGGGAACGCACAATTCCCGCCCGTTTCCCTCCTTCTCCAAATCTCGATGGCACCGCCCCAGGAAAAAAACACGCAAGATCCGGCGGACTCCGACGAATCAACGACTGCCAGCGAGTCAAACGCCAACAGCCCGGCTCCGGCGGACCCGTCGGCTCGCCTTATCGCCGCGGCAGGGCCGGTATTTGCCCGTCGTGGGTTCGATCGCGCACCGGTTCGTGAAATCGCCAAGATTGCGGGGGTCAACATCGCAGCAATTAATTACTATTTCGGCGACAAGATGGGACTCTACCGGGCCGTCTTGGCAGGGATACGCGATCGTCGCCAACGAGAGTACCCCGTGCCAATCGTGGGGTCCGCCCCGCCTGAGGAGACGCTCGGAAAACTCGTTCGCACCCTGCTCTCTCGGATGCTCGCCAGCGACAACACGGGATGGGAGGCCATGCTGATGATGCGTGAAATGCAACAACCCACCACCGCAATGAGCGAAGTCGTGCAAGAGTACTTTCGCCCGCTCCACGACGCGATGTGCCAAACGATCGCACAACTGATGGCTCCACTGCCGGTTGCCGATTCCGAACCAACACGGTCTTGGCAGGAGAACGCCCTCGTCGCCCAAACCGCCCTCGGTGTCGTCGGCCAGTGCCTGCATTACCTCATCGGCAAACCGGTGATCGAACAACTCGTCGCGTCAGAGATTCGCGAACAGCATTTCGACACCGAATCGCTGTGCCGCCACATCACCGCCTCCACGCTCGCAGCCTGCGGACGATCCGACATCGTGCAGATCCGACAGCAGATCGACAGCCAAACAAACAACACCCCCGATACATCCACCCGCCCCGGCGATGCGATCGAGGCAACCGCCTCACCAACCACGAACAACTTGACTGCAAACCGACACACCGCATCCGGTCCCAAGACCTAGCAACCATACAGATCGACGCGTTTCACGAAGAGAAAATAGAATCAGCTATGAGCATCGAATCGACCAAAGCCAAATCGCCGCCGCCCGGGAATCCGTACCCGGAAACAGGCAAGGCGTTGCCACCCGACCCGAATCATGCCAACCCATCAACGAACGGTGATTCGGTCAACGGTGATTCGGTCAACAGAGAAGCCGCCGATGCAGGCGCGGTCGGTTCGGCAACTGCGGTCGGCGCCCCCCATGACTCGCCGACTCACGCTAGCGGCGAGACTCCGGCGACCCCGGACCTGCCCGTCGAACCGCTCCGCAATCTTCCGAAATGGTTGCTCTTCAACATCGTCGTTCCGTTCTTGCTCCTCGGGGCGGCATCCGGAATCGTGTGGATGCTCGGCTCGGTCGAATCCATCTCACGTCCACCGCTCGACGACACCGCCGTCGGCCGGCTGTTCGCCTTACCCGCAGTTGACGTTTTACCGGTACGCTCGCTCAAGAGCACCGGCCAAAATCTGCACCTGAGCGCCGACGGAACCGTCGTGCCGTTTCGCGAGGTGATCCTCGCGACGGAGGTGGCGGGCCAAATCGTTGAAAAGTCGCCGCTGTGCGAAACCGGAAAGTACGTCACTAAAAACACGGTGCTGATGCGTATCGATCCGACCGACTACGAACTCGAAGTCAAACGGTTGCAGCGTCTTCGCCAGCAGGAATACGAAGCCCTCGGTGAAGTCGACCAGGAGATGGTCAACACCAAACGTTCGATCGCGTTGGCCAAGGCCGACATCGAACTGCAACGTCGCGAACTCAAACGCCAAGAAGCGTTGCCGAACCAATTCGCCAGCCAAGGGGAACTCGACCAAGCACGCCGTGCGTTGCTCGCCAGCGAACAACAACTCGTTCTCTATCAGAACCAACTCGATCTCGCCGAGAAAAGACGAGCCCGACTGGAGTCCGCCGAGCAATTGGCGGCGATGCAACTCGAGGCCGCTGAGAACAACCTCCGCCGAACCGTGATCAAAGCTCCGATCACCGGCGTCGTCGTCAGCGAACAAGCCGAACTGAACACGTTCGTGGCACGGGGCAGCCCCGTCGTCACGCTCGAAGACACATCCAAAGTCGAAGTCGCCGCCAAGCTGCGGATCGACCAGTTGTACTGGGTTCTCAACCAAAACAAACGCGGCGAACAACCGCCCGAGGACCTGGGCTTGGCACCGGCGACCGGCGATGACGCTGCGTCGAATAACTCGGCGGAAAACGTGTCGGCGGATACATCGGCAGGCGGGGATCGCGGCTATCGTTTGCCACCGACTCCGGTCACGGTCCGCTATGTCGTGTCCGGCCGCGACGGGTTGATCTATCAGTGGATGGGGAAACTCGTTGGATACGACGGGATCGGGTTGGACGAACAAACTCGAACCGTTCCGGTACGAATCGTTGTCGATGAACCGCAGGCGTTCGAAGCGATCCGGTTGGGCAAAGTGATCGAGAAGAAAACGGCCCCGGATACAGTCGCCGGTCCGACCGCGTTGGTGCGTGGGATGTTTGTGAAATTGAGACTCGAACTCAACCCGGCGGTGGACTTGGTCGTCCTGCCGAGCGAAGCGCTCAAACCGGGCAACCGCGTTTGGCAGTTTGTTTCCGACCCGAGCGTGCTGGATGTTTCGATCCTCGCGAATTCGGACAAAGAAAGCGACGGCGATGCGACAGACTCGAGCGACACGGATTCTCAAGTTGCCAACGCTGATGTCGAATCGAATGGGGACAGTGACAACACTTCTTCCGGTGATGAAACCGACAATGAGAATGACGGCGAGAGTGTTGCTCAGAGAGACCCGCTCGACCCGTTATCCGGTTTTGACCCCGCGGCCTGGGTGCCCGGCAAACTGATCATTCGCGAGGACATCCGACCGGTCGATCGTTTTGTGACCGAGAAAGACTTCATCGCTTCTCTGCCTGCCGACGGGAGATCGCCCAGCGAAAACGGCGACGGGCTCGATGATTCGATGACCGGTCAGTCGTGGATTTGCGAAGTCCCTGGCGGCGTTTTGAAAGACGGTTCTTACGTCGTCGTGTCACCGGTGGGCAATATGCAGACGGACGTTCATCCCGTCCGTGCTCCGGCGAGCATTGTTGTCGACAACCCGCCGGCGAACATCGCTGAACTGCCCGGCGAAGATGCCAAACGCGACGCCGGGCAGGAGAGCCTGACCGACGCCTCCGGCGCCGAGCATACTGTTTCACTCAATGCCGCCGGAGTGAATCGATGAGAAGAGCGATCTCATGGGCGATTCACAACGCGCCCGGAATGAACGTGGTGATGTTCGCGTTGGTGATGATTGGCGCCGGCGCCTTCATGACCATGCGACGGGAGGTCTTCCCCGAATTTGAATTGGAGGTCGTGATGATCTCCGTGCCGTACCCAGGTGCGACACCGCAGGATTCCGAGGAAGCGATCTGCCAAAAGATCGAAGAAGCGATTCGTTCGATCGATGGAATCAAAAAGGTCACGTCCATCGCGATGGAGGGAACCGGTTACGTTCTCGCCGAGTTGCGAACAGATGTGGACGACGTCCAAAAGGTGATGTCGGAAATCGACCGCGAGGTGGATCGGATTCCGAGCTTCCCCGAACTCGCTGAAGACGCCAGCGTCGAACAGATCACGTTTCGCGAAACGGCGATCCGCGTCGGAGTGATCGGTCCAGACGATCGGTCGCGGCGCGGCGAACTTGCCCTGCGTGAGGTGGCCGAGCGGGTCCGTTCAGAAATGCTGCTTCTGCCGAGCGTTTCGGTCGCCGAATTGATGGGAACACGAGACTATCAAATCGATGTCGAGATCCCGGAGGCGACGCTGCGATCGTACGGCTTAACACTCGATCGCGTGGCGGGAATCATCCGCGCCCACAATATTGAATTGCCCGGTGGGCAACTGAAATCACAGGGTCAGGAGATCCTGCTGCGTGCGAAGAACAAAGGACGCGTCGGTCATGAAATCGAACGCATCCCTTTGATCACTGAACCGGGCGGCGTCGTGCTGTCCGTAGGTGATCGTCGGGGTCGTCCGCGATGAGTTCGAAGACGTGACCGCGGTCGGCGAAATCAACGGCGAACCGGCGATGGTCGTCAACGTCCAGCGAACCAAGAGCGAGGATTTGCTCGCGTTGGTGGACGACGTCCGCGGCTACGCGGATC
>NZ_ANOH01000067.1 GCF_000346505.1 Aporhodopirellula sallentina SM41
ACACGCCGATTGGTTTCTGCTGGCCGGCGACCTGTCCGCGTTGCCCGCCATCAGTGTCAACCTAAGCAAGTTGCCACAGAACTCAGTTGGCTACGCGGTTATCGAGGTCCCGAGCGCCGCAGATATTCAATCCCTTGAACATCCAGACAATGTCAATGTGCAGTGGGAGATCAATCCGTCGCCAAACCATGACGGAAACTTCCTTGCCTCGAAGATCAATGCGTTGACGTGGCTCGACGGAAAACCATCTGTTTGGGCGGCCTGCGAATTCAACAGCATGCGGAACCTGCGAAAGCTCTTTCAACAAAAACACGAGATCGAGAAAGACAACCTCTACCTGTCAAGCTACTGGAAGATGGGGCAGAGCGAAGAGGAACACAAAACAGCCAAACGCATCGACAACGAACAGAATCATTCCGTCAAACAATCCTGAAATCCCCAAAGAGAATAGGATGAACAAAATCGCCATCACATCAGCCAGCGGGCAATTGGGAACCGCAATTGTCAAAGCAGCAAAAGATCTAGTAGGGCCATCCAATGTGATCGGATTGGCTCGCACGCCCAGCAAAGCCAGCGACCTCGGTATCGAGATCCGTCCAGGCGACTACAACTCGCCGAGCGATCTCGAAGCATCGCTCGAGAGTGTCTCTGCGGTTCTGCTGGTTTCCGGGATGGATGCACCTGAAAAACGCATCGAGCAACATCGCAACGTCATCAATGCCGCGAAACGCGCCAACGTTCAAAAGATCGTCTACACCAGCATCCAAGGCACACAGGAAGGAACCGCATTCTCTCCCGTCGTCGCGAGCAATCGGCAGACGGAAGACGACGTCCGCAACAGCGGTCTACAGTGGGTGATCGGACGCAACGGCATCTACATCGAACCGGACATCGACTACATCGACACTTACAAGAAACACGGAGAAATCGCGAACTGTGCTGGCGACGGGATGTGTGGCTACACGACGCGCCCCGAATTGGGATATGCCTACGCACGCATGCTGACGGAATCCAAACACGACGGGCAAACATACAACCTGCATGGTGATGCGATCACGCAACAGGAGTTGACCGACTACATCAACGAGGCATTTGGATTGGATCTGAAATTTCGCTCAATGTCGGTCGACGAATATCGAGAAGACCGAACTTCCGAGCTCGGCGACTTTTTGGGCACGATCATCGCCGGGATCTACCAAGGCATCCGCGAAGGAGCCAACGACAACGAAAGCCACTTTGCACTCGCGGCGGGTCGGCCTCACCAAACCTGGCCGGCCTATTTTGCAGGACTGCAATAGCAGCATGCAGCACCGCCTGATCTCTCTTGAATCTCCTGGCACCATGCCTCACCCCATCACTCAAATTACCGCCGAAAAGATGTTTGCTATTCAACGATTGTTCATTGCCACTTCATTGGTCACGACGTTCATTTCCGGGACCGTCCTGGCTGACACACAGGTCGATCCCAAGACCGCCTTGAAGATGCTCAACGCACAGCAACAACAGTTTGAACGTCAGATCGTTAAAGTCACCGATAACGTCTTCACCGCGGTTGGCTATCACGGTGCGAATACGTCGATGATCGTGGGGACCGATGGCGTGATCATCATCGACACCCTTTTCGGGCCGAGCAGTGCGACCGAAGCCTATGAAGACCTTCGAAAACACAGCAGCAAACCCGTCAAAGCCATCGTGTATACGCACAGCCATGGCGACCACATCGGAGGCGCGCAAGCATTCGTCGGCGAAGAGCCCCCGGAGATCTACGCGACCGATAACTTTGGGATCGCCGAGGGAATCAACGAAGTCGCCGATCCCGTCAAAATGAAACGAAATATTCGGCAGTTTGGTCGGAAGCTATCGCCCGTCTATCAAACCAATCGCGGTGTAGCTCCCGCCGTGACGAAAGACGGTGACCGTGGCAAAGGTTTCTTGCCTCCGACAGTCAAAATTTCTAGCGAAGGCCTCCAAACCGTAATCGCAGGAGTACCGATCGAATTCCATGTTGGTCCTGGTGAAACTAACGACGCGATGTATATCTGGCTGCCCAACGAAAAGGTGCTCTTCGCGGGCGATAACTTCTACAGTTCGTTCCCGAACCTGTATGCCATCCGGGGAACCGCTTACCGCGACGTACTGAAGTGGTCCGAGAGCGTTGGAAAGATGGCTGAGTTGAACCCCGAGTATCTCGTTCCCGGACACACGATGCCCATTCGGGATGCCTCCACCGCAGTGGCTGCGCTGAGTAACTACAGCGAAGCGATACGAAGCGTTTACGACCAAACGGTTCGAGGAATCAACGCGGGCAAAGGCCCTGACCAATTGGCCCACGAGGTCAAACTGCCCGAACATTTGAGCAACGAGCCTTATCTGATCGAATTTTACGGGTCCGTCCCTCACGCCGTTCGAGCGATCTACGCCGGGCTGCTGGGATGGTTCGATGGAAATCCTACCACGCTGAGCCCGTTGGCCCCTAAGATCAAAGCTCGCAAAATGGCGGACTTGGCCGGCGGAACACAAAAGCTGACGCAGCAAATGCAAACCGCGCTCGCAACCGAAGACTATCAATGGGCGTTGGAGTTATCGGACCATGTCAAATGGCTGGACGATGCCGACCGAGAGTTAGCTCGCAAGGTAAAAATTGCGGCGTTGCGTGGACTGGCCGCACGAGAATACAACGCTCCCAACCGTAACTACTATCTCAGCTATGCCAACGAACTCGAGTCAGACCAACTGAGCGAGATTTGGTTCTAAAGCGCATTGAAGAATGATGTCGCCCGACTTCGAGGGTCTGGCGATCGCGTTGTCTGGTAGCAACCCAATCTGACACCTATTCGACCTCGCACCTCGATAGAGCCCATGCTCGCGCCTCGACCGGTTTTGCGACGAGCACGTGTGGGTCTCCTTCGAACTCAAACCCGAAAGGGCAGCCCATGGTGTTTCGGGTTTCACGGTAGCTCGCCTCAGCAAGTTGCCAGGGCGGATGATCGATTTCACCACGGTAAATCTTTCCGTGACGGTTAACGCTGTAGAGACAGTACCGTGCCGTTAACCAGTGCTCGAGAGTTCCTGGCGTGGCATAAAAAGTTTCGCCCGATGCTGAATAGCAGGCAGCGTACTGAGCCGTTGGTTCGCCTCGATGAGTTCGACGACTTTCGTACTCAATCTCGCCATGTGTGGATCGCTGCATCGACATCACCGCATCCTTATACGGCAAATTGAATGTCGCCCGCGCCGCTCGCACCGCGAAAGGACTTTCCGCGTCCAGCGATAAGAACCAAACTCCCGGCTTGCCGTCGATACTCACGTAAGTCCGTAAATTGAGTTCGAGAAACCGGCTCATTCTCGGCAGCGGTGGGCATAGGCGCGGAGTGACCTTCGACATCAAAAACGGCACAACGCCCACCCAAGCTTTGCCCTCCCGGGTGTCGAGTTGCAAGCCTTCGGGAAGCCACCGGCGAACCACATCAGGATCCAACGCCCAGTGCGCAAACAGCAACTCCGACCAAGTCATCCGCATCACCCAAGGTGTTTTCGGCAACGGCCAAGTTCGATCTGTTTTTTCTACCATGAGCTCAATCAAATCAGTGCACGACGCGAGGAATCGCTCGCATTATAGACATATTTCGCTGAGGCTCGTCGCGTCGTCCACTACCGTGGGATTACACAAACGCGGTAGAATTCATGGCAACATTCGAAACCGAAGCAGAACGCGGCACGAAGCAGAGGCACGATTTGACGAAGCGAGAGATTGACCAGAAGGCGGCGATCATGATCGTCATTGAACACTTCGGAAACATCGCGCCCGGCACGAAATGCTCCGCGGTCTTTTTTGATTCCGAACGAATCCGAAAAGAGAAGGAATTTCACGCTCAACTCTACAGCGAGAATGGCGTGCAGGATCCAGACGTCCTCGCGGCGATGATCGCGGCAAACGTTCCCGATGATCCCTATTGGTTGGTCTCGTTAAAATCGGGAGATGGCGCCGTTCGGGAAGTGACACACCTGCACCGCGTTGATGCACGAACGGGGAAGGTGCTCGCCGAACCGTCCTAGCCGCGCTGGCCGTTCCCATATTCCTCCATACCTGGCGATACGATGACGTGGTTTACGAAGCTTACCGGTATCAACGAAGGCTCACCGGATCAAATTCGCGAGACATTGTCCGTTGATGGTGATTGTTTGATCTGCCCCAACGGAAGGCAATTGGCGTTCGGTCGATTCGAGACACCGAAACTATCGCAGCTCCGCGTTTCCGCTGCGAACTGCACAATCGAACCAAGCGAATCCACGATCCGCGAGGTGGTCGGCAACGTCACGCACCTTCATGCGGATCGATCCAACGCCGACGCCCTCTTCCAGGTCGCGTCGCAATTCAATCTGCTGGAGATGACCAGTCCTGGTGTTACCCCAGAACAAGGCGTCGGTATTTACGAGAACGATTACACGCAAGGGCCGGCCTGCGCGATCGCATGCGGAGCCGGGACGATCTACCGTAACTATTTCGCCCACGTCGATGGTCAAATCGGACAAACGGCCAAGAAACAAATCGATTGCTCCGCCGATCTCGGGCGTTCCCTGGGCAATCGCAATGGCCGGCTATGGGGCATGCAGAACGGATACCTGCTGCCAACCGATGAAGGGTTAAGAGAAATCTCGTCGACGCTACAATCGATGTCCGAGGACGAACTCGATCAACTGCGCGGAGAACTGCGGATCGGCTGTCAGTGGCACGCCGATGTGACAATCGATGATGCCAATCACAAAGTCAGCCAAGCCTACTGTTCGGCACTTCCGGTCGCATACGGAGAACAACCGAAACCGCACTGGGTCGACTTCGCGCGATTCATACTCGACGCCGCCTACGAAGCAACGTTCTGCGCGGCAGCGATCAACGCATCCCGAACGGGAGTCAACACAGTCTTTCTCACGCTACTCGGCGGAGGCGTCTTCGGAAACGATGACGACTGGATTGTCGGCGCGATCGAACGGGCGTATGCGAAGTTTCACCAACATGGTCTCGACATCCGAATCGTATCCTACGGCAGTTCGAACCCGGTCGTTGCCAACCTGGCCAAACGACTTACAGACCAACGACTCACAAATTGATGATCACAGCACAGATAACGCTGAACATCCGGCTTGCTTCACGCGTCTGCAAGAACGAACTGAGTGAATGAAACAAATCGACGGATCGTCGTAAATTTGTTATTTGTCTACGTTGGAGCGTTCCGCTGACGACGTTAAGTCAATTCTCAGCACGACAGCATTTTCGAACGGCGGGTCCACGATCGATTCGATCCAAAGCCCTTCGACGGTCATTTGCCATTGAAGAGCCTGATCCGACCCGAGCACCGAAACCGACGCAATCTGTTCAAGCTCAGGATGCTCTGATGCATCAAGCGATCGAATCAGGACTTCCCCTGCCGGAGCCTGCAAGATCGTTGCGTAGATCACTTCGGGCTTGGCGGTGAAGCGGACATCGGTGGCGGTGAAGTCGGTGTTTTTACCCTCGCTGAGGTGACCGGTCGCGACTTTCGTTGGACCTTCGCCAAAGACTTTCCAAGGCCGCGAGCCATAGATAGCCTCGCCGTTGACTGCGAGCCAACGTCCTATCTCTCGCAGCACGTCGGCTTGTTCCTCCGGGATGCGACCGCTGCTATCGGGGCCAATGTTCAGTAGCAGGCAACCGTTCTTGCTGACGATGTCGACCAAATCGTCAATCAACGAGTTCGCAGACTTGGACTTCCAATCGTCGCAGTAAAACCATGAATTGCTGCCCACCGATGTGTCGGTCTGCCAAAGCTCGTCCAGCATTTCATCGGACTTGCTGCGTTCCAAATCCAACATGTGTGTTCCCTTGGGATACGAAGGGAATCGCAGGTTCTTGGTTTGCAAGACAGTGGTCACACCGCGTTTGCGACCGTGATTGTAGTAGTAGGCGGCGAGCTTCGGGTGATAGGGGGCAAACTCGGGGAAATCGAGCCCAAAGTCGAACCATAGAATGTCGGGTTGATAATTGTCGATGACCTCTTTGGTGCGAACCCACCACATCTCCAGGAACTCTTCGCTTGCCGGACTGCCCGGTTCGTGTAGCGGCGCATAAAGGTCAGCGAACTCGGGATTGCCCGTGTCGTACGCGGGGTCCTGTGGATAGTATCGCCAATTGAACGCGTAGTGCGACGACGCGCCAAAGATCAATCCTTGTCGCCGAATTTCATCACGCAGTTCGGCCAACAGATCACGTTTGGGACCAATCTCAACCGAGTTCCAGCGAGTGTGCGATGAGTCATACATCGCGTAACCGTCATGGTGTTCGGCGACCGGAATGACATACTTCGCACCGGCTTCGACAAACAGGTCCACCCATTGTTTTGCGTCGAAGTTCTCTGCCTTGAACAATGGGATCAAGTCTTTGTACCCAACGTCGGCAGGATCGCCATAGGTCTTTACGTGGTGCAGATATGCCGGGTGAGGCTCATTGCCCTTAATCTCGCCGGTGACATGATGCCGCTGAATCTGATCCTCATACATCCAACGCGGATACCAATCCGTGTCATGCTCCGAAACACACGACGGCCCCCAGTGAATGAAGATGCCGAACTTGGCATCCGCCATCCAGTCGGGAATCTGATACTTCTGAAGCGATTCCCAGTTGGGCTCGTAGTGCGATTCTTCCTGGGCCGTCGCCTGCACAGCCGACATCAGGAAAACGGCGAGCATTGCCAATGCGGGTGAGAACGTGGACACGGTCTTGCTGAGTTGAGACATGGGTAAATGGACGCGTAGGCGTCTCCTTAGGTGTTTTCGATCTCTTTCAGATCACAGGTTGCCCCGGGAACGTCTGGCGTGCGGTAGATGCCTGCTTCGACATGCGCCGGGTGAACAAAATGGTCGCGGAGGTGTGGGATGTATTCCAGGAAAACACGCTCATGCCCCAAGGAAATATGGTTAAACAAAACCAAATGCTGGTGCAGTTGCCCCATGTCGCCGACGTGCGGAACGACCTTCAAGCCTTTTTGCCGAGCAAGCATGCTGATCGCAATGAATTCACTAACTCCCGCGACACGGACCGCGTCAACTTGCACAAACTGCATCGCGTTGGCCTGGATGAAGTTCTTGAACATGACGCGATTGGGAACGTGTTCACCCAACGCGATCGCCGATGGGGCGATGGCTTTCGCAAGCTTTTGATGGCCCAAAACGTCGTCCGGGTGAGTCGGCTCTTCGATCCAAAACGCATTCAAGTCCGCCAGGTTCTGACACATGTCCATCGCTCGCGGAAGATTCCACGCTTGGTTGGCGTCGAACATCAGACGTGCGGAATCGCCGACCACGTCTCGGACGAGTTCGGCGCGACGAAGATCACGTGCACTGTCCGCCGACCCTACTTTTAGCTTCATCGCGGTGAATCCTGCGTCGAGTGCCTTTTTCGCGTTGGCGACGATCAGATCATCAGCGTACGCAAACCACCCGACTGATGTGTCGTATCCGGGGTATCCGTCCCGAACAACTTCCATTCGATCTTCACGTCCGGGACGATTGGAATTGAACAACTCGATCGCTTGTTCACGCGACAGCACGTCCTCCAAATAGGTTAGGTCCAATGTGTCGACGATGGCTTCGGGGGACAAATCGATCAACAACTTCCACAGGGGCACTTGTCGAGCCTTCGCCCACAAGTCAAAGCATGCATTGGTGATCGACGAAAGGGCCAGATGCACGACGCCTTTATGCGGCCCGAGCCAACGCAATTGCGGATGATCGGCCATTTCACGTGACACGGTCCCCCAGCGGCTCATCAGGTCCTCAATCTCCTGGCCAACCAATCGATCCGTAAGTAACTCGATCGCCTCACAGACCAATTGATTTCCGCCACCCAGAGTGAACGCGATACCCGTAGCGGCGTCGTTCGTGTCAGTCAGTAGACGCGTGACGGCGTATGAGTAAATCGGCTCGCTGTGAACTGCATCGACTCCTTCGCCGGGTTTCAGTGGAAAGCGAGCGTCGCGTGTTTCAACCTTCTTGATGGTTGTCATTTTCATCCGATTTTATCTGCAGTAGTTGTTGATCGCATGTGGGGATAGTCACGACACAAATCGTGAGGTTTCGTGGTGAACGGCGGTATGTTGACTCGGGCGAGTGATAAAGGATTCGGTCGTGTTTGCACAGTTGCAGACATTCGCATCGAACATTTGATCCATCAACGGTTCGGTGAGCGTCCTTAATCTTGTGTTGATCATATCGCGTTGTTTTGAGTTCACATCCCGCTGCGTCAAAGCGCTTCGGATAGGTTGGTCATCGAGGCGATGTCTGTTGATTTGATCACGTGATGTTTGCTTACAACGCTGCCCAACGTGTCATCGTGTCAAGGTAGAAAGAGCCTTTCCAATATTGCACACAACGATCTCGAAGTCGATTGGACATCACCGATAGCCTTCTTGCGTTAGACGTTCGACTTGCTCCACGTCAGATGATTCGATGATTGCCGCGCCGGCATCAACGTCTGTCGGAACAACGCCGAATCGTTTCAGCAGAGTCAACTGCACGACCGGATAGAAGCCCTGAACGTACGGCTGTTGATCGACAGTGCAGCGGATGTGTCCCTCTCGGATCAGTTGTAGGGTCTTCGGTGACAGATCAAACCCAGCAGCCCAATAGTTGCCGTCTGCAAACGATTGCTTGATCGCGCGACCGGACGCCTCGGTATCGGACTGACCGGTTGCTACGACAACACGGATATCGGGGTGGTTTCCCATCGCGTCGGCAATAACCGCGGCACCTTTTACCGAATCGTTCCCCGTGATCACGACCGTCCAGCGAATACCTTTCCGACGAAGCACATCCTGTACCCCGCGCAATCGATCTTCCAATGCACTAACTCCTTCGTCGTGCATGGTCATTAGGATGTGACTTCCCGCGTGAATGTGGGGTGACAGATATTCGCCGAGCGATTGACCGGCGGCATAAAGACGCTGGTTCACGCTAGCGATCCGTGCATTGGGCGAATCGTGGTCGTCCACGTTAAACGCGACCACTGGCACACCGGCATCAATCGCCTTCTGAACTACGTCGTCAAATGCATTCGGGTCGACCAAGTTCAATGCGATGCCGTCATAGCCATCCGCGATCGCTTTACGAACCAACTCTGCCTGCTTCTTTACATCAATGCCTTCGGTGCCGACAAATTCGCACGAAACTTTCATTGCTTCCGCGGCATCTCGCATCCCCTTCTTCACCGGTTCAAAGAATTTGCCCTCGACCGAACAAGTGATGAAAATGAATTTCAACTGATCCCGGTCCGGTTCGGTCGCGAACGTGTTCCTTGTCCAACAAGCGAACAGGCATACCATCAACATGATGGTGAGTTTTGTCGATCGATCGGTCATCAAACGCCTCACGCAAAGATCCAGTAACATGTCGCCATCAACAGTATGAGAGTTCCCGAAAGGACTCGCGGATCCCACGGGCCTTCGATGCGTTTTTCCGCAATGACCGCGAACGGATGCCGCCAGCAATATCGGTCCAACTGCGCAGCGTCCGGTGGCTTGGTCAGATAACTCGTAATCACGAACAACACGCTGCAGATGACGAATAACCACCACGCCTGCAACATGAAAGGGATCCCCCATTGTTTGGTGACCAATTGAATGGGTTCACCAGATGAATCCACCCCCAACAACAACCCCGACATCGCTGGAAAGTCCACTGCAAAGACAATCGCCCCAAGAATGAATCCAACCAGCATCGTGGTCAACGAAGCGGCCGCGGTACCGCGTCGCCAAAAGATGCCCCAAACGAACACGGTGCTGATGGGCGGTGCTAACACCGCGATCATCGCATTAATTCCCTTGAAGATCCCGCCAAACCGCTCGCCTTGCGTCGACCATGCAATCGCAAGAATCATGACGACGACCGTGGTGATTTGACCGATCCGCACCAACGCATGGTCACTGGTCTCAGGGCGAATTCGCTTGACAATGTCGATGCTGACCAGCGTCGACGTCGAATTCAATGCACCGGCAACGGTACTCATCAACGCGGCTAGCAATCCGGCGACGACAAATCCCTGCAGTCCGACAGGCAACAACTCTTGGATCAGTGTGATCAGCGTTGCATCTGGGTTTTCACCAATCTTATCAGCGAACAGGACGTACCCGATCACTCCCGGCAGCACCATCAAGAACACCGGCAGGACTTTGATGAAACCAGCAAAGATCGGACCGATCTGTGCATCACGCTCCGTCTTCGCTCCCAACACACGCTGAACGATTGTTTGATCGCTACACCAGTACCAAACCCCCAACACCGGATAGCCCAATAACATGATCCACCATGCGTATTCTCCCTCCGTGCGAATCATACTCATCTGCCCGGGTTTTGCCGCCTCGGTCAATGCCTCCAACGACGTGATACCGCGATCGTGAAGCGCAACCAATCCGAATGCGGTTACCGCGGTGGCACCGACCAGCAGCAGAACGGTTTGAATCGATTCGGTGATCACCACCGCTTTGAGTCCACCGGCAACGGTATAGATGACGGTTAAGAAGGACACGATCAAGATCGACCACAGGATGTCCATGTCGACGAAGTTCTGAAACATCACCGCGCCGGCGTATAGAGTGACACCGATGTGAATAAAGAGCGCGCCGACGACTGCCATGAAGGCAAGGAAGGTGCGCGAAGCGGGGCCATAACGGCCCTCCAGGTACTCCGGCAACGTTGAGATCTTGGATCCAAAGTAGAACGGTGCGAACACCAAACCCAACATGATCAACAAAAAAGGTGCCAACCATTCGAAATTTCCGACCACCATGCCGTCGCTGTATCCGCTAGACGCTAAACCGATCAGGTGCACCGTTGAGATATTCGTGGCAAACAATGCCAACCCTACCGTGACCCAGCCAAGCGAACGCCCCGCCAGGAAGTAACGGGCACTCGATTCGGTCTGTCGTCGCGACATTACCACTCCGATCAACGTAATACCCAGCAGGTAAACGATGATGATGGTCAAATCGATCCAGTGTATTTTCATATCCGCCAATCTGCGTGCTGACTCCCCGGTCCATGCGTATTCCGATCAACTGAACACCTGCGATTGGTAACAGATCGAGGGCGTTGCTGACGCCTTAAACAGGAAATTTCCGTGGATCTGGCTCCATTGTAACCGACAAGCAGTGTTGTTGAATTTCAGAGCTCGTCAGCATACATTCGTTTTTGCCGCAACCGAGAAGCGCAGCAGAAATCGCTCGCGTTCCCTGATCGGTGGTGGCCCTCGATTAGGTTGATAGCGACGATCGACTACAACCGCATAGGCGGTTTTTGATGCCCAATGATTCACAAGTCATGACGCGCGTTCCACGTATCTTGCTGCTGATCGAAACTTCCAAAGCCTATGGACGTAGGCTTCTCGAGGGCATCGGTCGCTACGCCGAAACGCATGGTCGCTGGTCGATGTACGTCGAAGAACGTGGGCTTCATGATCGCCAACCCGCCTGGCTGAAATCGTGGCAAGGCGATGGGATCATCTTCCGCAGCATGGCCCCGTCGATGATCAATGCGATTCGTACCAGTAACGTTCCAGCGGTGGATACGAATTCCAAGATCACTGATCACGGGTTCCCACTGGTGTACGCCGACGAACAGGCGATCGCTAGGGTCGCCGTGGAGCATTTTCGCGGACGCGGTTTTGTGAACGTTGGCTTTTGTGCGATTGAAAACGATCCGTGGGTGACGCTGCGGCACGACGCATACCAGGCGGAAACGACGCGGCATGGTTTTCACTGCCATTGTTGGTTGGCGCCCAAGGCGAATGCCGGTCATGGTTGGGAACGGCAGTCGCGTCAATTATCGAGTTGGGTAGACGGTTTGCCCAAACCGATCGCGATCTTTGCCGCCAACGATGTGGCCGGCATGCGATTGGTTGATGCGTGTAACCGTGCCGACGTCGCCGTTCCCGAACAAGTTGCCGTCCTGGGAGCGGACAACGACGAAGTCTTGGACATGCTGACATCGCCGCCACTTTCCAGCATTGATCCGGATGCTGCCCGAATCGGATTCGAAGCGGCTCGGTTGCTGGACCGGATGATCAGAGGCGAACCATGGCCCGCTGAGCCGTTGCTGATTGTTCCCGCCGGGGTGGTGTCACGTCAGTCGACTGACATCACGGCGGTAGATGACCCTCAGCTGGCGGTCGCATTGACCTTCATCCGACATCACGCCTGCGATGGCATCTCTGTTGATGACGTAACACGCGTGGTCGATGTATCCCGAGCGACGTTGGAGCGTCGTTTCGCCAGCCATTTGAATCGCACCCCCAAGGAAGAGATATTCCGTGTCCGAATGGAACACGTCGAGCGTTTTGTGACACGGACCGACGACTCTCTAGCCGAAATCGCGGGCCGAACGGGCTTCGCCACCGCCTCACATCTCAGCACAGCGTTCAAGCGCACCTTCGGAAAGCCACCCAACGATTACCGGAAAGATGCCAATCGCGGTTGAAACAGAGATCAAAACGTTACGGCGTTTTTCGGAAACATCGGGTGATGCTCCCCGCCTTAAGGAAGCAAGCGTACGTGCGGTTGCTCCGCTCGATCTGTTGGTCAGTGCCAAACCTATTCAAACGGCAGGGTCAGTGTTTGGTCATAGCCAACGCGTTTGCGTTTTTGCACGTAGTCGCGAGTTCTGCGGAAGATGTCTTGATCGTCCGTGATGCGTGGGTCGCCCGTTTGACGTTGGTATTGTTCCAGTTGGCTGGAAAGCGATGCGATGTCGTCGGTGTATTGCGGATCATCGATCAGGTTGTGTTGTTCCCACGGATCATTCGCGACGTCATAAAACTCTTTGGCAATCGGAGTCGCCCACTGAGATCCGCCGATGTTGCCGTAGCGAACGATGTAAGAAAATCGATCATTGCGGATACTGCGGCTGGATCGTGAAGCAGGATCGAATTCGCCGTGCCATTCCAATCCGGTGACCACGCTGCTTCGGCTCGGATCGATTCGGCCGGACTGTTCGGACCGCAGAATCGGAACCAGACTTTTCCCCGACATACCATCGGGAACGGGAATCCCGGCCAACTGTAGGAACGTGGGTGCCAGATCGATCAGGCTAACGAAGTCGGTCACGGTTCGGCCGCCAGGCATCTTTGCCGGCCAGCGGATCGCCAGCGGAACATGGACACCGTTGTCATAGGGTGAAGCCTTGGCCCGCAGGGATTCGCCGTCCAGAACCACGCTGCCGTTGTCCGATGTCACCACGACCAGCGTATTGTCGTCTTGTCCGGTTCGTTCCAATAAATCCAACATCCGCGACAGTTGCTGGTCGGCGTAGGCGATTTCATACAACGTGTTGCCGCGTTCGATCCGATTGGCTTCGGAATCGTCCATCACCGGCGGCATCGGTACGGTGTCGGGCGACATGCCGAACTGGTCGGCCAAGCGTTGATGGTTTTGATCGCCGTAGGGGCCATGCGGTTCGTGAATGCCGGCCCAGAAGAAAAACGGTTGGTCCTGATCTCGGTCGTCCAAGAATTGCCGGAAGTTTTCGGCGTAGTCGATCGGGCTAATCCCCGGGATCGGTTCAGGTAACTCAATCGCGTCGTACGTCTTGCCGATCATCTGATCGTGACTTTCGTCGATCGTCACCCCGGGGCCCCATCCTTTGCCGGTATTGCCGACGTGGTAACCGTGCCGAGCCAACACATGGGTAAACAACGGAATTTGCTGTGGCACGTACGCTTGAATGAAAGCACCTTGACGCAGTTCCCAGAAGTTGCGACCGGACAAGATCGACGCACGCGACGGGGCACAGGACGGCGCGGACGTGAATCCGTGCGTGAACAACGCCCCTTCTTTTGCAACACGATCAAACGCCGGCGTGGGCAAGTCCGACCAGCCATGGATGCTGCGTTCCAACCAGCTTTCGTCGTCCGTGATGAACAGCAAGATGTTCGGCCGGTCGCTATCGTCCGCTCTGGCCGTCCCCGTCAACAAGCCGACAAACATCAAGCTGACAAACATCAAGCTGACAAACATTACGCCGGCACAGTAAGCCCGGCGACGAATCATCCATCGACGGTACATGATTTCAATCGCATGCATGGTATTTTCCGCGGAACGTTACCGCCGGTTCTGTGGGGAGGATTCGGATCGGTCGGGACGAAGGTCCAGGCAATAACTGCCCGACGCGGCGGCAGAGCACCAGATGCGATCGGGTTTGCCGCTGTCGAATGCGATATCGCTTAACGGCATCGGACCGCGACCGAGATTGATTTTGAACCAATCCGATCCGTCCCCCGCTGCTCCGCCGGTGGCCGTGATGTAGGTGCCTTGGTTCAAGTTATTGATGCTGCTAGTTTCTCGCGTCGCCACCAAGACCCATTGGACGCTCCGCGGGCTGGTCGCGACTTGCGCACAGAACGGATGGTCAAAGATCATCGTCCAGTCGTCAGGGCGGTATCCACCGTTGGGTTTATAGTCAGCGATCCAAACGCCGCCTTCGCCCCAGTCCGCCACGTCGCCGTCTCCACCACCGGCGATCAAGATCTTCGTCGCCCGGTCGTCTTCGACGTGCAGATAGACGTCCCACAGCGAACGAATGCCCGGCGGGATGGCTTCGGTCGTCCACGACGATGCACCGTCGGACGTGCGGTAAAGTCCACCGTCGGTGAATCCCTTGCCCGGGGCTTGGTAACGTTTGGCGGCGGCGTACAGAACACGGTCGTCGTCCGGTGCGACCACCAAGCCTTTGACACACACGCTGTCGTTGCCGACCGCTTTGCCATTGATCCGACCGGCGGCAGTGACGGGCAACCCGCGATTCACACAAGTCCACGAAACGCCGTCGTCGGTTGACTTGTAGATGCCTTTGCGAGCCGTTTGGCTGTAGATGCGTGTCTGTCCCATCGGAAAGTTGTCTGCATCGACGACCTCGGCCACGGCATAGATCGCGTCTTTGGTGACACGCAGGTTTCGCCAATAGACCATGTCTCGCAGCGCCGTTTCGTCCGGAACGACGATCGGTTCGCCATTGATCGCGAACGACTGGCCGTGATCGGTCGACTTGCAAAAGTTGCCACGACGCGGCGAGAAGAAATAGAAGACGTCCGGATCGCTGGGGTGCTGGGCCAGCGTGGTTGGGGCGATGTAGGGCATGCCGGGGGCCCATGACGGACCGTGATCGACCAAGCCGGGCAGTTCACGAACGCCGGGGACGCCGGGGAAGTCTGGATGTGTTTGGTCGGTGGTTTTCCAAACGGATTCTTCTTGTTGTAACAAGAACATTTGACCGCGGCGATGAATGTCGGGCACCACGGCATAGGCCCCCAAGTCACCATTGCCGTGACCAAAGTAGACTTCGCCGACTTGGGTGTTATCCACGCTGATCCATTGGTCGGCATCAAAGTCATACTTCACGGTGTAGTAGCCCTTGTCGACGCTGGCAAACACGGTCCCATCGGCGGCGATGGCCGCCGTACGGCATCCGCGTATGTCGTACTTGTACGAATCCGGATACTTGTTGTCGTGAACTTGCGGGTCGATGTTCCGATTCAAACGATCGGGTTGTCGCTGGGCCCAATACGCGTCCTTTTGGAATCCTGTTCCCAAACGTGACGCGGCGAACCAAGAATCACCGCCGTTGTTCGATGCCCAGATGGCTCCGGTCACGATGCTGACAAAGTTCGGACGTGTCCCGTTGGCCAAGAACAAGCGATCCGGGTTGGTCGGGTCGCACAGGATCTCGTTGAAGTTGGGGAAATAAGATTTGGGCAGCTGAATCTTGGCTTCTTCTCCGTTTTCGAAGTCGAACCAAAACTTGACGAAAGATCGAAAGCGGTTGATCGGGATCTGCAAAGCTTTCAAGTCCACTCGCAAGTCCGATGTCTTGTCGATCCATCCGGTTTGTGTCGTCGCGGTTTGCGGTGATGGGGTGACGAACACGCCGCCGGACGATGCGATCGTTTGTCCGGCGACGGCATAGGTGGCTTGCTGCAACACACACAGCCGAAACGTTGAACCGTCCCAATTGGCGTCCATCTTGCAACAGCCCGACAAGATTCGTGTCCATGGCGATGTGGCATCATCACGCCGGTAGACGCCCGTCGATGTCGCTGCGAACAACATGTCGGGATAGCGGTCGACATCGGGATGACACAACAGATCAAACACCGACGTCGCGTTATTCATCCCATCGTTCGGAATCGCCGTGATGGTTCGATCGTCGCTGGTGATCTGCGTGATCTTCCAAACCTTCGCCGCCGACGCGTCGATACGTTCGATCGGATTGGGGTTCGCGGCGGTACGAATTTCCGCGACGTCGATCCCGTTGGCGACGTACCAGGTGCCACGTTCCGCGGGATGCGCGACCGCGGTGTACCAGGGCGAATCGGGTTCGCGACCTGATGCGTACTTGGTGATCGGATGAAAACGTCGGCCGCCGTCGGTGCTGACTTCGATCCGTTGACTTGGACGAGCCCATTGGCCGACGTATCGCAAGCTGACCACAACAGATGGATCCTTCGGATCGCTGGCCACACACACGTCGCTCAACTCTTGGCGGCGTCCCCAAACGCCATCGGGCGGGATGACTGATTCCCAGTGCAAACCACCGTCGGTGGTCAGATAATCGTTGCCCATGTCGGGTGTCACCCAGACTTTGTCGGGATCGACCGAATCGGTGTGAATGCGGCGATTGCTGCCCGCCATTCCCGGCGCGACTTGTTTCCAAACGAACCGAGGGTCCGAATCAATTTGCCGCGTCTTCAATTCGGCAAAGGTCCATCCGTCGGCCCGCAGGGAAGAGCCCAAGACTAACCCAATCAGTAAAAGGATCTGCAACGGCAGTAATCGACGTGTGTTCATCGCGAAGATTTGCATCGGTTGTGGCAGGATGGTGCGATCGGTCATGACCGGCATTGCCGGCGACGGTTAGGTGACGGACGGCGGCGGCTTATCGGCCTTCGGGGTGTTCTTCCAAGGTGTGCATGCCTTGTTCAAAGTAGACGTCGGGTTTGTGCCAGACCCCGGTCTTTTTAAAACCTGGCTGGTCGACGTCCAGGCTGAAGTCACAGTCGAAACGTGCCAAGATCGAATAGCTCTTCTGTGGCGTGCCCGCGTTGACGAAGTGGCACAGTCCCCAGGTGAATCCGCGTCCGTCTTTGGTGTCGGTAAACATGTCCGGCGCAAAAGGGGCGGCCGCCGTGGGTGTCAGCGACAAACACGACGCGATTTCAAAGTTCACGCCATCGGGCGAATACTGCATCGTGTCACGTTCATTGCCGTCTTTGATCGCCAGCGCGGCCACGCCACCACGGAAAGGAAAATAGGTGGTTTCGTGTCCGGAATTCAGAACCGGATTCAACGGATGTTTGTGAAAGGGCCCCAGCGGGTCATCGGCGGTGGCCAGGCCATGAGCGACCGCGTACACGTCACGTTTGTCGGGCCATTTGTTGTACGCCGCTTTGTAATAAAGATAGATCTTGCCTTGATAAACAATCGGGTGCGGATCGTGCGTGGCGTTTTGGTCCCACTGGCCGGGTTTGCCGAACGGAATGATCGCGTCGCCGCCGTGAGTCCAAGGGCCGTCGGGTGAATCCGCATAAGAAACGGAAACCGGGCAAAGGTCCCCGCGAAGACCACTGGGTTCGTTGAACGCTTGATAGTAAAGGTAATATTTGCCCTTCCAAACCAAGATGTCGGGCGTGCAAACCGAACGCCAACCGGGGGCGGGTTTGGGCGGGCGCGCGACGGCAATACCCTGTTCCTGCCAAGTGATTCCGTCTTTGCTGGTCGCGTGCCAGATGTCAGAAAGATCCCAATCGGTGGACGGGATCGCATCGGTGGCTTCATCAGCACGATTCCATCCGATGGGCGGGACCGGTGATTGGCGGCGGGTGTACCAGATGTGATAAGTATCACCGACGCGGATCGGACGCGACGGATCACGCCGTGAAATCGTTCCGTCCCCGTTGTGGTAGTCGAATCCTTGCAAACGCGTGTATTTGAACTGTGAAAACAATTCATTGTCTTGGACGCGAGGTGCCGGATAGTCGAACATCCGGTGCATCGCGGAACTGAGCGGAATGTCGGGCCGTTGCTCGGGCATTTTATGCGGGAACACGGAATCCTGGCCTTGGCAACGTCCGACCGCTGGCAAGGTCAGGGTCAACACAATCAATGACCGAATCGAAAGGGACATCGCATTCATCGTTCATTTTCCTTTTGGTAATAGCGAACCCAATCGACCTTCATGCTGGTCCCGTCGATTTGGTCGGAAACGGTGCCGGCCCAATGGATGATGGCTTCACTGAGCCAGATCGGGCATTCACTTTTGCAAAACTCGTTGGGCGTGCGACGAAGTTCTTTGCGGTCCTGGTAAAAGACCAATTCGTCTTCGGTCCACAGCAAACCATAGGTGTGATAGTTGGCACCAAAGTCAGCTTCGTCCTTGGAATTCATGGTGGCCACATCCTGCCAAGTTTTGCCATCGTGGGCTTGGATCGTGTAGTCGCTGACTTGGCCCCATCCGGTCCAGTGTCCATCCTTTTGCCAGCCATTGATGAACTGGACGCAGCCGATGGTGATCGGATCAGGCCATTGCAGTTCGATCCATTTTTCGCCATCGTCGGGCGATGTCCAACTGGTGCTTATCGTTCCGTCGACCGCATGCTCGGGACGAGTGTTTGGGTTGTACACGCCACTGGCGGTGACTCGGGCGGATGCGTCGGCGGCATGATTGACCAGACCGTCGATGTCTTGGTCGGCGGATTCCGAAAGTGGATCTGGGTACCGGTCGCTGACACCAAAGACGCGGAGTTCGCGGATATGAAAATGCGGGCTGGTGTTGGAGGCTAATCGCAGACGCGTGGTTGTGATGGGAATTTCCAGCGGCAACGAATAGTCCGGACGCATGCCAAAGGCGAAACCTTTGTGAGCCGACGGATGAGACTTCTTTCCATCATCGCCGACCACGACGTCGGACCAATTGTGAATGTTTGTGTTCACTTCATTGGGATAGTGACCTTCGTTGATATCGATTTCAAATCGCTTGCCTTCGGTCGGGTCGTCGCCTCGTGTCATTAGCCAGAATGAATTGTTCGTTCCGGTGGCTTCGGCATAGCGATAGCGACATTCGAAATAGCCGTACTTGAATTTCTTTCGCGTCCAGATGCTGCCCGACGTCCAGTCTTGGCCACCGCGTTGCTGTTTCCGATTGACCAAGTGCAGAATGCCATCTTTGACCACCACGTTTTCACGCCATCGGCTGCACAAGATGTGATGGCTGGGGGCATTTTGGGATTCCCAGTGCTTGTCCAGGTCTTCGTTCGGATAGTCAAACTCGTCCTGCCAGACGAGTTTCCAACCAGACAGATCCATCTGCGGTTGTGAGACGGTCGGCGACGGATCGGCGGGATTTTCCGCAAAAGACGGTGCGACGACGCCCAAAACGACCGCCAACAAGCCGATCGTTAAAGGGCGAAGATAAACGTGAAGGCGTGACATTGTGGGATGGTGGGAGTGAAGGAGAAAGGGAAAGTGGTTGGGATTGCCATGCCGATCACTTTGCGTCGGGCGGCGTCAGCGGGATGTGGACGTTAAAGGAATGCACTTGCTGGGCGGTTTCTTCGGCGGCGCAGAACAGCACCGCAGGCTTGCCGTTTTCCATCCACAATTGAGGACGTTCCAAAC
The DNA here is from genome assembly GCF_000346505.1 of Aporhodopirellula sallentina SM41. Taxonomy (GTDB): domain Bacteria; phylum Planctomycetota; class Planctomycetia; order Pirellulales; family Pirellulaceae; genus Rhodopirellula; species Rhodopirellula sallentina. The sequence continues at coordinate 19,689 of NZ_ANOH01000067.1, forward strand.
GGTTCAACTTTTGATAAGTCCCGTCGGCCCACGTCAGTTCGCGGGCGGTGACCAGCGGGTTGGCGGCGATTTCCCAATCCAGTCCGTTCTTGGAAGTGAACAGCGACAGTGAATCGGTATTCAAACCGTTGAACGCGCCGTGATGGTCGTTAACGATCGCCAAGCAAGTGTCGCCCTGCGACCAAATGAAGGGATCTTCGGCGGAGAAGTTCTCGCCTGGGACGGTGAACAGCGGCTTCATGTGCTTTTCAAACGGACCGGTCGGCGAATCGCTTGTCGCGGCCAAGTGAACGACGGGACCTCCGAAGGGACGTTCGCGTTTCAATCCCACGGCTTTGTAAATCAACACGAACGTTCCATCGGAACGCCGCAGGATCGACGGGTTGCTGGTCATCAACGCATCGTGGGCTGATTCATCCGGTGTGATGTCGATCAGCGGTTGATCAAAACGCTTCCACGGACCGGCCGGATGATCGGCAACGGCGACGCCGATCCGCTGGTTGTTTCGGTGCGTCCAATTCAGCCGCTCGGTGGGCTTCCGATCGCCCGTATTGCCCATGTAGTACAGGTAATACTTTCCATCAAACTCGTGCACCGTCGGGTTGTGAGTGCAAAGCCCGTCCCAGTATTCGCCTCCACGTTCGGGCAACGCGATATCGACATGCGTGTACGGCCCCAACGGATGATCGGCGACGGCGTGCGCGATTTCCGAATGAGTCACCCAGGCACCGTGTTTCAAGTCACGGGGCCAGCGACTGTACAGCAGATGACATTTGCCGTCGGCGTCACGTACCATGCTGCCGCCCCAAATGTAATAGCCTTCGTCGATGAACTTCGCCGATGCGGGAACGGGCGACAGCATCGCGTGAAGGTTCAACTGGGCCGGATCATCGGTATGTGGGCTTTCGGCGCGAGCGGGACTCGTGAGGCCGATCGAAGCGATGCAGCACAGGACCAGCGAACAAGCAATGGACTGGATGACTTTCATGGGGTGGGCTCGTGGGGTGGGGTTTGGAAAAACAGGGCAGGTTGGCGGGAAATCATTCGGCAAAGACGTCTTCGGTGGCGTTCACGATGTTCGACCACCCGCTTTCTTTACCCGATGCGATTCGTTTCATCCGAAGCGATACTGATTTGGCATCGTTCACATCGACTGACAGCATGCCTCGCAGATCGGTTTGCAGTTCACTGGAAAGATCTGATTCGTCCTCGCCGTACTGAACGACGTAGGTCGCATCATCCGGCTGGGCGGAGTATCCAACGACCAGCCGGCCATCGTGAACGAAAGCGTGCCAGATGACTGGCGGCAAGATCGTGCCGTCGGTGGTCACATCGATCGGTTGCGACGGAACACTGTCGCCTTTCGCGTTGGACGTGATGACGCGGACTTGGTAATCGCCGCCGGCGGTTAGTTCACTCAGATCCACGTAGGGATCGATCGTCCGCTTGCTTTCGGTGGTCGTTCCGTCGGGACCGATGCAGCGAACGAACCACTCGTCGGCTGACGCGGGCCGATCAAAGAAGACGCGAATCGAATCGTGGCTTGCGATCGCCGTTGCGCCGGTCGGCTTTTGCGGAACCGCAAACCGCTGGACCGTTTCGTAGCGTGTGAATCCGTTGGGTGTCACCAAGCGTGCAACTAAGTCAAACGCGTCGGTGGGGAACGTTTGCCAGTGGATCGTTCCGGTCCAAGGCGAATCCCCGGGCTGAAGCGTCGGCAAATCGATCGACTCGGTCAGCAGCGTGTTGCCATCGGAATCGCGAAACTGCCATACCAGGTCGTAATCTTGCATGGTGAAGCAAGGATAGTCATCGCGACCGCGGATCGGGATCTTCACCGACGCATTGTTTTGATTGGGATTGACCGCGTCGATTTGGATGTCCAAAACGGGGCTGTTTTCCGATCGGCACTGCGCGAACAATCGTCGTTTCTGTCGCCAAACATTGACCAAGCCCCATGCACGGTTTTCGTCTTCCAACGTTTGTGCGTACCCGCTGCGGTAATCGTTGTAGGTCCACAGTGACGCGCCGATGACAAACGGAAAATGGCCGCGGATGCACGCGTTCCACTGATCCAGTTCGGGCAGCGATCCGTCCAAACTGGCTTCGGTGAATTTGCCCATGCCAAACTCGGAAAAGAAGATCGGCTTGTTCGGCCACTTCCGATGCAGGGCTTCGATCATCGTCGTCGGCCGCTGCATATAGCAGTTCTGCAGCATGACATCGGATTCGCCCAGCGGATCGGTTTCCGGGGTTTCGTGATCGCGATAGCCCGTGTTGCTGACACAACTGACCAAGCGATGCGGGTCCAATTCACGACGCACGTAATCGATCATCTTGGCGACGTACGTGTAGTGGTTGCTCAGTTCATTACCAACGCTCCATCCGATGATCGACGGATGATTCACATCACGCTCGATCATCTCCCGCAACCATTGACGTGTCAATGGATAATCGGGCGGTGTGAGTTCTGGGTTGGTCAGTTCGCGAACGTTGACCTCTTCGAACAACAGGATGCCGTTTTCGTCGCACAGTTCGATCAGCCGTTTGTTTTGCGTGCCGTGCATGATCCGCATGAAGTTCGCGTTGGCATTCTTCATCAGTCGGACATCGTGCCGCAGCACATGCTCGGGTTCCGAACTGCCCCAGTAACGATGGTCGCTGACGCGGTTGTATCCCGCCAAGCGGACCTTTTCGCCGTTCAGCCATAAGCCTTCGGGTTTGATCTGAACCTTGCGAATGCCGAATCGATCGCTGCGTGAATGCTGTGACGAACCGTTTTCACGAAGCGTTGTTTTGGCGTGATACATATGCGGTCGGTCGAAGTGCCAAAGGTGCACGTCGGCGGGCTTCAAGTCGATGTTGATGGTGGCTTCGCGGTCATTCTTCGCCGGCACCGTGATGGTGGCCGTGCCGGAGCCCAACAACCGATCACCGTCGTAAAGTTCAGTTTGCAGATCGACCGTGCGTTGTCGCGTGCTGTCGTTGGTCGCGCGGACTTTTGTTTGGATCGCCGCAGTGCCGGCGTTCAAATCTGGTTCCGCGTGAACGTACTGATAAGACACGCGGACGTCGCTGGTTTGAATCAGCGACACGTCACGGATGATGCCGCCCCAATTCCAAGTCGCGCCGACCAAGAAGTCATTGTCGGCTTCGACCGCCAACACATTTGTTCCGTCGAAATTCAGCTGGTCCGTGACGTCAAACTCGAACGGTGTCAGCCCGCCTTGATGACGTCCGACGTACCGACCGTTCAGAAAGACGCGAGCCACGTGATAGACGGCTTCGAAACGCAAGCGGATGCGTCGACTTTCATCGCGTTGCCAGGTTTGGGGCAAGGTGAAAGATCGTCGATACCAACCCTTTCCGTTGTAATTGCTGTACTCGTTCCGCATGCCCCAGTGACCCGGCACAGGGATCGCATCCCAATCGGAATCATCCAATTCGGGGGATGGTGCATTGCGGATGTCGGCACGTGATGCCAACCACTGTGCATCGGAAACCGGACGTAACATCACTGCGTCAGCGGCAACACCACCGGGCGTAATGGCGGACATTTCAAGGAAATGATCGCCGCCGGGATCCAATCGATAAACGCCCAGGCTGACCCATTGTGCGCATCGCACACGCTGGCTGATATGTTGTGTGTCGGTTCCGTCGGCGTGAGCAATCCGCACTCGCGTTGTCAGGTGATGACCAAAGGGATAATAGATGAAGTGTTCGAACAGGCCGGCACGCGGTGGCGTGGTGTCGAATCGGACGGCCGGCAATGATTCTCCGGGAACGAAGTCTGCGTCAGTGTAGAACCGGGTCCGATAGTCGTCGCCCCAAAGTTTCGTGTCGCGATCGCCTTCGGTTTTGCGTCCCCAATTTCCAACAACCTCGACAAGATCGTCGTTAGCATTGTCAATCACGATGTCATCCGGACCGGCCTGAATGCGGTGCGGATCAGAACCTTCGCCGAAGAACGTATTGAATTTCCACTCGCTGCCAAGCGAGACGACTTGTTCGTCCTCGCCAGATGGCTGTTGTGTATACGCTGACGGTGACGAAAGCATGCACCCGAGAACGAAACAGATTCGAACCAGGGGGAAATGCGGCGAATCGAATAGGTGGGACATCGGAGGGAATTGATGGGGGTGGGATTGCTGGATTCGGTTGGCTGAGGGCTCGTTCACGGTCATTCGAAGACGCGGACGCGGAACACACTGACGGGGATGCTGTTGTCCGTGCCGCTGACTTCGATCTTCAGCCCGCTGGTTTGCGTCGCGGGGAACGACAGATCGCAACGTGTTTGGTGGTTGTCGGAAACCTCGGCCAAGCAAAGCCCCGTATCATCCGTCACGCGAATGTTCGCCGCACAAAACGGCATGCGTGATTCGGGATGCCCCATCAGCACGGTTTCCATCGGGTGATCCAGGTCCGTGTCCAACGCGACGACGACGCGCCGAATCGTGACCGGTTGTTCCCAATTCAGATCCAACGTCGGTGACGCATCATCGGGCGACGCGACCCAAGCGTTGATGCCCGACGTCGGACGTTCGGGCCCGGTGATGACATTGGCTGGACCGAACCCGGACAGCGGCGGTGTGATCTGCATCGCCAAGTTCTTGCCGGCGGGCCTTCGTTGAGGCAGCCAAAATTCAAAGCGTTCGACGCCGATACCGTCCGGCGGATCTTGAACCGCCGAATTGCTGACTTTGCGTTCCAGCGTGTGGTGCACCGACAAGACACCGGTCATGCGCTGGTCGCTGAGTGATACCGTGACGTCAGGGTTGGCCATCAAGCAGACAAACAGATAACGCGGTGTATCGATCGTGACGTCAAAATCGACTTCCACCGATTGGCGTCCAGCGTCCACCGCCACGTTGCGACTTGCCAGGACTTCGTCGGGCGTGAAGGAGTCTTCGCGAGTGCAGCCGCGCAGTTCAAACTGGATCTCGGTGGTCGACTTGGCATCCAATTGAAACTGGAATCGCGGAAGCTTGCCCGGAACGATTGGCAGCAGCATTCCGACGGGACTTTCCAATGGGATCGAGTCGTCGCCCGCCGGCAGACATTGCAATTGCAGTTCACTGCTGGCCGACACCGTCGCCTTGGTCGCCAAGTCGGCTTCGTCATCGGTCAAGACGTGTGGGATGTGTTGACCGGTCCGCAGCAGTTCTTTCTGCAGCCCCCGCATCCGAACCTCATCCAACAAATCCTTGGGGACCAAGTTGTCTCGATGACAGATCGCCGCCGCCATGCCGACGGCTTGAGCGTTGTGGGCACACGTGGCCATGACGCGAGTCGATCCGAATGCCAAGTGGCTGGCACTGATGATCCGACCGGCCAAGAACAGGTTGCGAATGTTGCGGCTGTACATCGCACGGAAGGGAATCGGATAGACGCCTTTGCTGTGCCACTGATTGCAACCGGGCAGATCGCTGTAAACGCCATCGGACGGGTGCAGGTCGACGGCCCATCCGCCAAAGCTGACCGCGTCGTTGCATCGTCGTTGTTCGATGACGTCTTGCTGGATCATCATCGTGTCCCCTTCGAAACGACGACTTTCGCGTTTGCCGGGGATCTGGCCGACCCATTCCAACGTCAACGTTTCAGCCTCGGGAAATTTCCCCGAGTTTTTCATGTAGTCCCAGACGCCGTAAACGATTTTCCACAATTCCCACTTGATCGTTTCGGTTTCGTGGACGGTATCCAGACGACCGCCGTATTCGATCCACCACAGTCGGCAACCGTCTTGGCCGACCGCAAAGTTTCGCCAACGCGGAATGGCTTTGATGTCTTTGATCGCAAAGCTGGGCGGCACGAATCGAACCGGTCGCCCTGTGTCTTTGGTGTAGAAGTAAATCGAATGGCCCAGCAGTTGGCCGTAACTTTCATCGGGTGCGAACTGTTCACCGAACTCTTCTTTCGTTTCCGCGCCCATGCGGAACGCGGCACCCGACATGAAACCGATGATGCCGTCGCCCGACGCGTCACAGAACAACCGCGAAGACACATCGTACATCGTGCTGTTCTGGCTACAGAACGCTCGCACTGACTGAATCGTGTCCGGGTCGCTCTTGGTGACTTCGAATGCGGCCGTGTTCAACAGCAACGTGATGTTGGGTTCTTCGACGACCTTTTCCAACAGGATCGTGTCCAAGATCAGCGGGTTTCCGTCGCTGTTGCGATACGTGTTTTCGACAAAGATCTCGTCGATCACGCCACCTTCGCGGGCCCAGCGGTTGTTGTTGCCCATGTGCGACGTCGCGCCCAACGCCCACAAGCGGACTTCGCTTGATGCGTTGCCGCCCAGCACCGGTCGGTCTTGGATCAAGACCACGCGGATGCCGGCACGAGCCGCAGTGATGGCGGCGCACACACCGGCCAATCCGCCGCCGACGACGACAAGGTCAGTTTGAATTTGTTTGACCAGAGGCGATCTGGTTTCGGCGACGGGTCCGTCGTTGATCATGATGGTGTCGAAATTTGTGAAAGGTTTGTGCGAGATTTGCGATGGGCGGCGTAACCGATTCCGGCAGACAGCAGGATCAGTGCGCTGGCAAAGTAGCCGATCGTTGCCAGGCTCTGCGTGTTGACAAACAACAACGCGAACATCATCAAGCCACAGACCATCAACGCGCCCGACACGATGAAGCCGGGCGTGGGATCAAAGGTCGTTGCAACGGGGCTCGATGCGTTGTTCGCGACTTGGCCAGCCTGTGCCGTGTGGTGAAGACGTGACCAACCGGGCGACGTGCCCTTGGATAGCAATTGCACGACGGTCAAAACCGCGACGGGCAAGACCACGCCGACGACAACGTCGGGGTACTTGCCATAGGCGGCAAAAAAGTCGGGCCAGCCGAACTTCACCGCCGCACCGGCTAAGAAACAAACGCCCGCGGTGCACCAAACGGCCGTCTGTGAAATGCGTCGACTGAACAGCCCCCATATCGTCGGCGCTAACAGCGGTCCGACCATCAAACTGGTGATCGTCACAATCACGTCTTCGGCACCGCCCATTGCGGGAACGGCAATCGCCAACGCAATCAGGATCGCTCCCAGAACGAAGCTCATCCCGCGGCCGACACGCAACAAGTGCCGTTGATCGGATTGCGGACGCACGCGTTTGTAGATGTCTTCGGTCAACACGCCGGCGAAGACGTTCAACTGCGAACTGACCATGCTGGCCGTCGCCGAAAACATGGCCGCGATCATCAAGCCCAACATGCCGATCGGCAAAACATGTTGGCACGACAGAACGTACGCTTGTTCCGGATCCGCGTCGGGATTGATCACGCGATAGGCCAGCGGCGGTAACAACCACAACATCGGGCTGACCAAGTACAGGATGCCGAACAGGTAGGCACTCTTCTTTGCGTCGCGCGCACTGGGCACGCATAAGAACCGCTGGACGAACGCCCATTCCGCGCCGACCATGAAGAAGTGGATCGCCACCCAACCGGCCAAGAAGAACCACGTGTAGTCGCCCGAGACAGGATTGAAGAATCCTGGCGGTGCACGATCGATCAGCGAGCTGATTCCGCCCGCGTCCGCCACGATCAGCGGGATCATGAACAGCACGGCCAAGTTCAAAACGATGAACTGCAACACGTCAGTCATCAGCACCGCCCACAGCCCGCCGACCATCGTGTACAGCACGACGATGCCGCCGAACACCAGGATCGCCCAAGTGATCGACAGATTGCCGGTCGCCGGATCACGCAGCGGGTTTCCTTCGGCCAACGGCATCAGCGCGACCAACAACACCGACAATGAATACAACGCCACCGCCACGCCGACCATGCGATAGATCATCATCGACCAGGTGTAAAAGTGCAGCGGACCGACGCCGTAACGCTTTTCGATAAACTCCGCCGGCGTGCGAATCCCGATCCGCTGCCAGTGACCGGCGACGAAGTATCCGACCAACACCGCGGCGACGCCGTAGCAAAGGTTGATCATCACCGCGACGATCCCAAGCCGATACGCGATGCCACCCCAGACAACAAACGTCCCGGCGGAGAACATCGTCATGAACGCGCTAAGCCCCGACGCCCACCACGGCGATTGACCGCCCGCGGAAAACAGGTCACCGGTGTTCTTCACCTTCGCACTTAACCCAACACCCACGGCAAAGATGCCCAGCAGGTACGTCAGCAAGACGACATAATCGGTCAGGGTCATTCGAATGCAATTACGTGGTAAGTCATTTGCCGGGCAGTCAATTGCCGGGCGTACAGTTGCCTGGATCGATCCAAGCGTTCGGCTCAAAGGAACCAGCCCGCCTTGGGCGTTCGATCTCACATCGCCAGCGGTTACTAAACGATACTCCGCCCCAGAGCCTCTTGTCCACGAAAAGAAAGCGCAGAAAATCTTAGCATTCACGCCAGGCGTCGATTAACTTGATTCGGCAAACGAACGGTGCGAAAGAACGTTCCGACGCCGCCAAATAGCCGTCTGATTTCAGTTGACTGCTTAACGCGTCGGTTGCCTTGAGCCTGGCCGTGCGATGCGTTTTGAAAGTCTTATTCGATCACCCTTCGTTACTCATTTGGCCCCATTCAGGTTGAAAAAGATGCGTCACGTCCTTCCATTGCTTCGCGGACGAGCCAGCCACTAACGAGCCGAAAACGTTGTCAAACAATCGCGAAAAACAGATCGCCGTCCTTGTCGATACCGCAACAGGATGGGGACGACGGATGGTTCGAGGCATCATTCGCTACGCCAATCAACGCTCGCACTGGCATCTATGGATTGAGGCCCGTGGTCAAGATGAACCGTTGCACCTGCCGCCTGGTTGGTCGGGTGATGGAATTCTGGCTCGAGTGGCCACGCGCCCGATCGCTCGTGAAGTTGAGGCTGCTTCAGTACCGACGGTAAACGTTTCAGCTATCGAGTTGGGTGACGTTCAACTTCCTCGTGTTACGAGCGACGTGGTCGGCTCGGCTGAAATGGCCGTCCAACATTTCACCGACCGCGGCCTCAAACACTTTGCATATTGCGGGCCCAATCGAATCGCGTGGGTTGGACTGCACTGCGATACCTTCGTCGACAGCGTTAACCAATCCGGCTTTGAATGCAGCGTTTATCGTCCACGACGAGGCGCAGGCAAGGGTTGGAAAAACCGCAGGGCAGACATGGCTCGTTGGCTCGCAAACCTTCCCAAACCAGTGGGAATTCTTACCTGGGCCAATCGTGTCGGACGTGAACTCATCGAGGTGTGTCGCGAAAACAGCATCCTCGTTCCCGAACAAGTCGCGATCCTGGCCGGCGATGACGACGACTTGCTATGTGAAACGTGCAGTCCACCGCTATCCGGCATTCAAGTCGACTCGGAACAGATCGGGTATCGCGCCGCTGAACTGCTCGATCGCATGATTGATGGACGCAAAACACCCAAACAATCCATTCGTGTTCCGCCACTGGGCATTTGTGCTCGACGATCGACGGAGGTCCTCGCGATCGACCAACCCGAACTCGCACTGGCGGTGCGTTTCATTCGTGAACACGCGTCCGAACCGATCTGTGTTGCTGATGTTTTGAAAGCAGTACCGATGTCGCGGCGTGAATTGGAACGACAATTCCAACGGGTTCTCGCCCGATCTCCCGCGGCCGAAATTCGCCGTGTGCACTTGGAACGCGCCAAGGACCTGCTAACCAACACTGATCAACCGATCCCCGAGGTTGCCCGTCGTTCGGGATTTGGTTCACCGGAATATCTAGCACAAGTCTTCCGTCGCGAGTTCAATATTTCACCGCTAAAGTACCGCATTCAAATTCGTGGAGGATAGACAAAGCCTCCGCGGCTCCTATGCTGTTGAACAGAAATGGAAACCTCGCTTTCGATGTTCGCCATCGTGATCGTAGTACTTCCAAACATCCTTTCGCCAAACACATATGGCAGCTTGGTCCCCACGTTTCGGCACTACGATGATGCATAGAACACCGCTTCATTGGTTCTATCTACTTCCCGCATTGGTTCTCGCGACGCTCGCGAAAGTTCCCGCGGACGAACCCACGACCGCGTTTCCCTACACAGTTACCGATGAGACAAAGGATCGAGAACTCAGCGCCGCAATGCGCCGGAGTTTCGAGCACTATCCGGCACCACGTTTAGAAGACAACGAGCTGTACTCGCAGTTCAAATACACGCCACTGAAAGGATTCGACTACCACGGTGGCGACGGAACCGTGTCCAGGCGCGATGCGACCAAAGTGGTTCGCGAAAACGGAAGGTACTACGTTTGGTACACGCACCGCAGCACTCCGACACCGCCGAAGGGTCCCGACAAGTGCACCGACACCATTCCGTCGACCGACTGGGATTTAGCCGAGATTTGGTACGCGACCAGCGACGATGGATTCACGTGGACTGAACAAGGCGTCGCGGTCCCTCGTCCAACGAAGCCCAATCCGGGATGGCGTTCCGTCGCGACGCCGGGCGTTTTGAAGTTCAAAGACAAGTTCTATCTGTACTACCAAGCGTTCTCCGAACCCAGCATGACGCGAGGCGACTATTGTCCGATTTCGGTGTCGTTTGCCGACTCGGTGGATGGACCATGGACGCCCGCCAATACCGAAACCGTTCCCACCGGCAAACCGGGCGAGTGGGATCAGTACGCTGTCCAAGACCCCAACCCACTGGTCCACAACGGTAAGGTTTATCTCTATTACAAGTCGGCGTTCAATCGTCCCCATGCTTTGTGGGTCGCACAAGGGTTAGCCATCGCGGATAACCCTCTCGGCCCGTTCATCAAACATTCGCTCAACCCGGTCATGAACTCCAGCCACGAGGTCGCATTGTTTCCGTTCAGAAAAGGTGTCGCCTGCCTATCGATTCGTGACGGGCAAGAACACTTTACCGTTCAATATGCCGAAGATTGGATCAACTTTGAAATCGCATCCATCACCGAACTGATGCCCGTCGCCGCCGGCCCGTATGTCCCCGATGCCTTCACCGATTCGGGCGACGGTCGTGGCATTACCTGGGGTATCTCGCACTTTAAAAATGCGACGAGAAACTGGTCACACCAACACTCGATATTGACTCGATTCGATTGTGATCTCAGTCTCGACGTGGACGATCCTGAAATGAAGAAAAGCCATATCGACTATCGTCCTGAACACCACTACCAATTCGGGCTCAGCAACAAACAACGCGAACGAATCGAAAGAGAAAATCGCCAACTGCGGTCTGAGGACCAGAAAACTCCCTAATGCCCCTAGTGTGCATCACGATCGAGAATGAGGGTTCAAGGGCGTAGCGAAAGTTGCCAAAACTTTCGGTGACTCACGAGCCCTCCCGAAACTCTTGGCGAGTTTCGCTACCCTCGAATTTGGCTTTGACGCACCACTAAAGCCATTTGTCCTTCATCGCGGTCAAAGAGACCCAAGCAAGACTTATCCGGACGATTCGCTGCCCGCCGTAGTTGCGACGACTTTGAACCAATCTTTCGTTTCCGCCATTGGCCGGGATTGATCGAGCGAGAGCCGATGTTCAGTCAGTCTTTATTCTCGAGACGATGCTTCTGCGGCGAATAGCCGTAGTGACGCCGGAACACGGTGGCAAAGTACTGTGGCGAGCTAAAACCACACGCCCGTGCGACCTGCGCATTGCTGAGATCGGAGTGCTGCAGCAGCAACTTCGCGGCGGCTTCCAACCTCAACCGATTGAGGTGTTGCATCGGCGTGGTATTGGTCAACCGACGACAGTACTCCGTGAACCGGGTCACCCCCAACCCGCAGGATTCCGCCATCATTTTTAGTGTCCACTCTTCCGCGAGATGGTGATGATCGTTGCGGAGATCATCGAGGAACAACTCGACGGTTCGCTGTGTGTCCGCCAGGCTCGCATCTTTCTTGACATCGCGACTACGCAGAAGGTCGAGCAGCAAGAGCAACATTTCGTTGATCAACAGTTTCAACCACGAGACATTCGCTACTTCAGTTGTGTGTCCCTGTTCTCCGAGAATCCGGGAGATGCGTTGAAAACACTGACTCACTTCGTTTGCCTGCGACCAAACCGGTTGCTCGTTCTGTCTCAGCAGGCTCGTTAACTCATCGAGGTCATCCCGCGTCAGCACGATCCACGGCGGCCAACGCCAATGCTGGTGCGGCCTTCGCACGCCGAGGTCAATGATTATCCAGTGCAATCGACCGGGACCGATCGAAGGAGAGCCGAGACGATGTCTTTGCCACGGTCGCGTGATCGTGAGGTCATTCGGTTGCAGTTGGTGAACTTCGTCTTCGACCGCGAATTCGAGATGCCCTCGCTCCAACAAACAGATCTCGAGCCCTTCGTTCTGATGCCAATCCAATCCCCAGTGTTGCTGCTTCTCCGCGTTCCAGTAACCGAGCGTTTTCAGCCCGGGCATTGCCGAACCCGGCAGTGGCTTTCCTGGATAATGACCATGCACCACCGCATCGAAAGTCAGATCGCCGTCCCGAGCGGCACCCAACAATGGCTGGCACGAATCCGCCCGGTAGGTCTCGTCCTGGTATTTGTAGATGGGTATGCGTTGGCTCATGGGACCATCCGGCCGAGTTCAAAATTTCGCAGTGAAGCATAACGAAATTTACCCGCAATGCCGGAACTGTAAAATAGTCATCGCGAAACCCTGAGAATACCCTTCCTCTCTTCAGCATACCACGTGTTCACTTTATCCCACCCCTCGAAATCGCGATTGGTCGCGCAGACGTGTATTGGCCTCGCATTCGTTGTTCTCGGAGGTTGGGTCAGTGGGGATGAGAGTGGCGATCCCAACTCCGGCGTTTCGCCAGAAAATCGCCAACGCGGTGCGGATCCCATCCGAGTATTGCTGCTAACCGGCCAGAACAATCACAACTGGCGAGCCACCACCCCGCAACTTCAATCCATCCTCGAAGAAGGCGGCTTCTCCGTCGACATCGAGTATCACCCCGAGCGACTCACTAGTCGGCGGTTGCAGAATGTTGATGTGATTCTGAGTAATTGGAATACCTACGGAGGGTCTCGTCCCCCAAACGCCGCATGGTCGGAAACGCTCAAGCACACTTACCTCAGTTTTGTTCGGCAAGGCGGAGGTCACGTCGTCGTGCATGCGGGATCGTCATCGTTCCCGGATTGGACGCCGTATCACGAAATGACATTGGCAACGTGGAAAGTCGGACAAACCGGTCACGGCCCACAGCACGATTTTCGGGTTCGGATCGATGCAAGCGATCACCCGATCACACGCGGCATGAAAGACTTCACGATTCATGATGAGTTGTGGCACCGCACGGCGGTTCAAAAGGACAGCACAATCCTGGCGTCAGCCTTCTCTAGCCCTGAACACCGTGGAACGGGTCAGATCGAACCGATTGCCCTCGCGCACAACTACGGCGAAGGCCGCAGCTTCACATTGCTGCTCGGTCACGCGGCCGAGCAAATGAGTACTCCCGGATTCAAAACATTCCTGATTCGCGGCACCGCCTGGGCCGCGGGTGAGAATCATGCGGACACCCAAACGAGCGATTCACAACCAATGCCTGTCCCTAATCGAGAACAACAATGAAGATTGGTGTATTCCTGCTGATCGAACCCTTTGCGAGCGTGGAAGTGCAGCTCCAACGCGCCAAGAGCATGGGATTCGACTGTGCCGACATCACCGACACAAACTCCGGTGGCAGCATGTTGGCAACCGCGGGTTTCTCGCCGACCGTTAGCCTCGATGACAATCCCTTCGAGGTCAAACGGCTCTTCGAACAATACGGCATTCAACCATCGACCGTTTGCGCCCATGCAGGCTTGCTCGAACCGAGTAATCCCGCGACCTATGCAACCGCCGAAATCATGAAAGCGATTCGATTTGCCGCTGCCATCGGAATTCGAGACGTCGTCACGACCGACATGGACCCGAAATCGACGTGGGCCAAAAACCTGTCCTACGCTGAACAGGTTTTTGTCGTTGCCGAGAAACTGGTCGCACCGGTTGCCATGGCGGCTGACTACGGGGTACGCGTCCTACTCGAACCACACGGGCCGGTCACGGGCAGCATTCGCGGTTTGCAAGACGTGATGGACCGCTTGGGCAGCCCGGAATCTCTCGGCATCAACCTCGACACCGGCAACGCTTGGCTCGGTGGTGCCGACCCGGTCGAAATGGCCACTGTATTGAAGGACAAAATCCATCACGTGCATTGGAAAGACCTGGACGAGCAGTGGGAATCGAAACGCGGAACCGTTTTCGGATGCGGCTTCTCAACCATCGCCCTTGGAGACGGTGTGATTGACATTAAGGGCGTTTGTGATGTGCTGAAAAACCGCGACATCAAGTCTTCCACATTGGAAATCATTGGCGACGAAGACATGCTACGACGCAGCGTCGAATACCTGCACGAATGTGGAGTGAAATCCAGTGCAACGGCACCTGCCCCCGTTTGACGGATCTCGCCGCACATGCCTAGGTTCCACGTCCCACATCACTCAAACCGATCCCTCTCCGAACTCCCCACGATCTCCCACGGAGCAACGACATGAAATCCAACACAACTCGGCGAGATTTTCTCAAAACCGGTTCCGCCCTCGCCGTCGGAGCATCGGCTCCCTACGTGATCACGAGCAGTGCTCTCGGCGACCGCCAAAAGCCACCCGCAAGTGATCGAATCACTGTCGGACACATCGGTGTTGGCTCGCGAGGACGCAGCATTCTTAACCAAGTCAGACGGGTTCAGGACGCACAGATCGTGGCCGTGTCGGACTGCTATCGCGACCGGCGCGAATCGATCGCGAAAGTAATTCGTGGCGAAGCCTATCAAGACTTTCGTGATCTGCTGGCCCGGGATGACATCGACGCAGTCGTTATCGCCACTCCCGATCACTGGCATGTTCCCATTGCGATCATGGCTGCCCAGGCGGGAAAGAGTGCCTATGTTGAAAAGCCACTGGGGCTGTCACTCGAACAAACCCTGGCGTGCGAAAAAACGTTTGCCGAGCACGGTGTCGTCTTTCAATACGGTACCCAGCAACGCAGCACCGCACACTGTCATCACGGATGCGAACTGGTTCGACGAGGGGCCATCGGGAAGGTACACACGATCGAAGTGGACTGCCCCAACGGAGGCGAAGGCGGCACGCCCACTCCATCGCCGATACCAGACGGACTGGACTACGACATGTGGCTCGGCCCGGCCCCGCAGACCCCATACACCGTCGATCGATGCAAACCACCAGGAAGCTACTGGATCTACGATCAATCGATCGGGTATCTCGGTGGATGGGGTGCCCATCCGTTGGACATCATGGTGTGGGGCAGTGACGCCGATCTGAGTGGATTAATCGAGGTGGAAGGCAATGGGGAAATCCCAACCGATGGGCTTTACGACTGTGTGTTCAACTGGGACATGAAGATCAAACTAGGTGACGTGAAAATGACATTCCGCCCCGGAGCCGATCGCACCAAATTCATCGGCGAAGAAGGATGGATCGAAGTTTGCCGCAGCAAAGATCGCACGGCGGCGAGCGATCCAGTTCTGCTCGCAACGAAACTCGATACCGAAGACACACAATTGCTCGTCAGCAATCATCACCAAGGAAACTTCATCCAAGCAGTCAAGGAAAAAGATCCTACGGCGGCGGTATCCAATATGAGTGACGCCGCACGAAGCGACACGATTAGCCACCTCTGCGATATCGCGGTCCGCACGGGTGAGAAGATTGTCTGGGACCCGACGAAGAAACAGTTGGTGGCCCCGAGTGAGCGTGCCAAAGCGATGCTTTCACGCGAAATGCGCGGACCATGGACATTATGATGCTCCCGTCGACTATGCCACGTAGCTCCGCATTTGCCTTATGCGTACTGATCACGCTGATCGGAGGCTGCGTCAAAGTTGCCCCCAACGGCTCAACCGAAACGCCTCCCGCGGTCGAATCAATTTTGTTGACCGAGACGCAGGTTGCCTCTGTACGCCACGCGGTGGAAGCATGTGGTGGCACGCTACAGTTGGACGATCGGGGACAACCGACCCTCATTGACCTCGCCGTGGACCGGGGCTCCGCCGACGAGGCTGGATTGCGTGCGGCGTTGGAATGCACCAACCTCAAAACTCTCCGCATTCGTGCCGCCGGCGCTCCCGCGGGTTTGCTCGCTGAGATAGGAAAGCTGACACAGCTCGAAGAACTGTATTTGCAGAACGTGTCGGTCGATAATAGTTTGCTCGCGCAAACCGTCGGTCGTCTTCCTCATCTCCGGCAATTAACGTTGCGGAACACGCCCGGACTCGATGACATCACACCGATCGCAACCCGACCGAAGCTGACTCACCTGGCGCTCATCGACCAGCCCATCGTCGGTGAGCATCTGTCGACGTTGCTCGAAGCATCTCAATTGGTTTCGCTCGATTTGCGGATGTGCAGTCAACTCGGAGGCAAGGACATTGCTTCATTGAGCCATTTCCCCAGGCTCAAATCACTGAAACTTGGGGAATATGGCATCGACAACGAAAGCATGGATGCAGTCGCGAAAATTAAAACTCTCGAGAACCTAACCATCGAAGACGCCGCTATCGACGGCGGCGGCTTGACCGCGCTGACACCTATCGCGTCTCAAATCCGAACCCTTCGTTTGTCGCGCTGTGCTTCGCTCGATGATGATGCCATGCAGGTGACAAAGGCATTCACACAACTGCGAGTGTTGTTACTTCGTGACCTTCCGGTGACAGGCGAATTTCTGGCAAACGTCCACCATCCCGAACATCTAGACACGCTCACGCTTCGCCAACTCTTTCTCGGCGATGAAGCCTTCGACGCGATTGCAAATTGCAAAAACCTGAAACGTCTGAATCTGGCGGACAATTACCTCGATCCAACATGGATCGAAATCATCGCCACGCTTCCCAAACTCGAGACCCTCGATCTATCACGCTGCGGGCTCGACAAGGCATCCGTTCTGCTGCCACTGAAGCAACTGCCACACTTGAGAACATTGAACCTGTCGGGCAATTCTGACATTAGCGAAGAAACGACGAGAGAAATCCTCGAGAGTTCCCAAACTGACGCATCGTAAGGCATCGGATCCGGCAATGAAACCAATCTGCACCTTCCTACTCATCCTTCTGACGCCGTGCTGTTGCGATGCAGCTCGCCCGGGCAGCGTAATCGAAGACGCCAAAAGTATCTCAGTCCAAACCGACGGAACGACACTGTGGAAACTGAATCATGATCCGGTCGAAGGCAAACCGTATTTTCATCCGGTTCGCCCGCCCGGTGGATCAGTCTTCACCGACCTACGTCCCCATGACCATCCTTGGCACCGCGGCATTTGGTTCTCATGGAAGTACATCAATGGCGTGAATTACTGGGAAGAAGATCGAGACACCGGATTATCTCACGGCCGTACGCGGCTGGAATCGAGCAAACGGGAGACCGCGTCAAACGGTGATGTCTCCATTGCGCAAGAACTCGAGTATGCTCCGGGTTCCGACGCGAAGGCTGTCCTGCATGAAAGCCGCACAATCAGAATCAGCACGGTTGAAGACTCGGGCAATTATGCAATCGATTGGGTGTCCCGTTTCCAGGCTCTCGACCAGGCGATCACCTTGGGCAGAACACCGATCCCTGGTGAAGTCGGAGGAAAATCATACGGAGGATACGCCGGTCTTTCCATTCGGATGAGTGAACCGATGCGCCGGGGAACGTTTTACAACAGTCACGGGGACGAAAACGAAGACTGCCACGGAAGGCCATCACCCTGGGTCGCGTTCCGCAACGATTCCGGCCAAAGCCTGTTGTTCCTAGATCACCCGGACAATGATCCGTTCCCTTCAAAATGGTACGTCGCACCGGGAATGCCCTACTTCAGCCCTGCGGTTTTGTTTGACGAGAAACGAACAATCAGAGCGAATCAAACGCTTACACTGAAATATCGATTAGTGGTCTGCTCCGGCCCGATCTCTCGCGATGAAAGCGAGACGCAGTGGGAGAAATGGGTTGAAGAGGGTGATAGCGCAAGCGAACTCAAATTGGAAGCGGATAACAAAACAATCGTCGAGCCCGTCCGATCACTCGACTAGCTGACCGGTGTCAATGAGCTCTGGTTGATCGGCTGAGTTTCGCAGTTCATAAGGATTGACGGCCTTGTGATAAAGTTTTTCCGCAGGTCGAACCATATCTCGTTTGGCCAATTCATAAAGATCCAGGCGGCGCTGAGAATCCGTGGCGAACCACGTGCGCGCGTACGGTGTTTTTCAGGTTCCTCCTCCGATGTTTATCAACGTACAACTCACCTGACCTGAGGTTGCGAATGTGCCATCATGTTCCAACGTGAATTGAGTCAACCTTTTACGGGCAGTGGTTATTGCTTCACTTTCGGCGACGGGTAGAGGCAATCGTCGGAGATTACCAAAAGGGACCATGCCATGGCTTCGGCATCGGTTCAAAAACTGAGCCATGCGTCAGTAGTCGCGTCTATTCGTCATCGGCCCAAACAAGGTCGTGCAGACAGACACGCAACGTGTTCATTCCCCAATGACACCGATAGCCGCGACCGCGCTCGGTCGCGACGATTAGGACGGTCCTATGGGTGAGCGAGTTTGATCGGCAGCAGAAACGGCCTCCGATTGCTTGATATGCGGACTTTGATAGGCAAAGAGAGGGGTGTTGTTACGCCCGTTCGGAACAAGTCGCGAAACAATTGCGATGATTGCGTGCGCTGACCTGCGGCCAACGTGCCGCGACTCAGCGATGCAGCGGACGGGTTGCCCTACACTTCCTACTCTTTGCGAAGGACGTTCCATGCCCACTGTTCTCATGATCAACCTGAAAGGCGGCGTTGGAAAAACCGCTTCGACAATCGCGTTGGCCGAAACACTTGCCGAACAGAACTATCGAACACTGGTCATCGATGCGGATCATCAAAGTATGGCGGGAGAACTGTTGGTGGGACAACCTCGCATGCTCGCTGCGGAGAAATCGCGAACGACGCTGCACGATTTGTTTCTGGCGATGGCGGACTGCAACTTTGAAGAGGCAAGTTTGCCTCGGTTCATCCTTCAAGCCGCGTCATCGGTGGAGTCGGCATTGGAAAACCTGGACGTGCTGCCATGCTCGTTTCGCATTGACGACTTCTTCAGCAACGTGGCACGTTCGCATCGCCTGTGCCGCTCCTACAGCAGCGAGCGAGAACTGCAGATCCACCTCGGCAAGCAGATGAAAAAGATCGGACGTTGGTTCAATGCAAACTACGACTTTGTATTGGTCGATTGCCCGCCGAGCGTCGCGATGCAAGTGAAGATGATGATGCGGATCGCAGACGGCTATGTGATTCCAAGCGTCCCGGACCAACTTTCGATACGAGGATCTGAAAACCTGGTCGAGCGAATTGGAAAGTACGGCTTCAAGCTCACCGCACTCGGAACGCTGTGGACGTTGTACCGCGAGCAAATCTCACTGCACCGCGAAATGATTCGTGACCCCTACTCGAAGATCCCACAACCATTCAAAACCGTCATTCCCAACTCGACGCGAATGGCGGCAGCAGCAGACCCGCGAAACGCCACGGAACGCATCGCGCATTGCAATGCCAAATACGGGAGAGCGTTCGCGGACAAGTATCGCGACATTGTGGAGGAGATGCTGCAGCGTTGCGAACAACATGCGATTCCGGTCCGTGAGGTCATGCTCACAGTGTGACCGCGGGTCCAGCAGCGAGTCGGTTGTTTCGCTCGTTCAACTCACGCGAACGACGCGCCGCCGTTTCACGGGTGGAATACGGCGGCGCGGCAACGTTCGATGAATCAACCGCGTTCTAGGTTGCCGCGGCGAGGACGCCGTGAGGATCGAGAACAAACTTCTTGGCGGCGCCCTTGTCGAAGTCCGCGTAACCTTTGACAGCATCCTCGAGAGGAATAACGGTGGCGTTGACGGCCTTTGCGATTTGGCATCGCTCGTGCAAGATCGCCATCATCAGCCCTCGGTTGTACTTCATCACCGGACACTGACCGGTCGTAAAGTGCAAGGATTTTGCCCACCCCAATCCGATGCGGATCGATAGGTTACCGGTTCGCGCGGCCTCATCGACACCGCCCGGGTCGTCGGTCACATACAAACCTGGAATACCAACTCCGCCGGCTACGCGGGTAACCTCCATGACTTGGTTGAGCACGGTGGCAGGTTTTTCAACCCCGGCATCGCCTCCGTGGCCGCGGGCTTCGAATCCAACGCAATCCACCGCACAATCGACTTCGGGGACACCCAAGATTTGTTCGATCATCTCCGGCAGTGACGCATCGGTCTTTAGGTCCACGGTCTCGCAACCGAACGAGCGAGCCTGCGCGAGCCGTTCATCGATCATATCCCCGACAATCACCACCGCGGCACCCAGAAGCTGAGCCGCGTGGGCGCACGCCAAGCCAACCGGCCCCGCGCCGGCCACGTAGACGGTGCTGCCGGTCGTGACCCCGGCGGTGTACGCACCGTGGTATCCCGTCGGGAAGATATCCGAGAGCATGGTCAGGTCGCGAATTTTGGCGAGAGCTTGATCACGATCAGGGAAGGCGAGCAGATTCCAATCCGCGTAGGGCACCATCACGTATCGCGATTGACCGCCGATCCATCCTCCCATGTCCACATACCCGTAGGCTGCGCCGGGGCGGTCGGGGTTCACGTTTTCGCACACGCCGGTATCGCCTTCTTTGCAGCACCGGCAGCGACCACAAGCGATATTGAACGGCACGCTGCAGATGTCGCCCTGTTTGATGAACTCGACATCGCGGCCCACCTCGACCACTTCCCCGGTGATCTCATGACCGAGCACGAGCCCGGTGGGAGCTGTCGTGCGACCACGAACCATGTGTTGGTCCGAACCACAAATGTTTGTTGAAATGACTTTCAAAATGACACCGTGATGACACTGACGTGATTTGCCACGGTAATTCAGCTCTAACTTAGGATCGTCGATCGACTGAACGTCAACGTTTCCGGCACCAAGGTATACAACACCTTTGTTATCTGACATCGAAATCACACCTCATGGACAATGTGGGGAAGGGAACAGTCCTATACATTACGAGCCCTGACGGGTGCCCAAGCTCGCATCGGCGTGGCTCAGTCTATCAGATACGAATGCGACAATGGAGCGCAGCGAGCGCAATTAATTTCCACAAGCCCTTGCAGTCTATGGACTTACGGCCGGAGCTACCTAGCTCATTCGGTAACACCAAGCGAGATAGAAGAGCTTGACCAGAAAAAGCTTCCTCGCCGAAACGGTTCGACTCGTCTGCATCGAACCAATTGCTAACCGAACGAGCAGACGTCTCGGCGAGAAAGTCAGATGCTTCTTCGCTCGGAGTCTGTTAGAAAGAGTCGTCGTCCCCACGACCGGCTCGTCAATCTACTGAGACGTCTGAATGACTCTCAGTAGAGTTGAAACGTTCGAGCGTTTTGAAGAATGATGTAGGTGATGCATCGAGACGTTGGGGTTTGAGCCCTGGCGAATTTAGCTACGGGGATCAGGCGTCTCAAACATCGAAATACGATAGTCGTTTCAGTCAGCTCTCTTTTCGGGTAGTGGAACAGGTCAAAGCCCCTGCTGCATGAGAATCTTTCACGAGATCCACTACCGCCTACCCGAAAACTGAACTGCGTCGGGATACTGCGTGCCAACACGCGAATCAGTGCCAACGAGAGTCAAGCAGCCGGACGATTGCCCGGCTTGCTAGTGGCTCGCGTTCTATTCGCCTTTCCAAGTTTGGATATTCCGCTTGTTGGCTTCGAGTTCTTTCAAGCGGCGTTGGAGGTAGCGGTGCGAGACCTCCACCGCTTCGGCTCGATCGGCTTCGTCATAGTCCCAGAACTGTTGCACAATCTCTTCGCATTTCGGGTAGTGTGATCCATCGTCACCGACACGTTGTCGTGTTTCGGCGAGACGTTTTTTCAGCTCAGCGACTAAACCGGCATGCTCTGGGTTGTCGATCAAGTTCGTCGTTTCGTGTGGGTCATTCACCAAATCATACAACTCCCAACCGGCGGGAGTTTGATATCCGCCGTCGTAGTTGCAGCCGTAGTAGTAGATCAGTTTGTGTGTCTTGGTTCGGATGCCCATGTGAGCAGGATTGTCGTGATGCGCCATGTGCATCCAGTACCGGTAGTACGCTTCTTGCTTCCAGTCGCCTGGTTCGTTTCCAGTCTCCAGCAATGACTTGAACGACCGACCTTGCACAGAATCGGGGATCGTGGCGCCTGCGAAGTCGAGCATTGTCGGACCGTAGTCGACGTTTTCGATAATGGTGTCGAAGGTTTGGCCGGCGGGTACGGTTTCGGGGTAACGAACAAGAAACGGCATCCGCTGCGATTCCTCGAACATCCACCGTTTGTCTTGGTAGTCGTGTTCGCCGAGCATGAAGCCTTGGTCACCGGTGTAGATAATTACTGTGTTGTCGAGTTCGCCGGTGGACTCGAGATAAGCAAACAGGCGACCAAGGTTATCATCGATTCCCTTGACGCAACGCAGGTACTTTTTGAGGTACGCGTTGTAGGCAAACCGGGTGTTCTCCTCGTCGGTGTAGTTTTTCGGATCGAAATTCTCAGGGAACTCGTTTGGATACAGTTTCGGCAGGTCCATCAAGTACGACCGCCGTGGATTGCGACTGCCGATGGAAGTGCCGATGTGCGGCAGCAACTCGTCGTTCGCGCCACGTGTCGCGATCGACCCGAATCGCGGATCACGCTTCCACAGCGTTTCTGGCTCGGGGATGTTGATGTCTGCCAAGTACGACTCGTAACGATGTGCGTTGTCGAAGTAGTCGTGAGGCGCCTTGTAGTGATGCATCAGGAAAAACGGCTTGTCTTCATCACGACCGTCTTTGAGCCAGTCGAGCGTGAGGTCGGTAATGGCATCGGTAGAATGCTTGCCATCGAATTTGATCGTGTTCTTTCCCCAAGGCTTGTCACCACGAACGCGGAAATCAGGGTTGTGGTAGTGCCCTTGGCCGGGCAGAACGCAGTAGTAGTCGAAATCTGCAGGCTCGACCTTGAGGTGCCACTTCCCGATCATCGCGGTTTGATAGCCGGCCTTTTTCATTTGAATCGGGAGCATTTGCTTGCCCGGTTTGACGGATCCCCCGAGATCGAATGCACCGTTGATATGGTTGTACTGTCCGGTCAGAACACAAGCACGCGAGGGTGAGCAAATGGAGTTGGTACAAAACGCGTTGGTAAACATCGCACCTTCTTTTGCAAGTCGGTCAATGTTGGGTGTCGGTGCGACTTCAGCGAGTCGGCCCCCGTACGCGGAGATTGCGTGGGCAGCGTGATCATCCGACATGATATAGAGAACATTCGGACGATCGGCGGATACGCTCGAGACGGCAGCAAGCATCGCAGCCACAAACAGAGAGCTGCGGCAGAACAGCATTCGCAAATTCATGTTTTGCACCTTTGGGGGTGGTGATAGGGTTTCGTGAACGAGAGGTTTGCGTGACAGCAGCGCGGGTTGCTGAAACGCACGCAAACGTTACGCAACAACATCCTTTCCGGTGGGCAATGGCTTCACCATCGGTCGCGGCAGCAACGCCATGCAATGGCAACGACTTGAACAGTCTGACCGAGCCAACGAGTCCGCACCGCTTAGGCGAGTTTAACCGCCTGTCGATCGTGATTCATTACCCCGGCGTAGCAGATCGTCGAGATTGCAAGAGTTATTCGAATGACTCCGGCGCGGCGCACTGCATAGACTTCACAAAAGGGACACGCATGCTTTCGACCATTATGAAGCGTTGGCCGAAAGGTCACACAGAGCATATGTCCCAGACGCTCGATCTGTGAACAAGAATCTTCGAAACCTGAGGCAGGTCTATACAGCAGGCGATCAGTCGCCTTGCTGACAATGCGAACTTTGGACCAATTCGAACGGGTTGGGAACGGAATCGTCGCTGCGGATCAGCGTGGGATGTCTCGTTTGCGCGGTATTATCCGCGGCTAACGCCGATCGGCTGATGGGTGCTGAACCGACTGTCAACGCATCGATTGAGGTGAGGTGGTTCACGACCGGCGGAGCGGCTTGGCTGTGTTGAGGTGGTAGGTGCGAGTCTTGGAAAGACTCGCCTACGTGGGCTGTGCGCGCATGAAAAAACCGCGTGAGCGGGAGGCTCACGCGGTTTCGTAGATTCATGGTTTGGCGAGTCCTAGCGAGAGCTTGGATCGCCGGGGAGCGTCAAGAACTAGCCGCCACAGCTGGTGCAACCGGCACCGGCTTCCATGACAGGAGCAGCTTGAACAGGAGCCGACTGATAGACAGGAGCCGATTCCATCACAGGAGCGCTCTCGTAGCTGACAGCAGCAGGTGCGCTGTAGACGGGAACTTGGACGGTAGTCGGAACTTGCTTGCAGACCTGAACTTGAACTTCCTTCATCGTGGTCACTGGGACGCACACGCTGTAGGTTTCTGGCACTTCTTCGGTGACAGTGTCATAGACAGTCACGTTGTAAGTACGAGTACGAGTTTCAGGCACGCAGACGGTGTACGAAACTTCGCGGGTGCGTTGTTGCGTTTCCATGCGAGTCTTGTTGACCGTACGAGTACGCTCTTCAGTCGTCATGGTCGTTTGTGGGAC
>NZ_ANOH01000068.1 GCF_000346505.1 Aporhodopirellula sallentina SM41
GTGCGTCAGGTCCATCGCATCCCTTCGGCCTTCGCTACCGAACGGTTCAACAACCAAAGTTCACTGACGATCGGTTCCATCGTTGCCGCGAAAGCAATCGCCGATCCGACGCGTCCCATCCCAACGATGCTAAATTTCATCTCGTTTGACCACCATGCACAGAGAACAAAACACCCAAACGGCCCCCCAAACAACCGCGGAGCCCACCCCGTTTTGAATCACGAAGCCCCTACTCGTTAACGCGGACAACGCCCGCCGCGGCATGAGTTCCGCCATGACCGGAATATTGTCCCAAGCGCGTCGGACGTCCAGTATCCTAACACGCCCGACAATCACCTGACCGGAACACGGAGCCACTGTGGGGACAGCGAAACGATCTAAACTCGCTGTAACTTCCGTTTCCCCGCCCTACCATCGATCACAAAAATGCTCATGAATTTGCGGCAAAGTGGCGGCTCGCCTTGACGGGCATGAGCTCCAACCGAGCGGGGAAGGCCGATCCGCCGAACCAACAATTTCTGCCTGGCCCTCTTTGTGTCTATTCACTCAGCCAGCAACACCGGTTGCGCACAAGACCACCGCCCGCAAAATGTCTGGGGATGTCGATTGCCTAGCCCTGGCCAAAGGCCTGGAACCACTTGCGAAAACCCGAGCACCCCGGAGTAAGCCGAACGGCCGTAAGGCCTCGGGTAAAAACGGCCGAGCGATGTTGAGGCCGAACACGCCCATTACCCGAGTGCTCACGCACTTCGGCTCACGGAACTCTCTGACTCTTCGTTTCGAACACGCGAGCCTAAACGACGGAACCGTTTCGCGTCTTTCGCTCCGACAACAGCACAACGCAGGATCGTGGTTGGGCCACGAAAGACGAACTGTCAACAATCTCCACGCCGCTGCCGATATCATCGGGCGACGGCAGGTCGGTATCGATCATCCGTTTCCACGGGTTGAATTTGCGAGGCACCTCCGGCAATTCAAATTCGATCGGTTTCCAGTAGGTGTTGAAGATCAAGTGGTACCACACCTCCAGCGTCGGGATCGTGAATGAAATGCTGTGTGAATCATCACTCCAATCGGGGCAATGCAGTTCACGCCCATGCCACTGCACCTGAGAGCGAGAAATGACGTTGCGGAGCGTCAACCCAGGATCCGATCGCTCGGGCAAACGTTTTCGATATTCGAGAAGATGTTTGACAAAGCGATGGATTCCGGCGTGCTCTTCGAGCAAGCCCCAATCGAGCCAACTGATCTCGTTGTCTTGGCAATACGCGTTGTTGTTTCCCTTCTGCGTGCGGCGCATCTCGTCGCCCATCAACAACATCGGTACTCCAAACGCGAGCACATTGATCGTGAAGAGGTTCTTGATTTGTTTGACCCGCAGACGCTCAATTTCCGGATCGTCGGTCGAGCCTTCGACGCCACAGTTCCAACTCACATTTTCATTGTGTCCGTCGCGATTGCCTTCCTTGTTGGCTTCGTTGTACTTGCCTTCGTACGAAACCAGATCGTTCATCGTGTAACCATCGTGTGAGGTTACAAAGTTAATACTCTGTTCCGGTTCGCGATTGCGATGCTCGTAAATGTCGGGACTGCCGAGGAACCGTTTTGAAAACGTCCCCACCGTTCCTCGATCCCCTTTGACGAAAGAACGAACATCGTCGCGGAACCGACCGTTCCATTCCTTCCAGTGATCGCCAAAGAAGTTACCGACTTGATACAGCCCAGCGGCGTCCCATGCTTCGGCAATCAGTTTCGTGCCACTGAGGACGGGATCGGTTTCGATGTCCCAAAGGATCGGCGGGTTGGCTTGCGGGTGTCCGTGAATATCACGAGAGAGAACCGAGGCGAGGTCGAATCGAAAACCATCGACGTGCATCTCTTCCACCCAATAGCGCAGGCTGCTGAGGATCAACCGACGCACCACCGAATGGTTTCCGTTGAGCGTGTTCCCGCAACCGCTGTAGTTGGCGTAACTGGAACGGCGTTCGCCTTGCGGACCGTGGTCGCGGTCGAGGATGTAGTACGCCGAATTCTCGAGACCTTTAAAACTATAGGTCGGTCCGGCTTCGTTCCCTTCGGCGGTGTGGTTGTAGACCACGTCCAAAATCACCTCGATGCCAGCCCGGTGGAGTGCCTTGACCATGTCGCGGAACTCGTCCAACGCGGCGAGCGGCGATGTCGCCGAAGCGTAATCGGCATGCGGGACAAAGAATGAAATCGGGTTGTATCCCCAATAGTTCCTCAGCCCCGCCGGAGCTTCTTGCGGGTCAAACTGAAACACCGGCAACAGTTCCACCGCTGTGATTCCCAGGTCTTTCAGGTAAGGAATCTTTTCGACCAGGCCCGCGTACGTTCCGCGTTTGTCCTCGCTGACGCCGCTGCTCGGGTCGACCGTGAAACCACGCACGTGCATTTCATAGATCGACGTCTTGTTGAACGACTGATACAACGGCAGGTCACCTTCCCAGTCATACGTGGACAGGTCAGCCACCACACTTTTCATCGCGTACGGTGTGGAATCACCCGGGCGAGCACACGCTTTACGGTCGAACGCCTTCGGGACCGCGATGGCACGGCCATAAGGGTCCAGTAACACTTTTTCGCTGTCGAATCGCAATCCCTTGTCCGGGTCAAAAGGACCGTGGGCTCGGAACGCGTAGATCTGGCCCGATCGGAGGCCGTCCACATGCACGTGCCAGTAATGAAACGTCCGGTGCTGCACCGGATCGAGTTTGATCACACGTGACGGAGTCCGATCATCCGAATCATCAAACAACAACAGGTCCATCCGAGAGCAACTCTTGGAATGCACGCTGAAGTTCACCCCGTCGGGTGTAATGGACGCGCCGAGCGGGTACGTTTTTCCGGGCGTAATCGAAGACATGGAAGAACCAGTTGTGGATGACAGGTGTTCGGACGCTGCAAAATTAACATGCCGCCTACGGGTACCGTCCCAAGGCCGCAATGACGTCGAATCCGCGGTGGCGTCGATCGAACATCCTAGTCGCCCAAACAACCGCGTGTGAACACCTGTCACTATCGCGGGCATTCCGCCCACGGATCGACTTCAATGGCGACCGTCAGGGGCGTTCCGGGATTTGCTGTCGCAGATAAGAATTGCCAGCGGCCTTGTGACAACTGTAGCATCCCTCAAGAGCGTTGGTGAATACTCGCAGATTCGGCCAACTCTATTTTCCGGTAGCGGATCTAGTGAAAGATCCTGCTGCAGGAGAATCGTTCACAAGATCCACCACCGTTCATCAGAGAAAGAATACGAGCAATGATTTCGTTCAATCGACTTCGTCAAACCAATGCCCCCGCATCGATTCTTCTGATCCGATTGATGGTGGGCCTCGTTTTCTTGTCCGAAGGCATTCAGAAGTTTCTCTATCCTGACGTTCGAGGCGTGGGACGCTTTCTCAAGATCGGCATCCCCGAACCGGAGTTCACCGCCAATTTCGTCGCCTGCTGTGAGATTGCGTGCGGGCTTTTGATTGTGATCGGTTTGCTCACACGATTTGCAGTCGTGCCAACGATCACCATCATGCTCGTCGCGATCGCCACGACCAAACTACCGATGCTCGGTGAGGAAGGTTTCTGGGAGATGGCTCACGCGGCGAGGACCGATTTTTCGATGTTACTCGGCTCGCTGTATTTGCTGATTCACGGCGCCGGTCCCATTTCGATCGACGTCCTTCGCACACGCCCCGACTCCGCGGAGCGTGATGCCTAGGCATCGGAATCACACATCCTCTCGGCAGCCGACTTCGATCACGAACCGGCTTGCACGACCGGTTGAGTGTGACGATCGCTACATAGAACGACGAGCAAGTTAGACACGAGAGTCGCACGCTGTTGCTCACTCAGATCGACAATATTGTCACGTTTGAGATGCTCGAGCGCCATGTCGACCATTCCGACGGCACCGTCGACAATTTTCGTTCGTGCCGCGACAACCGCGCCGGCTTGTTGTCTCTGCAACATCGCTGATGCGATCTCCGCCGCGTAGGCAAGATAGCTGATACGAGCTTCGATCACTTCGACGCCCGCGGTTTGGAGCCGTTCTTGAATGTCTTCCCGCAACCGCCCGCAGATCTCTTCAGTACTCCCACGCAACGACACCTCGTGGTCTTCGCTGTCGTATGGATACCGAGTCGCAAGACTGCGCAGCGCCGCCTCGCTTTGGACTTCGACAAAGTGCACATAGTCGTCCACTTCGAACATCGCTTCGGCCGTATCGGTGACTCGCCACACCACCACGGCAGAAATCTCGATCGGGTTCCCGTCGCGATCATTCACCTTCGAAGGCCGCCCCGCCGACCGCGATTTGGTCTGCACGACCGTTCCCGCAGAATCCTTCTTTTCAGGCGTCGACGTGGAACCGGTCTCGAAGTTGCGTATTCGCAGACTGACGCGGCGTTTGGAATAAAACGGGTTCACCCAAAAGAATCCTGACTGCTTCACAGTCCCTCGGTACTCACCAAACAAAATCAGCACTCGAGAGTCGTTGGGAGTGATCGCAATCAACCCGAACAGACCAATGATACCGATCGGAAGAAGAAACACTCCCAAGACCGCGATGGCCTCGACGCCTGAAATCGCGCCCATGATCACCATCAACACACCGAACAACAACATGCCGAGGAAGCCGGCGAGAGCCATCCATCCTGTCGACGGAACCACCAACACCTCCGGCTGGTGAACAGGGGGCACTGGGGCAGAATGGTTTGCAGTTGCGTTTGACATCGGACCTAATCGGAAAAGGGGAAACTCGCACACGTTCGTAAAACAGAATCACCAACGTCGCTATCTATCAGGCCCATAGGAACGGACTATCGGGCGCAAAACCACTTGGATTTTCACTCCTGCCCATCCACTGCTACGGACGAATGCGCACCCGACGCAACATGCTCAAATTGATGCGACGGATCGGCCTGGCTTTCGCAACACCGGCAGAGAGACGCCGCTTGCGAGTTTCGCCGGCGGAAGGGAATTCCCGATTGTCGAGACGAGCGCATCGGGATGCTCGATCATGTCCGTGATCATCTTTTGATGGTGATAGTGCATCGCGCACTTAATCACATAGTAAAAGTAGATTGCCGGATCATTCAAACGACGGCGGACGACGTTCAAAATTTGACGGAAGTAGATCCCGCGTAGTTTCCGATCCGGCGTGTGTCGCATTAACCGCGCGAACAAAACAGCAAACCCGGTAAAGTAAAACGCCGCCTGCCGGAGCCGGAGTACCGGGTGTTTGCGAAAGTGTTCTGTCTCGAAAACTCGCGTGCGAAAATGCCCGTCGACAAACAATCGATCGAGCCGGTCGAAATAGACATCCGGTTGATAAGCATGCCGCATCGTCTCGATGTAGCCGTCGCGAAGCTGCTCACGTGACATGTGTTGCGGGATAACGTTCGTCCCGTAGCTCTGGCTGTCGTTGGAATCGAGACGTCCTTCCGCTTTCAACCGCGCGTGCAAGGGTGTTTTCGGAATCGCGTGCAGCAGACCGATCATCGCATGTGCGATGCGTGACTCTTTGAGAAACGTTTTTTGAGTTTCAAAGATCTCCGTCGTGTCGTGGTCAAACCCGACAATCAAACCGCACCAAACCTCGATCCCGAAATCTTGGATCTGGTGAATCTTTTCCAACATGGTTCCGCCACGTTCGCGCACGTTTTGGTACTTCTTCGTTTCCTTTAGTGACTCTTCATTCGGGGTTTCGATACCGATGAAGACGGATTGAATATTGCAACGCGCCATCAACTCCATCAGCTCTTCATCTTCACAAAGATCCAACGACGCCTCGGTGCTGAACGCGAGCGGATACCCATTGTCTTCTTGCCACTTCGCAACCTCTCGCAAAACCGGCTTGATACCGCGTTTGTTGCCGATCAGGTTGTCATCAACGATGAAAGCAATCCGCAAACCTTCTCGACGCAGACATTCGAGTTCGTCGATGATTTGAAAAGGCTGTTTGATTCGAGGCTTGCGTCCGAACGTGACGATGATGTCACAGAACTCACATTGAAACGGACACCCACGAGAGAACTGCAAGCTGCCGAACATGTAGTATTTGTTCTTCAGCAAATCGTGCCGAGGTGTGGGCACCGTCGACATATCGGTCCGGGCGTTCTGTTCATAGCGATATCGGTGCGCGCCCTGCTGCCACTCGTCCAAGAACTGCGGCCACGTCGTCTCGGCTTCACCGATAAAGATGACGTCGGCGAGGTCATCAAAGTAGTCCTCTTCCACGGTGACCCAAGGACCACCGAGTGCCACAAAGATGTCGCGGGATTTCAACTCCTGCAAAATCTCAGTCATCCGGAACCGCTGCACGCTCATTCCAGTGACGCCGACCAAATCAAACTCGGCAAGGGCGTCGAAGTCGATCGGTTCCACGTTTTCGTCGATCAACGTCACGTCGTGTTCGGCCGGTGTTAACGCCGCGAGTAAAGGTAAACTCGCGACCGGCATGTTGGCTCGCCGCCCGAACACAGGCTGAGCGTGCTCGAGCCCCCAATACGAAACTTCGAACGCAGGATTAATGATCGCGATCTTAGCCATAGCCGACAGCTCGGTATGAGGAGACTCAGCACCAACACGGAACACCGTCCTTCGTTGTACCAGGAATCCTCAACCGCTGCCGATCTTTGTCGTCTAAGTCGCAGATCGCGTTCAATATCGGTAGTCGGCCCCGTCCCGACTTCTTTGGCAACTGGCTTCGATTTCAGCCAACTTTTGGCTCATTACCGAAACGCGTTCGGGCGAGGAAGACGCTAGGTCGTTCTCCTCATACGGGTCCTTGCTGAGGTCGTAGAGTCGAATCTTGCCGCCCTTTTTGGCTTCCTGCAGCAGTTTCCAATTGCCTGAAATGATTGCTTTGCCGTCAATTCCCTGAACCAAACGCCGATAGCCGAAAAACAAATCACGTTCCAACTCGTCATTCTCGCCCGTCATCAACGGCATCAAATCCACACCGTCAATCGGCAACGACTTCTTGATTGCGGAGTCACCGACACAAATTCCCGCGATCGTCGGCAGGTAATCGACCGTACTGCACCTCGCGTCGGTCGATGATCCCGGCGGAATCACCCCCGGCCATTCGGCACACGCCGGCACCAACAATCCGCCTTCGTACATCATGTGTTTGTGTCCGTGGAAACCTCCCGAGGAAGCCACTCCCTTTTTCGCCGCACCATCGGACGGACCGTTGTCGCTGCAGAAGAAAACGATCGTTCGCTTTTCGATTCCGAGTTCGCGAAGTTTTGCCCGCAACCGACCGATTTGCTCGTCCATCGCAGTGATGCAGCCGTAGTAATTTTGCCTCGCCGTTCCCGCGTCGGGATACATGGCCTTGTACTTTTCACCGGCAACGACTGGTTCGTGAGGCGTGTGGAACCAAACGGTCGCCAAGAAAGGTTGGTCTTTGTTCGATTCGATGAACGGGATGACCCGGTCCATGATCACGCGGCTGTCGTCGCCCGCGAGGTTCTCCTTCACTTCCTCTCCGTTTTGCACGTACGGGAAGCCACCTTTCCACGGTTCGCCTTCGTTGCCCCCCCAACTCTTCCACCCTTTCGGAGTCATCGTCGGGTCCCAGGTCGGCACCGCACTCGTCGTTGCGAAGTATTGGTCATAACCATGATGCGAAGGCGGCGAGTAGAACCCACGCGGGCTCACCTCGTCGGCTTTCACCCAACCGATATGCCATTTGCCAAAGAACGCGGTTCGATAGTCCTTCTTTTTGAGCAACTCGGGAATCGTCTTTTCACCCACACGCATCCCGCCCGTGTGCGCGGCGAGAATCCCAAATCGAAACGGGTACCGCCCCGTCAAACAACTCCCACGCGTGGGCGAGCACAACGGCGCGGCGGCATAGAAGCGATCGAATCGAATTCCTGATGCGGCCATCTCGTCGAGATGCGGCGTGATGATTCTTTCGTTGCCGTTGAAACCAACATCTCCCCAACCCTGATCATCGCTCATCAGCATGATCACGTTCGGAGTTTCGGGAATGGTCGACGGCGAGGATTGCGACGTCGCCGCGTTCACAGGATTGGAAACCGTCGCCGCGAAAACGACGAGCCAACCTAAGGACGCCGCAGTGCGTGTGCGATGGGTGCAGGCCATACTCATTGAATAATTTCTCCTTCGGTCAGGGTGTCGATCCACGCGGCGTGGCGTTGTTTCACCGGTGCGAGTTCGGGGTGATCGGCAAGGTTATGCCATTCGTTGGGGTCTTTCTCGTGATCGTACAGCTCTTCCGATCCGTCTCGATATCGGATGTAACGCCAACGTTCGGATCGAACCGTGTGGTTGCCCGCTTTCGTCGATGTTAATGCAGGCCGTGTCCATTCTCCCTGTGGATCGGCGAGCAGATGTCGAAAGCTCTCGCCTTCGAGTTGATCCGGCGGCGGCAACTCACATAGCTCGGCGAGCGTCGGAAAGATGTCGATCAATCCGACCGTGCGATCACAAACGCTTCCATCACGAGAGACACCGGGCGCGTGCACGGCCATCAAACTGCGAGTGGATTCCTCCCAGGGCATCCACTTTCGCCAGTGGTGTTTTTCGCCGAGGTGCCAACCATGATCCGAGAACAGGATCACAATCGTGTTGTCGGCGTACTTGCTGTTTTGAAGATGCGCCAGCGTTTGGCCGATGCAATCATCCACCAACGCCACACAGGCGTGATAGGCATGAACCAGCTCACGTCGATACGTCGGGCTGTACTGCTGCACCGCATCCTCGGCTATCAAGTCGCGGCGATCGAGCACCCAACGTTTGCCGATCTCCGGCACGTCATCGAGATCGTTCTCGAGCACCGTCGGCATGGTCAGCTTTTCGCGATCGAACAAATCGTAGTACCGTTTCGGCGCGGTCAGCGGCACGTGAGGTTTGTAAAAACCGAGAGCGAGGAAGAACGGTTGATCGTAATCCTGTTCGAGTTTGCTTTTCGCCCACGTTGCGATCTGTTCGTCGGGCATCTCACCCGGTTCGATATCAAGAGCCGCCCACGCGAGCGAGTCTTGCACTCGGTCACCAAACCGCTTCGTGAATTGACGTCCATCCGGCGGTTCTGGTCCCCAACGCAGCGTCTTGGGACCGACCTCGTCCCAGTACGCTTTCTTACCGTGATCATGGTGATAGATTTTCCCCATGCACATGGTCCGGTATCCGTTCTCGCCAAACCAAGCGGGCATTTGGGTCGCGGATCGATACACGTCGCTGGCACGTTTCAAACTATTGGCATAAATACCAGTGGTTGACGCATACATTCCCGTCAGCAGCGAAGTCCGCGACGCGTTGCACAACGCGACCTGGCAATGTGCGTTTCGAAACAAAACGCTTTGCTCGGCGAACCGATCGATATTGGGGGTTCGGGCGTCTGGATTTCCGCCCAAGCACCCCACCCAATCGTTCAGATCATCGACCGCAATAAACAGCACGTTCGGACGTTTGGTGTTCGGCTCATCGGCGAACGAAGGTCCGCTCAACGTCCATCCAAACATCCCCAGGAGCAACAGCGGAAACAGCGAGCGGACACACCGATAGCGAGACGTCAGCATACGTTACTCCTCTTCTTCTGCGTTGGCTCGCTCCTGCGACTCCTTCAACATTTGTTCGTACGACTCAATCTCGCTAGGAGTGACGTCTTGAGAGAGCGAATTTTCAGGTTTGCCACAACCGGTTTGTGAGCACACCGAGAGAGAAATGCAAAGCAAAAACAGCGGCAAAGAGATATAAGTGCAGACGGCAGAACGCTTCATCGTGGGGTGAATCCTTCGTTGGTTTTTTGGTGAGTGCGTAAAAAACGACAGGAAAGCTCGAGAGCATCTCGCATACGGTTAACGCGTGACACCCTCGGCTACATCGTTTCAAAAAACGGGGACAACCGAGGTGTCTGTCGTTGCAGGCGTGGCTTCGGCAGATGCCAACACCTTCGGACGACCAACCCGGCTCCCCTATCAGGCGTCTTCTCAGACATTCCCTAATAGAGACTCCTACTAGAGAATGTCCTCCAGGGACGAACCCGGCGGTCGGGCTAGAATTCTTCGCTGATGACTTCTTTGGAAGCACGCGTTCCGAGAGCACCCCACAAACCGTACGGGCTCGCGGCACCGGGCGTGTTTCCTGACCAAATCATCTGTGCGTGCGAGTTGCCTGCATCGATCGAATCGGTAATGAAGCGAACAGCTCCGTCGCCCATCAGAACATGCGTGCCACCTTGGTGGCGGCTCGACGTTGAACCGAGAGTGCTCGAGGTCACACTGATTCCGCAGGTTTCCGAGTTTGGCGAAAGGATCGTGTAGAACCCGCCGAAGTTCGGCAGGTATTCCGCCCAACGGAAACCACGACCCGCGATGCTGTCGTAGAGATTGGAACTCGCCACCCAAAACTGTGGCCGGGTCGGATCGATCAGCGGCGTGGCATCGTCACTGCAGAAGGACGGGTTCGTAACAATCTTGCCTTGATCTGAGCTTCCGCCGATGTCGTAACCAATGGTTCGAATATCGTTGTCACCCAAGTCCGTGGCAATCTCTCCGGCGCAGATCGTGTTCGCCAACCCGTCGAGGATATCACGGAATCGACTGCGTGCGTGAATCTTGAAGAAGCCGCGGTTCTTCGCCCGTGCTTCGAGTGCCCACGCGGAGTCTTCTTGGTACGGAACGGCATAACCGCTTCGCACAGGCAGCGGACCGTTGCGGCCGTCCAAGAAACAATCGCCGAGGTTCGCGACGTAGTTGGTACGTCCGAGGGCTGGCAATCCAACACCGGGGTCACTCGGGCACCTCAACGCGGGAATGTTGGTAAACCAAGGAATGTAGTTAATTTCCTCAGGGGTTGGCCCCATCGCGGGCCAGGGATTGCCCACAACGCCTCGCGTCGCCGAGGTATCTCCGTCGGTCCGAACAACGCTCGGGTTCGAAATTTGTTCCCAGAGTGCCTGCTGTTCCATGAACGGCAAGATTCCAACAAGGAAACTGAGCCGGCGGTTGGACGAATCGTTTCGATCTGCCCAAACATTTTTGCCCGAGGTCGGGTGGGTTCCCGATCCGTGAATCGGGAGTGAATCGTAGGTGGAATGGTAGTTGTGAACCGCCAAACCGATTTGCTTGAAGTTGTTGCTGCAACTCATCCGTCGGGCCGCCTCTCGGGCAGCCTGAACGGCGGGCAGCAAAAGGCCAACCAAAACACCAATGATCGCAATCACAACAAGCAGTTCCACCAGTGTGAAGCCTGTGGGTGCCTGTCGACGTCGAATAGGTCGCATCGAAAATTCCTTCAAAATGTGGAGAAAAAACGGAAGCACTGAAATCCATGCTTCGATCTGTGGCTGAGTTGCGAGCGTGAAACACTGTCGCTTCATTCCGCAATGCGCCCTCTCTAATGGAAAAGGGCCTCCCACAATTTATTTTGGACAAACTTTTACAAACAAATATGGAATATGCTTTTCTTCCGCCAGAAACGTCCAATTCCCTGTCCAAAAATGCGTTCACCTGCCCTCTTGCAATAGCCCGTGCATCATTGTCGCAGCGCACACAAGTCCGGTAGTGAACAAAAGACACACACCCGCAGTGCCACCAACACGCACCCCTGTTAACATGTCGCTCGACTCTGAACACTCCGACTTCGCTCGACTCATCGCTCAACACCAACGAGCGGTACAAAGCTACATATTGGCCAACGTGCCACGATGGGGAGATGCCGATGAGATTTGGCAGGAGACCAGCGTGCGTTTGTGGTTGGAATTCGACAAATTTCGCCCCGGCAGCAACTTCGCCGCCTGGGCCATTCGCGTTGCGCACTTCGAAATCCTGACGTGGCGCAAAAAAGCAGAACGCAACCGCTTGGTCTTCGGCGACGACTTCATCGCGTGTCTCGAAAGCGAGCAGAAACAGTTCACATCCGATCAAGCACAGGCACGCCTTCGAGCACTCGATCAGTGCCTCGAAAGTAGCAGTGATTATCAACGAGAACTCCTATCCCGCTTCTACGAACCCGATCGCCAGGTTCAACAAGTCGCCGAGGCGATGAAGACCTCCGTGGACGCGGTTTACAAATCAGTTCAGCGGATTCGCAAAGGTCTGCGTTCCTGTATCGAGCAACGCCTCCAACACGCGGAGCTGTCTCCATGACCATGTCACCTGAAGAAGCCGATCGCTTTGCTTTTGTGCACGAATTAATCACGCGGCAACTCGAGGGCACCGCGACCGAACAGGAACAGCAACAACTGCAGGACGCGGTCACTTCCGACCCCAACGTGCGTCGCGAATACATCCGTCACATGCAAGAGGTGACCCACATCACATCACGGCTCGTCGCCCCTCGACCAGGGCAAGAGTTCTCGAAGTCGAGCGTCCTCGGGCAAACCTGTTCGACCGGTCCGCTGCCGCCATCTGACGCCGAACCTGCCATCACATCCGATGCCCTCACCCCCGCCCCGCACCGACCGCTTGGCGTGTCGTTCTTGGGTGTCGCGGCGAGCCTAGCGATTGCCGCCACACTTCTCCTGGCGGTCTCAATACCGTTTTGGATGTCGGACGGCAGGAACGATCAAAACACGATCGCATCGAAACCACCATCGACCGGCCAACCGTCTGACAAAACCGCAGCGCTGCACGGCACCGAAGTCGCGACCCTGGTCGAATGCACCAACGTCGTTTGGGACAGCCGATCGAACGCCGTCAACGAATTGAGTCGGGTCGGAATCGGCCAAAACATTTCGTTTCATCGTGGACGAATCAAATTGGTTTTTGATTCGGGTGTCGAGACTCTCGTCCTCGCGCCGTGCTATTTGAATATTCAAGATCACAACCGGGTCTACTGCACCTACGGGCGAATCACCGCGAAAGCGTCGGCGGGCGGAAAAGGTTTCGCCATCGAAACGCCGGTCGCCCGAGTCACGGATCTCGGAACGGAATTCGGGATCGCGATTAGCGAATCGGGCGAAACGGAGGTCGCGGTTTTCGAAGGGGAAGTCGACATCGAACTCGGCGCCCCCGACGCTCGGAAAACACAAAACTCACAGACAAAACGCGAGCACCTCGTCCAAGGACAAGCGACCCGCGTCGATCACAGCGGTCGCTCCAAACGCGTCTTCTCGATTGACAACCAACGCATGCCGGGCGTGCGTGACCTCGCCCCGATGCATCATGACGAACCTGTCATCGCCGCCGTGCGTGATAACATCAGCGAACGACATCCCGAGAGCCGAATGTTTTACCGCATTGTTCATGCCGGCCTTCGTGAAGATAGCCGAGCATTTGTCGACCGCACTCACCAATGGAACGGGCTCGATGAAGATGGCATGCCTCGCGAATTGCTCGGCGCCGATTACGTCATGCCGTTCAATGACGATAAATTCGCCGGAGACCTAAAAGTCCGCGTTGCGATCGCTCGCCCCGCAACGGTTTACGTCTTCTTCAGCAACAACACGAAGGTCCCCGACTGGCTCGCGAGTGGTTTTATCGATACCGGTCTCGACATCGGGCTCGACGAAGGTGCCAACCGATACAAACCTTCTAAGAGGGTCGCCGCCGGGCCGGGTAAAAGCATCGACAACACGTTCTCGATCTGGGAACGTGACGTGCAATCGCCACAGGAACTGGAACTCGGATCATTCGAGAGGCCAGTGGAATTCAAACGCGGGTACAACATGTACGGAATCGCCGCGGTCGCGAAGTAGACGTCAAAACGAATCAGTCGATCAGCTTTCGTGGTGCGTCGAAGCTTAATTTCAGGGCAGCGAAACTCGCCAAGAGCTTGTCGATTTAATCAAGAGCCAACCTATTTTCATTTAACCGGTAGCCGTAGGCGACGCTTGACGGAACACAACCTACCCTTCGGGCACGGGTTAAACGAAAATTGAACGGTATTGCCGTTAAACGAATAAATCGACAGCCCGCCAAGAGTTTCGGCAGGGCTCGTGAATCACCGAAAGTCGTGGCGACTTTCGCTACGGCCTGAACCGCCATTTCTTGATTCGCACGCACCCTTCGCCGCGGCCCAATACGATTCATCCCAAACCGCCATCCTCGGTTAGGCCTCAATCTTCAACAGGGCGAGCCTGCAGACTCCACCCGTGCAGCATCCCAAACCGGTCGCTTCGCGTACCGCGAATGACCAACTGCCAGACTCCTTGGATCGACTTGCCGTTATAAACGGACAATCCAGGTTGGCGTTTGAGTACACCTTCCGGGATATAACTGCCTTCGAACGGAGGCCTGCCTTTGACGATCGGCTCGGACGCTTGGTCGTCGAAGATCGTTTCGTCGAAGTTATCGTCGGTTCCGCCCACTTCCGTGAACAGTTCGATCCGGTCTCCATCGGGGCCGGTCAAATACGCGTCGAGGTACCCGGTGTAGGAATGCGTGATGGAGAGTTGCAGATTCAAATCCGCGATCAGGAAATCCTCTTCGACTTCGATCTCCGAGATCACCGTTTGCCCCGGAGGCAGCGGCAAGGCTTCGTCGTTGCGGAACGATCCGCCGATCGCCGCCGGCAACCCGGACAACTCCGCGACCGTGATCAGACCGTCATCGTTGGCGTCCCACGAGACAAACTCGGCGACCAACTCCGCGGTCGGTTCGGGAGCGAACTCGGCGAGTGAAACCTGACGGTCGCGGTCCAAGTCACGTTCATAGAACCAACCCGGAACCCCTTCGCCGAGTCCACCATTCTCTTCCTGCAGTTGTTCCAAATAATGGTGCAACTCTTCGCGAGAAATTTCGCTGTCGCGGTCGATATCAATTTCGGCGACCGGCATACCGAGTTTGACGGACTCGGTCCGATCGATTTTCCCGTTTCGGTCTTGGTCAAATCGACCTAGGATGCTGCTGGACAACCAATGCGTGGAACCTCCACGTGGACGACGACGGCGTGAGTCGCCACTCCGCGAATCCACTTTCGAGGGCTCGATACCGTTGCCGACGCGTTTGACTTTTTGAATCAGCTCACTCGAATCGTTGGACAACATGCGGCGTCTGGCATATCGCTGCGCGAGTTCCAATCGCGACAAACGATCATCGCGATTGAAGTCGTCCGCGAACGGATCTCGATGGGTCCAATCACCACGCCGCGCTTCGGAGCGATCAATGCTGCCGTCCCGATCGCGATCGTATCGCCGGAGTGTTCGGTCCGCCTCGTCAAGATCACGATCGGTGTAAGGGTACTTCACGTCACCGATCCCAAACTCGGGAACGAGCGGCTCATCGCGGCTCATGCCGAACGGCCGCAGCGCGCCGACACGTTCGGGCTTCACTTCTTCTCGGGTGACGCCGTTTTGCTTGGCGTAATAGATCCGGGCTGCTTCCTGCAGTTTGTCGATCGGGTTGGGGCGATCGAGCGACATGCGTCGTGCCTCGGTGATCCGCTCAAGATACGGACGTGAAAGCGGAGTCACTTCGCGAGGTTCGATTTCGCCGTTACCGTTGGTATCGAGTCGCTCGAGCGATTCGCGCAGTCCGGCTTGAGCCGATGCGGTTGATGCGTCGGCCACCGTCCACACGGAGGCGACCGCCATGCAAACGAGCCAGCACGCCGACCGAGCCAGAGAAACGCGGTTGGAATGCCAGGAGGCAACGGGCCTGCAGTGTTTTCTGTTCATCGACCCAACGTGTTCGACGTTTGCAAGGGACACAAAGAAAGGAGCACAGTGAAGAGTTCGAGGACACCGAGAAGGGCTCACCGCCCTGTACGGGACCGCGACCGAGAGCGATCCGACGACGAACGACCGCGGGAGGTTTCAATCATCATTCCTTCCAACGCTTCCTCGACGACGAGCACGTTACTCGGCACGACCACTTCGATCGCTTGTTCGCCGCGAGTGTCAATCAATTCGATCAATTGCTCGACTTCCTTCAGAAGGCTGTCCGGGGCGGTCACGACGAGAGAATTGCTCGCCTCGTGAACGGCGACGGTCATTTTCGGCGCCAGGTCTTTGGGCTGCGACGCTGCTTTCGCCATCGCTGCGAGTCTCGCGTTGGCTTCTGCTTTGCTGTTGCGTGGATCGGGTGTCGGCCGGCGTGCGGCCTGAGCCTTGCCGCTGTCCTTTTCATTAGACACGACCCGATCGCCGAATGCCTGGCGGATCACCTCGGCGGCTTCGGACGCCTTGATGTTGAACAGCTCGATCACGCGCGGACGTCCGTTGGTGAGAACGTCCGTGATCCCTTCCGGTTTGTCGATGATGCCGAGGTAGTATTCCATCCGTTCGATGTCATCGGTTGACCCTTGCGTGATCAAGCGGTTCAGCCGCGTGTCGGCCACGACCGTCATCGATCCGCTGGTCAGAGTCAGCGTGCCTTCGGACGTCGAGAGGTAAGCACCGGACAAGAACGACGATTGTGCAGAAAGGTATCCGTTGACGAGCGTTCCCGAGTCGGCTTCCCTCGCCGATTCACCACCGTCGATCAGTTTGGCGAGCATCCGCAGAGCATCGTCGGCCTTGGTGTACTGCATGTAAAAGACGACCGGTTTCGACGTGGCCGTATCGGAGGGTCCCGAGATCACTCGCACCAACTCTTCGAATCGGTCGAGGGCTTTGATGTCATGGGACTGCAGCAACACGCCCCGCGGCGTGACTTGGTAACGGATTGGTGAATCCTCGGTGACCAGACGGCGATCAAGCCGTCCGACCAATTTGGTCGGGAAGTCGGGCTCGTCGTGCGTGAACGAGTGCTCATCTCGACGCGGCGTCGGACGATCGACCGGCTGTGTCGTCTCGGGCTGGGACGATGGGCTCCCGAACGATTCCTGTGCGGGGACCCGTTCCATCGGTGCGGACTCCCACGCGTCGGAATTCACGCGAGAGATCGGGTTCTCGCCGCGCCAAAACTGAATCGCGGTTTGCAGGATGCGCTCCGATCGCTCGCTCGGCATCGGCAACACACGGACGTCTTTCCCGGCCGATGTCGTTTCGCTCGCTTCGAGGTCCTCGATGATCGCTTTGATCTGATCGAGCTGCGGCCGTTTGGCGCGAACATAAAGGCGTTGATTCCCCGCGTCGGCATCAATCTTCGGCAGACGTTCGCCTTCCTCATCGTCGTCATCGTCGTACGAAGCGGTAGGAAGGTCGAGCATTTGTTCGAGCAGGCTGATCGCGTAGTAGGCGTCGATCGATTTCAGTTGGATGACTTCGAAATCGGCATCGGACGCCTGCATTTGTTCGACCGTCATTTCGATTTCACGTTGAGTTTCAGCGTCGGCCAACGCAACGATGCTGTCTGCCGTTTCGTCAACACTCAGGCGAACCGGTTTGCCAGCGAGCAGAGTTTGCAACACGTCGTAAACCATCCGCACGTTGCCACCTTCGACGCGGTGCGACTTCAGGACCGCGTCACGCTGGGCCGCTTCCGCTTCCGGATCGGGTTGATCAATCGCGGCAACCAATCCTTCGATAACTTTGATTTTGTCTTCCACCCCGGTAACGAAAAGATGCTTGCCGAGCACGTCGGCAGAGAGGCTCACGTCGATCCCGATCATCTCGCCCGTGGCGAGTCCGAGGTGCGGGCGTGCCACCTCCAAAACGTCTTCCGCGTCAACATGCTTTAGACGAAAACTTTTGACCATCGTACCGTTCTTCAGAGCGGAAGGCTCAAACGACTCGAGGATCGCACGCACCCCGCGCAGTTTCGCCACCGTGTCGATGATCATCAATTGGTTGGTCACTTCGAGCACCGACGGCGGCGTCATCAACTGCAACGACGCGAGTTCCTTGACCGCGTCCTCGGCAGCGAGATCCTCGAGCCGAAACAGGCATTTGACGACTTCTTGACCGTTAAGCGCGTCGAGCTGTTCGGGGCTGACCATTTCCGCGATCGCGTCGAGTTGTGACAAACTGCGTGGATCGGTCAAGTTGATCACCGCGAGAAGGTTACCCGATCGCACCATCGCGAAACCTTCCGGGATCAGAAACAGATTCACGCGGTTGATCGCTTCTTCCGGCGTGAAGGTCCCGGCATCGTTGTAAGTAAAACTGCCCGTGGGAAGTTCACCAAACTGCAGTGCCAAATCAGCTTCCTCGGCAACCCATTCGATCACATCCCGCCACGGCGCCGCGTTGAATGAAAAACGCAGCCCGACCGGTGCGGATGCTGCGGGCGCGGACGCTGCGACCGCGGACGCTTCATCGTGCTGCTGATCGTCGCCGGGCGACTCTTCTGCGGCAACAACATCGGACTCGACGTGCGGTTCCTCGGCTTGAGACTTTTCCGCGATCGCGGTTTCGGCGATGGCTGCGGCCGCCGGAGCATCCGCGGTCTCGTCGGCTGTGGCGATTCCGCAGGCTACGATTCCGCAGGCAAACACCCCGGTGATAACAACACCGAGAACACCACCCCGGGCAACCGGTACCCGACCGAGCTGACCGGTCACCTGATTGTGGCCTATCGATGGTTTGCAAATGAGCCCAAAAACGCCCAAGATTGGAAACCGAGACTCATGGATTTTCGACATGGGAATCAAGTTGTTTTTTGCACGATTGGTTCGCCGGTTCGCTCGATATCGAAGACGAAAAAGGGGCGCAAACGGTCGTGCAATGGGAACGTGCGAAAACGGAGTTTCTGACACGCAAAGG
The DNA here is from genome assembly GCF_000346505.1 of Aporhodopirellula sallentina SM41. Lineage (GTDB taxonomy): Bacteria > Planctomycetota > Planctomycetia > Pirellulales > Pirellulaceae > Rhodopirellula > Rhodopirellula sallentina. Next base: position 18,581 of record NZ_ANOH01000068.1, read on the forward strand.
CGGGAATATTGCGGGGAGGGGATCCCCGCGGCAGGAACCCATAGAGTAATCGACAAACGCGGTTGGTGGCAAACGCTTTCCGCCATCGAAGGCAATTTCGCGACCAAGAAACGCAGTATTGAGCGGCATTCCTTCCCGATGCCCTTTGGAAACGTCACGTTGATCAGTTCAAAGTCACGTTGTCGCGGGTAATTTCGGGCACTCAATACTCTTCAGGCTCGCCGCAGCAGACCGTTCAACCGCGTGCAAATCGGCGGCGCAACCAGCTCGGATTCGCAAACTTGCACAATGCGTGGGTTTCCACGGTCGTCTCCATCGACGGACACCGGTCAATGCGTCGCAGGCTATGGATACTGTCGCTCCTGTCGCCGGGTCTGGACCCGCATTTGGTGCTTGAGAACTTGGTTCCGACTCCATTTCTCGCCTTCGGTCCATTTGGGCGGCGCCAGCTCGCTCTCCCACTGGGCCAAACGCTCCTTCAACATCGCCACTTTTTCAGGGTGCTTTGGAGCAACGTTCGACCGCTCGCTCGGATCGGCCTCGAGGTTAAACAGCAAATCCGGGTTGCCCTCCACTCGAATCAGTTTCCATTGTCCCGCGCGAACTGCCGCCGCGACCCCTCGTCGCCAAAACAGCATGTCGTGAGGAAGACCGGTTTCGCCGTTCTCGAGATACGGAAGCAGATTGACTCCGTCGAGCGGCAAACCGCGGTAGGAAATCTCGGCTGCGGCGAGGCTCGTCGGAAGGATGTCGAGCGTGCTGACAGGCGAATCGTAGTCGGCTCCATCGGGCAGTCGTCCGGGCCACGTGAGGCTGAACGGCACCCGCACCCCGCCTTCCCATTTGGATCCCTTCATTCCTCGGTAAGGTCCGTTGTCGGAACCGTTGCTCGTCGCCCCTCCGTTGTCATTGGTGAAGATGATCAAAGTACGTTTGTCGATTTTGTTGTCGATCAAGGACCGACGCACTTCACCGATGCCCTCGTCGAGTGCCTTCATCATGGCCGCATACGTTTGCCGCTTCGGATCGGTGATCGAATCATAGAACTCCTTGTCGGCTTCCTTCCCGTGCATCGGGCCATGCGGCGCGTTGTAGGCCAGGTACATAAAAAACGGGTCTTCGCGATGGCGATCGATGAAATCAACCGCGGCGTTGGTCAAGTCATCCGTGAGGTAAGTCACGCGGTCCTCAGGCAAAAACTCCGTCGCGCTGATTTGAATCCGATTGGACCTTTTCGCCTTCCCCGTATAGGGCCAATAACTTCGGTGACCGGCCTCGATCGCGAACACTTCATCGAAACCGCGCCGCGACGGATCGAATTTCTCGCCGCCGCCCATGTGCCATTTGCCGACGCACATGGTCGTGTATCCGGCATCTTGAAAGGCGTTGCCGATCGTCCTTTCGTCAACGCTCAACCCCATGTCGTCGCTGGTGAAGCCTTCGGCGGGAATCGAGAAGTTATTGAACTCATGGCCGAAACGCTGTTGATATCGCCCGGTCAGCAACCCCGCACGTGACGGGCAGCACACCGATGCGGTCACATACGCATTGGTGAAGTTCACACCATCGCTCATCAAACGATCGATGTTTGGCGTGAGGATCTGATCGCTGCCGGTGGCTCCCAAATCCGCATACCCCATGTCATCGGTCAGGATAACAATCACGTTAGGGCGGTCTTCCCGAGATGGTTCGGACGCGGCCTCGACGAATTGCGCCGGTTCCAAAAGCACGGCGGCAATGAGGCCCATCGGCACGACACAACGAGCGATTCGTTGCAGTGCAAGAGGGGGACGGTTCCTGCCTGATCCGGTCGTGCGTTTGGCGGGGGCTACGGGCATCGGATTCTCGTAACTATTGGAGGTGGGAGCGTTTGGAGGGAATCTATCGATCGCTACCCAGCATATCCAATCGATGGAACGAATGGTCTGCGGACCGGCAAAAAAACGCGCGGACGAGCAGTCAGGCCGCATCGTAGTGGGGCATCCGCGGCTCAGCAAAACTTCACGAGTCGAAACGCACATCGGGAGGTCAATACAAACGGAACGTTCGAATCCGGTATCAATTTCCGACGCTATTGATCACCGCGATCAGGTGTTGTCCATCGAGCGTGTAGATCGCGTCTTTGACTTCGCGGTCGACGGGGAGGCCTGGAAACTTCTGTCGAACCTGTTGTCCGTCGATCGACCAAAGCTCCGGGTGACGCGTCCCACCTTCGCCGCTGGTCACGATCAAGAAACGGTTGCTGACGTGAAATTCCATCGTTCGCTGCATCACCGGAATCGCGCCGGAACGCGAGGGCTGAACCAGTCGAAGAGATTCGAGCCCGCGATCCAGATCGAGTACGCCGAATGCCTCGCCGCCTTCTCGCAATCGACCGGTGAGGACCACCAACCGACCGCGATGACTCGTGTTGAAATGAAAGCCGACGGAGCTGAACGGAGATTCCGTAGAAGACCACACGGATTGGGTTTTTTCGGTTTCGAGATCATAGAGTCGGAGATGATCCCAACGGTGATAGCTGCCGTCCGAGTCGACTCCTCCGATGAACACCAGTGACCGTCCGTCCGCGGTCCAGTGCACACCCCAGGCTCCCGTGTCGGCGACCATTTTTAGGTTGGTTCCATCGCACTTCATTGTCCAGATCGATTGCCCTCTCGCACCATCTTTCGAACCGTGCTTCGACACGCGGCTGAACGCGATGTGACTGCCGTCGGGTGAGAGGCTGGGGATCATTCCGTCGGAAAGAACTCGGGCATTGCCACCGTCCGAATCGGCGACAATCACGTGTCCGTCCTGCCAGTCGTAGCCGGGGGCGTCCTCGCGTGCATCGAAGGCAACCGTCGAACCGTCCGCTGAGATGTTTGGTGATCCATGGCGGCAATAGCGCAGAGCGAGTTCTCGATCTTGGAGAAACGGTCGGATCACGTTTCCATCGGCGGTGCACAGATGCATTGATTGATAACCGCGGCTTCCGGTCCCGGGATCGATGCCTTCGAAACGGTCCTCCTCCGATAACGAGGCCGTGCCGCTTTTTTTTACCCTCCCAAGGGAAGGGTGATGATCAACGCCTGGCAATACAGCACCCGAAAACTGCCCGACCTCCAACGGCGTGAGGATGACTTCGCAAGCGTCTTTTGCGGCGGCGAAGGGAATCGTGGTGTCGCGATAGTCAGGATGCGAGACGATGTATTGCACCTCGTCTGATGGGACCGAACGGAAAGTGCAACGGCCCTGAGAGTCGGTGCGGTCTTGAATCTCAAATCCTGCATGGCCACGCCATTTTACGGAGCCGACCGATGCGTCCGCCACTGGATTTCCTTTGGTATCTTTGACGATGAAGGTCGCTCTGCGTCCAGGCAACAGTCGTAGCTCATACTGGTTTTGCGGCGTTTGGGAATCAACGTCCACTGTCTGAGGGCTGCTCGATTCAGCGGTAGCTACGAGGCGAAACGGGGGTGCCGGAAGTTGATCGATTTGGAATACGCCGGATTCATCGGTGGTATAACGCAAGACGGGGAAACGAATGTCGTCGAGGGAAACGACGTTCACTCGCGCGTTCGAAACAACGTTGCCCTTGTAATCCTTGACCGTTCCACTGATGGTTCGCCTGCGATGCATCGCAACGTTCAACGGTTCATCGGATGTGGATGTTGCCCATTGATCGACGAAACCTAGTTTGGTGAATCCGAGAATCAGACGCGTTGGGAAGTCGATCGCCTTCAAATCAAACCTACCGTGCGCATCCGTCTGCACCGGTTCGACGTTGCGATAATGCCCACGTGGGGAATCAGGCACGGGGATGGTCGTGTTCACACTCACGCCAGCGATGGGGTCGCCGGAAGAGTTTGTGACAGTTCCGGTAACAATCGATTGGGATTGCCCGTGTACGATGCCGTCGCTACCGAAAAGACTCGAAACGATCCCAGCGACACTGACGAGCAAAACTGTTTGCAAACGGTTCATGAGCGAATGGAGGCCTGACGAGTTGATCGATTGGGGACCGATACCCGCAAACGTCATGCTGACCGTGGTTGCACACCACATCGGTTTCGAGTGACAAGTCGCTCAGGCATGATTTCAGGTACCAAACGACGCCTCGCAGATGAGTCGCGGCGTAACCGTAGTTATAGGGTCTACTGCTAGCGCGTTGGTTCGTCACGCGTCAAAAAAAGAGATGCAGATAAGCGAACGTGTAAACGCATCGTTGAGAACTTATCCAACAACCTCGGTAACCGGATTCGCCCGTGGGCGTTTAGCCGCTTGTATCGTGTAGCCGCGGCGAACGCCGATCGGAGGATAGGTCGAGGAACGTTGAACCCCGATTCATGCCGCTCGGTAACCTGCGTTTTTCCATGCTTGCATGCTGCCGGGGATGTTAGAAACGTCTTGGAAGCCGTCCCGTTTCAAAATGCTAGCGGCGATACTTGCTCGGTATCCACTGCCGCAGTAAACCGCGATCGGATCTGTCTTGCTCAAGCCTACTTTGTGGTGTTCGCCTTTTCGCATATCGCTGACGTAACAGTGACGTGCGTTCGGGAAGTGCCCCGATTCGTATTCGTCCGGTGAGCGTACGTCGAGTATCTGATATCGATCGAGATTGGCGTTGAGGTCGTGTACAGAGAGTTGCGAAACAGTCTCCAACGGCAAGCCAGCGTTCTGCCATGCCTTCATGCCGCCGACGAGGTAGCCGGCGAAATCAGTAAGGCCGACGTAGGCGAAGTGCCAAACGATCCAGTCGAGTTTGGTGGCGTCTTCAACGATCAAGGCGACCGGTCGGTCGTGATCGAGCATGTCACCCGCCCAAACAGACATTTCGGGGCGATCGCCGATGTTGATCGCACTAGGGACATGCCCTCCGCCAAAGCCCAGCATCTGACGCGTGTCCACGATTTGGACTTGTCCGGTGCCAGAAGCATTTTCGCGAGACAACTCGTGAAATTGTTGAGGCGGAATACCCGGGACGACAGGAACGTTGGGAAACGCGACCGGTCCGTCCCCGTTCTGCTTCTTCAGAATTGGGTAGTGCTGCGGTACCGGTGGGGCGCCGTCATTGACGTAGGATTTGAATTCTTCCAAGTCATCAATTTGGAGGAACGGGTTGTGCTTTCGTTCATAGCCGATGGTGGTCGTAGGGCGATCACCGATGTCGGCGCCACAACCCGATCCTGCACCATGGCATGGGAAGATAATGACGCCTGTATTAAGTTTGGCGTAGTAGTATTGGAGCGTGTCGAAAAGAGCCCGGGTCAGTTCTTCGGTTTCGTCTTCGCCGAGCAGATCAGGTCTCCCGGCGGAGCCAACGAAAAGGGAATCACCCGAGAGGACTCCCCAAGGGACTTGATCGCCTTCGGAGTTCGAAAGCTCATACGAAAGATGCTCGGGGGTATGACCGGGCGTATGTCGAGCCGTCAAAGTGACCTCGCCGAATGCGAAGCGTTCGCCATCGCAGATTCGGTGAGCATCAAAACCGTAGGTCGCCTCGCCTTCGCCACTGACGCATATCTTCGCGTTGCCGGTTCGTCTCGCGAGAGCGCGTGCTCCGCTGAGGAAGTCCGCATGGATGTGTGTTTCGAAAATATGTGTGATCGCGACATCGTGTCGGCGGCTCAACTCGAGATACACGTCGACATTCGGGCGTGGATCGATCACCGCCGCACAGCCGGCCGAGTCATCACCGATGAAATAAGACATCTGCGCGATGCCTTCGGTCTGAATCGTCTCAAAAATCATCGTCATGGTGGGGTACTCCTTTGCTTGGAAACCTGTTTGGCAAACGCGGACGAATGATCGGCACCTCAAGGATGATTTCAAAGTGGTATCGTCCACACACTCGAGTGAAGCCGCGTTGTCGGTTGGACGCTACGTGGTCTTCGCCTGCGAACGGTTGTTGACGTACTGCTTGACGAACTTTTCGAGTTCGGGTTGGTCACATTCGAAACCCATCTCTTTGGCTTTTTCGAGTGCCTCCTCCCCGGACATGCCGTTCTCGGCGGCGGTGTGCATCATCATCATGGCGCCGGCTCGCTTACCGCTCTTGCAGTGAACAAACACCGGTTTAGGGAGGGCAACGTATTGCCGGCGAAAGGCGTCGACCAAAGACTCGTCGATTGCATCCATGGAAACCGGGTGGTGTAGGTATTCCATTCCGTGTGCACGAACCACGTCGGCCTCTTCCGCGGGCGACATTGGTTGGTCGTCTTCCCCTTCGGTTCGCAAATTGATCACAGCCTGGTAGTTGTCGGCGGCCAGTGATTTCAATTCCGCTTCTCTCGGCTGGGGGCCAACGGTCGCGGCATCGCTAAATTTCATTCGGTTCGACATGAGGGACTCCATACGTGTGATTGAAAAACAGTTCACCACGTTGGAGATCGCAAGTCGCGTTCCATCGCCGACGAAGGTGGAGCGTAGGCGACATTTTTCAAATCATGTCGATCGCAATTGCAGGCGAAGCGTCGACAGTTGATCGCTGACCGAACGGCGTGGTTGCGATTCGAGCAAGCGTGTGAGTTGATCGAGAGAGATCATCGAGAGAGAAAGACTGCGCGAAAGCAAGTCGCGATCGTTTGCGGATTGCCGCGGACGACAGTAGATAATGCCGGTCGGAAGCATCGCCTACGAGCAAGCGAAGTTTGAAAGAGAGACGCGAAGGGACGGATGATGGCTCGGCGTCACGCGGCGTATTCGTGAGCTGAATCCGATGCGACGACAGGTTGGTTGGGCTGTTCGAGGGACGCTTCGAGTCCGTGTGTTTTGATGTGGTCTGTTGCTTCTGCGGTTTGCGAAGCCTCTTCTTTGGCCGGCAACTGCAGAAACATGTCTTCGTTGTACCGCTGTACCAACTGAATTTGGCCGTTGTAACGTTCGATGAGTCCGGTGCAATTTTCGACCCAATCGCCGGTGTTGAGATACCACATCTGATCACCGGAAACGATATCGGGGGTGTGGATGTGGCCGCAGATCGCGCCATCACATGCGTTGCGTCTGGCGTGTTCGAGGAGTTTGTTCTCGAAACCGCTGACAAACCGAATCCATCGTTTGATTCTGTCCTTGAGCACCGAGCAACCACCGTACGGGTTGTCGTCTTTGGGAAGAAGTGCCTTGTGCCAAAGACGATTCAAGCCGAGGCACGCGTCGTAAAGTGTGGTTGTTCCTTTTGAAAGCCACTGTGCGTTTTCTTCGACGCAGTCAAATTGGTCGCCATGGGTGACCAGGAATCGCCAGCCGCCGAGTGTTTCGAAGAAGAACTCGTTTCCGATCTCGAGTTGTGGGAACGAGGCGAGGCATCCCGATTGGAATGCTTGGTTTCTCAAAAAGGAGTCATGGTTTCCGGATACATAGTGAATCCGCGTGCCACCGTTTGCCAACGTCATCAGGTGCGTGATGATGTCGTCGCACGTTTGTGACCAGTGCCAACCGGCATTGATTCGCCAACCGTCGATGAAGTCGCCAACCAGGTAGATGGATTCGGGGTGAAAGCGTCGAAGAAAAACGAGGAATTCTTCGGCTCGCGAGTGTTTGCACCCCAGGTGCACATCGCTCACCAACAAGGTCCGAACCGGCGTTGGGGCAGGCCGTTGCATGTTCACTTCCTTGAGAGGAAAGTTGGGGAACCGACCGCCCTTTCACGAGTGATCCTCACCGCGAGCGCGCGAAACTCGCGTGCTGACAGGCAGTCCGGCGTCTGATATTCGACTTCCGGCGAACTTTAGCAGGCGCGTATGACCATCGTGTTAACGCCAAGTGCGGGTTGCAGGAAACTTCTGTGTGAGTCCTACCCCAGGGAACACCGACGAATCATCGCCACAAACAGAGTCCCGCAGCGCGTCGGAGCCTTTCAACGGGAGCGTTCTGGGGATCGAAACGAAAAAACGCCACCGGAAAAACGGTGGCGTTTATTTCAAGAGCCGCGGAGGTTTCAAAGGACGCGTGCATCTCAGGGGACGCAGAAGAGGTTGAGGTGGGGAACTCAACTCAAGGGCGGATAAACCGGGATGGCTCTGCGAGGCAAATGGTTATCGCTCCGCTGAACGCCGTGTGGGGAAATCGGCGAACGCGAAGCGACTTGCAGATCGTTATTGAACTGCAAACCCTAACTGCACTGCAGAACCCAACTGGCCTGCAGACTACTACTGGCCTTCGGGGCGATCCGTTTGGGATGCACGTTCTTGCTGTTGTTTTTCGAGTCGTTGGCGGATGTCTTCCAGTTCGGATTCTTCGGCGCCTTCGAGCATGTTTTGTGGTTGTGGGTCACCGCATCCGACGGCGAGGCACAGGCACGACATTAACAGGAACAACTTGATTAATTTCATCGGACTTGGGGTGTTAATAGATTGACATCGAAATGGGGATGAGTGCCGAGGTGGCTGCCTCAGCGGATCCCTGGACACATTTGAAAAAAAGCCAGGATGCCTTTCTTCGTGAGAGCGACAACCTGGCACTTCGAATTGCGTTGACAATCACGACGGGTCAGCCGAGGTTTGGTTCGGCTGACCCGCGGTGGTGATTGTTGACTAGAACTGTTCTTCGATCGTTTCTTTCGCTGCACGACTTCCGAGTGCACCCCACAAACCGTAGGTGCTCTTGGCTCCTGGGTTGTAGCCTGCATCGGGAGCTCGGCCACGCGAGTTGCCGGCTTCGATCGAGTCAGTGATGAACTTGACCGCACCGTCTGACATCAGCACGTGAACACCACCTTGGTGACGGCTCGATGGTGGAGCAACCGTCAACCAGAAGTCGTGCGAGAAGCCGCAGAGTTCACGGTTAGGTGGCAAGATCGTGTTCATGACAGTGTAAGGAGTCAGTTGATCGAACCAGCGATAACCACGACCGTTGGTCGAGTCGGAAACTGTCGTTCCTGATGCCCAGAACTGTGGACGCTCGGTGTCGATCAGGCCAGCGGTGTCCGAACAAACCGATGGGTTGGCGATTTGCTCACCGCCCCAGAACTTGGTCGACGTTTGCGAGATCGTTCGTTTGTCCTTGTCACCAAGGTCGGTTGCGATTTCACCCATGGCGATGGTGTTCGAGAGGCCATCGAGGATGTCACGGAAGCGAGTGGTGTACCAGTTGATGAAGACACCGCGAGCTGCACCGCGAATGCTCTCTGCTTCGGCGCTGGTCAGTTTGTCCAGGTGACGACCGTTGGCGAGAGGACGATAACCGCGATACATCAGGTTTCCAGAGTCGCCCATGCAGACTGCGTAGTTAGTACGGCCGGCTGCAGGAAGACCTTCACCTGGATCGCTTGGGCAGCGAAGGGTTGGGATTTGGGTGACCCATGGCACGTATCCGCCATTGTTGACCCAGTAGTTTGGGCTCGGGCCCATTGCTGGCCAAGGATCGCCGGTTGGGCGGGTCGTTCCGTCAGCATTCTGCATGCTGGGGTTCGCGAGTTGTTCCCAGATGGCCTGTTGTTCCATGAACGGGAGCAATCCGCCGAGTGCGGAGAGCTTGCCCATGGTGGCGTCTTGGGACTGGCTCCACCAATCGCCACCGTTGCCGAAAGCAGCCCGGTCATTGGTACCGGTCGCTTGTTGTGGCAGTTGGTTGTAGGCGCTGTGATAGTTGTGGATGGCCAAACCGAGTTGTTTGAAGTTGTTGCTGCAGCTCATACGGCGTGCGGCTTCTCGTGCTGCCTGGACGGCGGGCAGGAGCAATCCTACCAAGACGCCAATGATGGCGATGACCACGAGCAGTTCGACGAGTGTGAAGCCCGAGCGGATCGAACGTTTCATCTCAAAATACCTGCAAATTAAAGAAAAGGGGTGTGGGTCAGATGATCGTATGGAAGTGATCTTTCTGTTTCGGATGATCGCCGTAAGTGCGGCGGTACAGGTAAGTATCTCCCCACTCGCGTTTATGTCAAGTGTTAACAATTGGCAAAGTGGCGGATTTTGCTTTTTTATGTTGACATCTCGGCAGCTAGGCCGTGAATTGCGGTGATTAACTGCCTAGTGCGGTTTTTGAGCGTTTTTGGCGTTTGTTTTGGCCAGCGAGGGGAAATCGGCCGCCCTCATGTCGTGATTGGGGTGTCGTGAACGAGGGCTCGCAAATTAAGCGCGGCCGCGTCCAAGCCACGGCGTCGCGAGGTCCGGAGCTTTGATTTTGAATTTTGCCGGTGACCTCAATCCGCAGTTGATTCGTCTTTGGCCCTCGGGTGTGTGGTTGAAAGAGCGAGGGACTGCGTCGGTGAAGTGAGCGATTTCACGAAAAGGGTCACGCATGCGATCACTGTGTTCGCGTCGAGCGGACACACGGTGTCGGATGACGTGGTTCTAGTGACGTGGTTCTTCGTAGGGCGAGCTTGTTCGAATTGGTTTCGTCTCGGTCTTGGAAAGACCGAGCTACGTGTCACGCAGCGACTGTCTTTCTATGACGGACACGGAAGACCGGTTCGAGAGTCCATCGGTTGGCTGGTAGAGGTTGGTTGGCTGGTTGAGTTGTCTGCCCCCAATTTGGAAAGGTGACTCCCATCGTGTTGCGGTTTCACTTGACCTGGATGCCAATTGCCTTCGCATGTGAACCCACGGCAGCGGGGGTGTGTCTGCTTCGTTACGTCTGAATTAGGACGTTGGATTTGACGCATCTCTCCCCTCTACCGGATATCGCATTGAAATGGATTCTAGACAACACGACTCGTTAACGATCGAGCAGTTTACTCGGCAAGCGTTGCCGTTCGCTCGGCTGCCGGGGCATTCGACGTCGATGGATGTGCTCGTCGAAATGGCGTCACCCAACGTGAGCATGGAGATGCTCGATGTCGCGTGCGGTCCTGGGTTGGTGGCGTGTCACTTCGCGAGCAAAGTGCGACACGTCACTGGCATTGATCTGACACCGGAAATGCTCCGGCAAGCTCGCGATTTGCAAACCACTCGCGGGATCGAAAACGCCGAGTGGATCGAAGGCTACGCGGATCGGTTGCCGTTCGATGAGGCTTCGTTTGACTTGGTGGTGACGCGTTATTCGATGCATCACTTCCAAAATCCCGACGCGGTGCTGCGTGAGATGGTGCGTGTCTGCAAACCGGGAGGACGCGTGTTGGTCGCCGACGTTTCACTCCCGCAGGAACATGTGGAACACTACGACGAACTCGAACGGTACCGCGACCCGTCTCATGTTCACGCCCTTTCACGGGGTGAGTTTGCAGACGCGTTGGTTTCGTCGGGCCTGCAGAGTCTGCGTTTTGCAGAATACAAAGTCGACCTCGCGGTGGAAGAACAGTTGGCCGCATCGGTGCCTGTCAAAGGCGGGGCGGACCGAATTCGCGCCATCCTGCGAGACGATGTGGAAAGAAACCAATGCGGCGTCGCGGCATACTACGACGGCGAGGTGCTGCGCTACGCGATACCGATTGTGGTTGGCGTCGGGACGGTTGCAGATCCGAGCGGCCAATAGTGCCAACGACGAGCGTGGCAGCAACCATGAGAGCCGCGTCTACGAATTCGCAGGACGCGTTGAACTTTCGTAGTGAGACGACGGCACACGTTGGGGCCGCATGCGCGTCTATTTCATTTCGTTCGTTTCTTTCGCCGCGACCTTACTATGTTCTGCACTATGTTCTGCCGCTTCGAAAACACGTCGGTTGTATTCGGAGATCGCCCGAACGCAGCGCATCGACATGTCGAGTTCGTGGGGGCTGAACGTGCTGAGTTTGTTCCGTTTGCGGTTGCTGGCCAAGCCATTGTTGACGGCGATGGCGGCGCGAACGATCTCGGGTGTTTGCAACTGTTCCGGTGTCAACGACATGGTAAGCCAGAGCAGAATGTTGCCTGTGCTGAACAACGATTCCTGATCGGTCGAGCCGACAATCTGACGCGAAAGAGCGTTCGGGTCAGTCGAGGCGGAATAGCCGAAGTACAGCGGCCCCCATTTGCCATCACGTCCTTGGAGCTGTATCGCGTGGTCGTGGAACCTCGCGACGTAGCGTTCGACTTGCAGGTGTCGGCCGGTGCGAGGCAGGTCATGTCGGCGTGCACAAACAACGTACCGGGTCAGGCCGATCAGCCGATCGATCGCGTCGGCTTTGGTGACCGACACTCTGCGGTTGAGCTCTTCTTCGGCGATGCGGTCGAGCGACCAGGTTTCGCCCTTGCTGTTAGTCCACGTGACATCGGGGCTGAGGTAAGTGCTCAGTGCAAAGAGGACGCGTGAAAGGTCCACACCGGAGCGGACGTTGGATTGTTCCCAACGGACCAGGTCACCGATCGTTCCTGACGATTCGCCGATCCGAATTTCGTTCTCGACACTGATCGCTGCCATCGCGAACGTCGCGAGCAGTTCGCCGCGTTTGGATTGCAGGCCGTGGCCGATGCGAGGGATAACGTTTTGCTGTGTCGCCACCAGCAATCGTTTGCCGGCACAGGGATAGTTCCAGCAAAGGGCTCCGACGGCGTTGACCTTTTGACGTGTGCGGGCGTTGATAAGCAGTTCCGCATCGCTGCCGAATGCCACGCACGCCTGCATCACGGCCGAGGGCGGCATGACTTGGGTGCTGAGCGGTTGGTTGTACAGATCGCGAGTCGCCCGGATTGCTTTGCGTAGGGCCAGCATTTCCGAACTCCACTCGATCGCGGGAGCGGCGGGAACGCTGTCAATCGATTGCGTGTCACCTTTTGGCTGGTTCGGTTCCGCCGTCGAGTCCGCGTTTTCGTCTGCGGCTAGTTCCGTGACCGCGTTGTCGGAGTCGGTGTTCTCGGGCGCCGATGGTTGACGTTCCTTTTCTTCCA
>NZ_ANOH01000069.1 GCF_000346505.1 Aporhodopirellula sallentina SM41
CAGACATCGTTCGCTTCGTTCAGGGCGGTGTCGTAAAAACCTTCCGTTGTCCGCACCGAGCTTTCTCCGATGGCACGAAAGACCAATGGCCAGCTTCACGTCTTCACTGGAACGTTCGCGTCCCGTGACGAGGCGTGTCTCCACAGCGAAGCCCAATGGGAGCCTGAACCGGACGACAGCGTTAGCGACGAGGAATACGCTGCATGGGAGGATCGCAACCCGGTTTGGAGTTTACGCGACGAACTTGGCATCGGCCTAGACTCTGACTTCATCGAAACAATCTCAGGTTGGCCGCGATATGTCGCTGGCTATCTTGTTAATCCTGCAGACATGGACGTGGTGCGCGCCAAGGCTGGCGATGCGAATTTCGCCGTGCTCATCTTTCCCGATGCCTTGCACGATAGCAACTCTATCCTGAAATCCACATCCAAGCTTACGTATTGCGGCGCGTTTGACTTTGGTTGGGGCTAACCACGCTTCATCGGGCGGACAACATGGTTTTTACACTAGGCCTTCGGCACACCTTCGCCCTTTGGCAACGCTCGCTGGCCTTGGTACAATTTTCCGTAGTTCAGGCATCGTTCGCTTCGTTTA
>NZ_ANOH01000070.1 GCF_000346505.1 Aporhodopirellula sallentina SM41
TTGCCGCGTTCAAAACCATGAAGCGGTTTTCATAATCCGTTCCTTGGTCGACTAATTACTCGTTGGTCCAAAGAAGCTCATGGTACCTGTCGCCAACGGCAGGTCGCTGGCGGGAAACGTTCCATCCGCCACGCTGCGATGCGGAGTCCCGGTTGGTGAGTCTGGTATGCGTCCCGCAAAGAAGAACCCGTAGCTTCGCAGCGTGTCCCAGTCGTCGGAATGGACAAAGAGATGGGTGGGGATCAACTTTTGATAGTCGCTCCTTCCTTCCTGATTCACGGCTTCATTGTGGGCTTTTGCGGCCGCGAATCGCCGATGCAGATCTGCGCGAGCTTCATCGATTTGGGCGTACGTGTAGATCGGTGAAGATGGGTTCTCTCCGCCAATTCGCAGGCTGGTGCGAGTGAAACCGTAGGTTTCTCCAAGCAATTCGAAGAGCTGCAGAATTCTTTCGGGTCCAAAGTGAGCTAGACCGTACAACTTGTCTTGACGGGCCGGTCCGTGGAAATGGTCGTCCATGTAGTAGAGCTGTCCCTTTTTGCTTCGACCGCCCTCTCCCTCGATCACTCCGGCTAAGAAATTAGGATTGCGAATCGCGTCTCTCAGGAGTTGTGGATCTCCTGGATTTCCGCCTGGCAGCGAATTGTTCCAAAAGTTCCAAGGAGCTTTGACCTTCCGTTTATCAGGTTCGCCATCCGTGTTCCCCAATTGCATACCAAGCTCGGGAACCGCCAAGAGCCGTTCAACGACAGCTTGGTATTTCGCATGGCGTACCTCCGAGCGAATTCCGGTTACTTGATCAGTGTTCAATGGTTTGCCATCGGCCCAGACCCAACCCAAGAAACGAGACAGATCGGCTTGTTCCTGGGCCGTGAGGTCACCGTACTCCCCGGCTGGAGCCGTTCCAGCAATAGCGACGGACGCAAACAAGACACCAAGACTCAAAAACATTCTTTCGCAATCAAGACGCCTCAACTCGGAGGCGAAAACAGCAAGCTTAGGCACAAGGACACTTAACATTTCATCACCACCACAGATGTGCATCAAATACAAAATGGGGTCCCGCATCTAGCGATATCTGCCTGCGATGAACCACACTCAACAGGCTCGCAAACTTATAAGATTAACGGTTTGAAAGCTAACCCCCATATGCAGCATCTGTTTGCCGATCGAGTCGCTGAGCCGGGAAGAAATCAGCCCGCTGAATATCAAGCTTCTATAACGGACAGAGCTTCCCATGAGACGACAGGGGAAATGCCCGCCGATTCGTCGTCCGATGCCGCGTCAATTATCAGAGATGGCCTCGTCGAAGTGCGCGGCACCTTTGTCGATCGTGTTTTTCAATTGCGAGTCTGTTAGCACGCCCAGCCAAACCGCCACGTCGTCGATTTCACCTAACCAATCGCCTCCGTTGCTGACCGACAAAGCCCGATCGGGACGTCGCCCGATAGTGAAATTCTTAATCGTGGCATGGGAGGTCGCCGAAACATCCTCGCCTACAAGGACGCCGTCAACGTATAGCTTCAATCCGTCCGCGTCACCAACAGTCATGGCCACGTGCGTCCAATCTCCGAGCGTGATGGTACCGGGGATCGACGCGACCTCCGCGATAACACCACCGCCTGGCAACAACGTCGCCGACACCGAACGGTCAGGCTCGACTCGGAAGAACGCGCCCGCTCGATTCGAATTTTGAGTTCCCGCGATATAGGACTTGCCCGAGGATTGGCGTTTCAATCGCACCCAAGCCGCGATCGAAAAGTCCGTTTTGGGAAACGGATTCTCACTCGTCGAGATGAAACCTCGCTCGGACTCGAATGTTGCCGCTCGCCCGACTTTCCCCGGAACAAAACGAACCATCCCGCCTACCAATCCATCTCGAGAACCAACCGAATCGTTGGCGTTGCCGTCGAGCTTCCAGTGCCCAATCAACTTCGCGGGAGGCACCGTCACTACGACCTGCTCACGCTGCTTCGGCTGATACTTCACCGAGAACGTCGCGTCACCTTGCATCGTTCCGTCCAGGATCAACCGATCACCAACACGAGTCGCGTCGATCACCTGACCTTCCGACTCAACCACTCGCGACACTTCGGAGGCGGGCAATTCGATCTGAGCGGTCATCCCCGGAGGCAACGCAACGGACAATTCCAACAACTCACCTTCCAGGGTCCAGTCAATCTCAATCGGTCCGCGTGGTGTCGGCACTTTGCCCTTGGCGTACTTCAATCCGCCCATGCAGGGTCGAATGCGGGCAACTTCCCATCCCGGCGACAGAGCTTCGGCACCAAGAATGAATCGCGGCAACAGGTTGGCGGGCGCGGCGCCCCAGGCGTGATTCCAATCCTGGTTCGGTTTGTATTTTTGATCCCATGCTTCCCAAGTGATCGTGGTTCCGGCGCGCACCATGTTTCGCCAACTCCGTCGGTTCGGAGCCGTCATCATGGCAACCGCTAAATCATCAGCGCCATTTTGAAACATCGCTTCCATCAAATATTGAGCGGCATAAACCGAACACCTCATCCCGCGACTCCCCAGCCAATCGGCAATCTGCTCTCGATCGGATTCGGGCGCCAACCTGAAAGCGAGGGGAAACAAATTCGCGTGAACAGACTGGTGCTCCGTCCCGACACCATCGCGATAACGCCCCGACTCAACGTCAAAGAGTTGTCGCTGAAACTCCGCATAGCTCCGTTTCCCGTGTGCAGTGAACTCCTCCACGTCATCATCGATACCGAGACTACGAGCTATTTGAATCATCAACGCAATCGCCCGCAGGTGAAACGCATTGACGACCGTGTTGATTTCTTTGAACTCAAAACGATCCCGCTCACCTGCTGGCCAATCAACAATGTCCGTTCGCTTGATCTGCTGGGCATTGCTATGGATCAATCCATCGGGACCGCGTCGATCGAGCAGCATCTTCGACTTCACGGACTCGTACCGTTCGGCTAACCACTCGGCGTCGCCTGTTCGCATCCAGTCCGCGTGCAACATGAACACCATGTGCGGCGCCCATTCGGTCGGCCACGTGGCATGCTTCATGAGATGGTCGAACGTATCTCGGGCCATCTGAACATCTTGGTCGCAATAGTAGTGACTGAGTTGATTCAAATAAGCATCGGCTTCGTACGGAATACGTTCGCGATCACCGTCGACATAAACACCGGCAAACGTTGTGGCTTTGATCGAGTAGCGACACAACTCCCAGATCTGATTGAGCATCTCGTCAGACGATTCAAACGCAGCGGCATCGTCATCCCACGTCGCCGCATACGCCGCTTGCCGCGTCACGTGCTCCGGACGCAGTTCTCCATCCCATCCCTCGATCTCGAGCCAACGAAACGGTGCAACAACACCCCACTCCGATGGCGTCAAAATGGCACCACGATTCTGTTGAGTATTACGCCGGTCGGCCTTGGGAGCCGCAATCACCGGGGCACCACCATCAACAGCAACGATCGTTTTCAGATACCGGACGGTTCCAGGGGGCCGGCGATCGATGCGTCCATCCGCAAACGCCTCGCCAAAGTGGATGACAACCTCTCCGCTTACGTCCCGCGGAGGATTCAGCCGAACATTGCCAAACGCGACACGACCAAAATCAACGAGGTACCCGCCCGATTCCGTCTGCACTATGCTGACAGGACGCTCTTCGACGAGATGCACCGGCGCGGCAGACGCCCCAGGCGAAATGACCAACCATGAGAGAATCGTGACTACGCTAGCAAGTGGGGTTCGCATGTGACTCGGTGTTTTTCGATATTCGCGTGGCGCAATTGGCTTCACGATAAAGCAAATGGCTTCGCAGTAAAACAATGGGGCTTCGCCGCACCGCAATTGGCTCCGTTGCGCGGCATAGCTTTCGCATCAAAGCGTCAGATTCAGTTGACCGAGTTTCGATCTTTCTGCAACGAGATTTTAATCGCTTCCGGATCGCCACTCGTTTCGCCTGCTTACTCGTCGCCCGCGGCGATTCAGCGATGATGCTCCACCCCTGACAAGAACCTTCAAACGGTTCGAGTATCTCAGACAAGGACATGCCCGTTCACGGAAGATGCCGGTCGCCAGAATTCGGAACTCCAAAGTCTGGCGACATCCGCTAAATCAGTTGAAGGGGCCTTTAGTTAGGAGCGTCCGTTGCATCGCTCGGCACTTCGGCAATCGTCTCGTCCAAATCCAAATTAGTGTTGTTGGCGTCGGGGTTGTCGTTGAGGTATTGCCCAATTTCATCGCTATTGGTCACCACGCCAGGATCGCTATTATCGCAACCCACGAACGCGAGCGAACCGGCTACCAAAACCATCAATCCGATACTACGAAACATGTTCAAATTCCTTTACGAAGATCAAACTTAAAACAAAAATGCCGGACGCATGTGCATCCGGCGAAAGAGAGGCGAACCACGTCCGAATCAGAATTCTTCTTCAATGACCTCTTTGCCCGCTCGCGTGCCCAATGCTCCCCAAAGACCGAACGGACTTCGTGAACCTGGCGCGAGGTTGTTGTTCGGGTCGTCGCCGACGTGCCGGCTGGATTGGTTGCCCGCCTCGATGGAATCGGTAATGAACTTGACCGCCCCGTCGCCCATCAGAATATGACAACCGCCTTGATGGCGACTTCCTGCGGGATAAAGACCATCTGACAGTTCGTTCTCGCTCCCGTTCGAATCGACGCAGAGGTTGCTGTTTGGCGGTGTGACGATGGTCAGGTATCCGTAAACACCGCGCCCCATCGCCCACTTAAAACCGCGTCCGGCTTCAGCGGCACCACCGAGAGCGATGCTAGTGAAGTTGGCACCCGACTTCCAAAATTGCGGACGTTGTGGATCGATGTCACCGTCGCATGCTTGGTTACCGCCTTCGTTTCGCGAAACCACAACACTGGTGCTCCCTGACACGAGACGGGTTCGCGTGTCATTGTCCCCAAGGTCCGTCACGATTTCGCCCGCACATATCGTGTTGGCCAAACCATCGAGGATGTCGCGGAACTTCATCACGTGACGTGAACGGAAGAACCCACGATTCGAAACACGCGAGCGTTGACGATACGTCGCAACCTGCCACCCCGATCCGGACTCATTGCCGCGGTCATCGATATTACTGAGCAGCAACGCCGTAGCATCGCCGAGACTCGCGGCATAGTTCGTGCGCCCTTGTGCGGGTAAACCGCGTCCTGGATCACTCGGGCATCGCAAGCCAGGCACTTCAGTCAACCAGGGTGTATATGGATCGGTCGTGCCGTGGTTAGCAATTGTAAAGCGAGGTTCGCTGCCCATGGGTGGATGGACCACGGTGCCGCCGGGCGCGATGTAAGGGTTGCTGATTTGTTCCCACAACGCTTGCTGCTCCATGAACGGAGTTAACCCGACCAACCAACTCAACTCGAGCACGTTGTCAGGAAGAGGCTTGGCCGCCCCCACCTTTTGATTGGTGCCACCGTTTTGCA
>NZ_ANOH01000071.1 GCF_000346505.1 Aporhodopirellula sallentina SM41
ATCCCGTGGCGTCGTTGAAGATGCCGCCGCCGCTGCCTGCGTCTCCATCGGCGGAATTCTCAGTGATGGTAACGCCGCTGAGGTTGAGAATTCCTCCGGCGTTGAAGACGCCCCCGCCACCTTGATCGGCGGATGGGCCGCTCGCGATGTTCTGCTGGATCACGGTGTCGATGATGGTCATCGTTCCGGCGGCACTGTTCCACAGCCCGCCACCTTCTTGGCCGGCGGTGTTGTTTTGGAACGTGCTTCCTTCGATGTGATTGGTGGTTTCCCCGCTCGCGTGAACGGCGCCGCCGTTGATGCCTGCCGTGTTTCCATCAGCGGGAGCCACGCCGCCGAAGGAAGCGTCTTTGAGAACCAAGACGCCGCCGTTGTTTTCGATACCGCCTCCGGCACGTGCGGCGGAGTTACCCGCGAGCGTCGCGGATTCGATGGTGAGTTCGCCGCCGAGGTTCATCACTCCACCGCCATTACCCGCCCCGTCGGTTGCCGTGTTGCCACGAATCACGGTGTTGGCGTCGACGAAGGTGACGACGCCGCCGTTGTTGAAAACTCCGCCGCCACCATCGTCTTGCGTGGCGTCGGCGTCAGGATCGAGAGCCGTGTTGTCTTCAACGATGGCTCCGTTACGGATCGCGAGAAT
>NZ_ANOH01000072.1 GCF_000346505.1 Aporhodopirellula sallentina SM41
GGCCCCGGCCCGGTGATTCCAATCGACTATGAAGTCCGTGGTTTGACCAGTGGCGACTGGCCGCTTTTTGGGAATTATTTTTACATGAGCTGTGAAGGCACTTCTTTGGGTGGTTTTGAGAGCGAGTTGCGGTCGGTAGTGACTCTTGCACGATTGCGGCGAGGTGAGAAAGTCCGGCTGGGAACTATTCGACTATTCGAGGTGCCGACGCTGGGGTGACGAATCACTCACTTGATCTGCGTCGTCTCATCATTTCTTACAGGCGTTCCAATCGGTTTGAATTGGATACTCTTGTTTGGGCCAGCCACAGTCTTTATCGCGGCGTCTTCCGAACATGCGATACGTCCGGATGCCAACCTTGGTGAGTAGTCATGGCCAAAGGGGAGTCCTGCTGGAGTGTTTCTCGGTTCGCTTTCTTCGTCGCTGGGCACCGCCGCCATCAATTCGCTGCGGCAAGGACGCTGGTGAGGGAGTGATCGTTGGTTTGGAAATGACTTCTCGGGAGCCTCGCATTCATTATCTCGAGGTTGGCGACAGAATCGTTGCCTCGGACAGGAATTCGCGATCACTCCCAAGAAGCCCGGCTCGCAAGACGGCGAGCCTTGGTTGGGGTCAATTCAGTTGAGACGTTTGAGTACGCCGGTTGCCCGTTCGGGTTTGACGTTTTGGTTTGGTGCTCAGATGCTTGCGACGGTGCGCAGCACGGGAAGACTCTTCGCTGTAAACCGGCCCCGGCGGCTTGGGTGGTTTTCGCTTCACCTTCAGCTTCCCGTCGTCCTGTTTGGTTTCTTCGTCACTGAGCAGTTTGCTGGCGTCCCAGTTGGTCTGGTCTCGCATCATCGCCCAAGCGATCACGCCGATCTTGCGAGCCAATGCGATGCCTGCTTTCTTGCGCCGAGTCTTGCTGCCGCCAGTGATTCGATCGTAAGTCTTCTTGCTCCAGCGGTTGTAACGCAGGCTACTCCAGGCACACTGCAACAACATCGTCCGGAGCAGCTTGCTGCCACGCTTGCTTATCCGTCCGTTGCGATCGATCTCGCCTGATTGATGTTGCTTGGGAGTCAGCCCGAGGTAGCTGGACAGATGGCGAGCATTCTTGAAGCGATGCGGATTATCGATGGCTGCGACCAGTGCTTCGGCAGTCTTGCGTCCAACTCCGGGGATGGTCATCAGGCGAACGATATCAGGATGCTCGGCGGCGAACTCATCGAGCTTTGTTTCGAGTGATTCGAGCTTGACCACTAAGTCGTCCAGTCGTGAGAGCTGCATATCGAGTTGCCCTCGCCATAGTTCATCGCGACCACACTCTTCGATCGGCTTGCGAAACGAGTTGATGTGGACGCGTCCGGTGTTCCACGCTCGTTCACCGGTATCGATCTCGATGCCCTGGTTGGCGAAGATGCTTCGTATCGAGTTCTTCAGGCGATTGATGTCCTGATCGACACTCTTGCGATACTTGATGAACGCTCGTTGCTGGCGAACCCGAGGCTTGGGGACATGGACCGGCACGAGCCGCCTCAGCAGCGACATTTCGGCGAGCTTCAGTGCGTCATCGCGATCTGTTTTTCGCTTGGTGGCTTTCCAGTTCCAGGCTTCCTCGTTGGTGCTGCAGACAAGCGTTTTGACGCCTTTTTCTTCGCAGATGTCGTTGATCCAGCCCGACGGCCCGCAAGCCTCCATGACGATCAAGTCGATGTCGCCGCGAGTATTCAGCAGATTCTCGATGTGCGACCGCTTAGTGGCGATCGTCTCGAACTGGTGCTTTTGAGTGGCTGGATCGAAGAAGCAGCAGACGCTATTAAACTTGCCAAGGTCGATGGCGCATGTCACCATGAGAGAGCTCCGTGGTTTGAGGTGTCAACGTGTAAGAAGTGTTGATTGTGACGTCTCGAAAGAGAACGATCACGGCCTGGTCAGTAGCGTGTTGCAACCGACTCGCCTCAAACCACGGACTTCATGAATTCTTTATCC
>NZ_ANOH01000073.1 GCF_000346505.1 Aporhodopirellula sallentina SM41
GTTGTCCGAACTCATCCGTACTCAACTCGACGTCGAGAATCGCTTCGGCGAATCCTTCATAGCTCGAGTGAGTCATCGCGGACGGATTCGCCGCATCGACCACGGCATGACACATCATCGCCCAGGACAGCACGCACGCGGCGCAAATACGGGACAGGCATCTTTTCTGGGAACTCACTGTGCGGTTCCTCCATTTGAGTTTTCGATGCGTCCAGTTCAATCATTTGCGGTTCGGCGATCAGTGACCGACCGGCGTCGAATTCGAGATTGCCGGAGTCGAACACGTCGGAGCCTGACACACCGTCGACAGGCATCGGCTGCGTCCATCTTTCGAGCGGCAACAAACGTTCGTTGATCGGCGAGGTTTGCAGGATCTCAACCGAAGTGCTGCAACTCGGACGCGTCGGCTCGATCCCTTCACGGATGAGGAACGTTCCCATCGCTTGTTGCAGCGTGATCAATTCGAGGATGTAGTTGACCTGAGCGGACACATACGCCTGTTCCGCTTCGGTACGTCGCTTTTGCGTTTCCAAGAGGTCTTCGAGAATCAGCGCAGTCGGACCGCCGTCACCGGCGAGCATTTCCCACCTCCGCGTCGCGATGTCTTCTTCACGAACCGCCGCCGCGAGCGTCGCCGCTTTGCTTCGCCGCAGGTCGGCACCGGCGCGCACACGGATTACGGAAGTTTCAATTTCTCGGCGTGCCGCCAAGAGTGCGTTTCGAAGTTCGTCGCCGCGTTGTTTGTAGCGCAGTCGAGCCTCGCGTAGTCGGCTCTTGGCCGCCCGACGTCCCCACGGCAGGTTGTACGTCAACGCTGCGGTGATCCCCGGCCCGCCGTCGGAATATTGGTTGATCCACGATTGTCCGATGTTGTTATTGGACGCCAAACCAGAAAGGTAGGCCTCGAAGACCGCATCAAGCCTTGGCATCAACTCATTGCGAGTAACGTTCACCTCGAGCCCGGCGGAGGCGAGTTGTTCCGTTGCCGCCTGAATGTCGCCGCGATGTTCGAGCCCACGAACGATGCAGTCGCGAACGCTCATGGGTTCTTCCGGAAAGTCCGGTTGAGCCATCGGAATCAACT
Organism: Aporhodopirellula sallentina SM41; assembly: GCF_000346505.1. Taxonomy (GTDB): domain Bacteria; phylum Planctomycetota; class Planctomycetia; order Pirellulales; family Pirellulaceae; genus Rhodopirellula; species Rhodopirellula sallentina. The sequence goes on from NZ_ANOH01000073.1 coordinate 1,085, forward strand.
CGATCGAATCGTCGAGCGATGTCAACATCGGGCTGCCCACGAGCGTCTTGAGGCGAACCTGCAAACGCTGCACTTCGGCTCGCAACTCGATCTTGCGGTCGTTGTCGGACGCCAACCGACGACGGATCTTGATTTCCTGCAGCGGTCCCGAATCGAAATCCCCACGTGCGGCAACGATTGCGCCGATCCGCTCGCCTCGTTCGATCAACGAGAGCTGTTGGACGTAGTGTGCTCGACGTTCATGCAAACGCCAAAACGCAGTCAGTGTTTCCACCAGATGGCTTTCGAGATCGAGCCGCAACTGTTGCCACGCGATGCGACTGTCGATCGACGCCGCGGTGACCAAACGCGTGTTGTAGACGCGTCCGCTCGTCGCCATCAAAGGCTGCGTAATGCTGAGGTTCAAACGCGAGTTCCCTTGGTGAGCCGGATCGAAGAAGATGCTGTTGCTGGTCAGCGTTCCGGCCTCTTGGCTGAGGTCGATCACCGTACCTTGACGCGTCAACTTGCGAACGCCCGCGCTCGCGTTCCAGGAATCTTGGATCAATCGCGGTGGACCACCGGTCGTCAATGTGCTGCCGACAGGATCGTTAACACGATCGATGCCGGTTTCGAGCAAGACCGATGGATCGAACGCCGCGTCCTGTTGGATGATTTTCTCGTAGGCGATCGAAGTCCGATTGCTGATCGCGGAAATACGAGGGCTCGACTGCAACGTGTCGGTCAACACGGTCGCGACGTCAAACTGCAGGTAGTTCGGCGAGTTCAGCAGATACCCGTTGACGGGTTTTCGCCACCAAGGTTCTTCGCCAATGTCCGGCGACACGTCGGCACGATCGACGGACGCATCCGGTTCAGGCGTTAGAATCGGCTCGACGGTAACCGTTGACGCGGGATTTTGCCGGGAAACGGCGGCCCAAAACTCTCCAAACGACGGATCTGGCTGCCCCGTTGGCGTCATCGCCGCCACAGACGGAGGATTTGACACGGTAGACCATGCGTCCTCCAGACTCCCGGTCCAAAACGAAGTCGATGGCGTCGCGTCGGGATCAGCAGCACCTGCCCCTGGTGCTGTCCAATATCCGGCCGCGACGACCGTTAACAACGTGAAAACCGTCAATCCCCGGCGTCGGAAACCGCCTCTCAGCATGCGCGCAATTCGGCTGACCACAATTCGTTTGAATTGCAGCAGACGAGAATCGCGAAGAGCGTGCCTTGGGCGAAGCATCCCTGTCCGGTTGATTTGGTCGTGAAGATGAATAGCGGTAATGCTGCGGAACGCGGCTCGGGCCGGTTCCTGCGGAACATACGTTCTGCACCGATGCGCGGAACTAGTGCACTCCTGTCTCTTATTCGGAACGCACACTCGGTCAGGTTGCAACGATGATTCCGAAACATCGGGCTGAAACCATGAGCACCGGTTCTCGTCGGAATTATCGGATCGCATACCACAACCGTCAGAGTCGACCCATTCAACGCTTCTCCCCTGCCCTCTCATGAGAACGTGAAGGTATGCCGTTTAGGTCGATGAGGTAACACTGATGACCAAACGAAACTTCCATTTCTTCCGACTCGAAGATCGCGTGCTTCTTTCTGGTGAAGGACTCGATCCGACGCTCGAGATGAATCCTGATGCCGACACCGTCGCCGACCTTCAGGCCGACATTCTTCAGGGCGACATTGACGGTTGGGAAAACGACATCGACGCGATCGAAGCCGCCGTGCTCGCAGCCGTCGGTGAGGCGCCGCCACAACAAGACGAACCAACCGACTACTCAGGGGACGTGGCTGATGTCTTTGACGCAGCCTCCGCTGCAGAGTTCCTCGACCCCGCGCGTCCGATCGAAGTCGTCTTTGTCGACGCCTCCGTTGACGACAGCGAAACGTTGCTCGCCGATATGCGCGAAAGCGGCACCGACGGAGCACAGTGGGTAGTCGTGACGCTCGAGAGCGATCGCAACGGTATCGAACAAATCACCGATGCTCTGGCAAAACTTTCCAGCGTCGATGCCGTTCACCTCGTATCACACGGTGACGGCGAAGGCGTCCAGTTAGGCAACGTGAAACTCGACCAAGATTCATCGCTCGACTACGCCGGCGATATCGCTTCGTGGGGGCACGCGATGGACAGCGATGCCGACTTGCTAATCTATGGATGTGATCTGGCGAGCACGGTCGAAGGTCAAGACCTGATCGAGATGCTGGCGCTCGTTTGCAACTGCGACGTCGCAGCAAGTGATGATGCGACTGGACACGAGGAACTCGGTGGTGACTGGATCCTCGAATACACCGTCGGCGATGTGACGACAGATGTTGCGTTCGGATACGCGGCGCAGGCCAGTTGGTATGACACGTTGGCAACAATCACGGTGACCACCACCGATGACGAGAACGATGGGAACACGTCCGACATCACCGCTTTGGAGGCAACGCCGGGGGGATCTGGAATCTCACTTCGCGAGGCGATCAGGGCGGCCAACAACACCGCCGGCGCGGACACGATCGTTCTGGGAGCGGGCACCTACATTCTCGACATCGCCGGCCAATTCGAAAACGCATCCGCAACGGGTGACTTGGACGTAACAAGTCAGATCACCATTACTGGTGACGGCCTTGGCACGACGATCCTCGATGCGTCGTCACTCGGTGATCGAATCTTCTATATCACGAACGCAGCCGATCTAACGATCAGCGATATGACGTTGACGGGAGCGTCGTCTGCTACCGAAGAAGGGGCAGCCGTCTACAACGAGGGCGATTTCACGGCCACCGATGTGGCTTTTACCAATAACACCGTCGGAAATGTCGGGGGAGGTGCGATCTATTCTCGAGGAACGACGACACTTGATCGCACCGCGTTGATCGGAAACACCAGCGGTGCGAGCGGTGGTGCGATTCACGTCTACAACGGAACCACCACGATCACCAACTCGACGATCAGTGGCAACGAAGCAGAATTCTACGGCGGTGGTATCTACGCTGAGAATGCAGGTAGCACGGTGAACATCGTGCATTCGACCATCGCCGACAACACCGTTCTGAACACAAACGGCTATGGCGGTGGTGTTTATGTAACGGCCGCAACAGTCAACGCAGAGGCCTCAATCTTTGCGGACAACACGTCCAATCTGGGTGGGAGTGACATTCACGGCACGATTGTCAGCGGCGGTTACAATATCATTGAACACAACAGCGGTTTCAGTGGTACCGTCGGAACCGACATTCTGGGCAGTGATCCGGCATTGGCTGCGCTGAGCGCGGATGCCACATCGGGGCAATCCATCCACGTAATCGACAGCGGCAGCATCGCCTACAACGCAGCCACCAGCTCCTTGGCGGTGGAAGATCAACGCGGCGTCGCACGTGACGGATCGCCCGACATTGGTGCGTACGAGCATGTCGCGTCGCCCGAATTATTCGCACGCTACAAGTTCGACGCGGGTTCAGGCGCGACCGACAGCAGCGTGAACGGCTTGAACGGTGTTCTTCAGGGTGATGCATCGGTCGACACAACGACCGGAACGAATCAGGTCGGTGACGGAAAATTGACGCTTGATGGGACAGGCGACTATGTGGACCTATCCGCGAACGTCGGTAGTTTCGCGAACCTGACCGCGGGCACGATTTCCACATGGGTCAAACTTTCCTCATCGGACTTCTCAACCATCTTTGACATCAGCGACGGTGCGACAAGCAACTTCGCATCGTTGTGGGTTGAAAACGGAAACTTGATTTGGGCAGTCAATGCGGGCGGTTCTTCGCTCATGCGTGCGACTTCGACCGCGACCATCAACGACGACACCTGGCACCACGTCGCTGTCACCACCGACGCGAGCGGCACGAGCTTGTTCATCGACGGCATCAAACTAACCGGCGGCGATGTGACCTATTCACAAGGCGACGCTTCAACGACGACGTTCTTCAACGACTTGACTGGTCCGTCCTCCGTGAAGCTCGGCGCGTACGACATAGGTTCCGTAGGCGGTGAATTCACTGGTCTGATGGATGATATCCGAGTCTACAACTATGCAGTTGACGAATCGGACATGGCTGACCTGCATGCCTATCGATCCGACACGCCGACCGACCTGTCCACCACTGCCACGAATGCGGGCGGCTTGAGCATCAATGACGATGGTGGCAGCGATTTGTACCTGCTGGCCGATGACGGGAGCTCTATCCTGGGTGGACTCAGTTCGCTCAGCTATGAGGTTCAGTTCGAGAGCACAGACGCGGGCGGCGGAGTCCCCTTGCTGTCATATGCAACCGGCTCGAACAGCAACGAAGTCCTCCTCTACATCACGACCACTGGAGACTTGCAACTCACCATTGGTGGCTCCAACGCCTACTCGGACGCAATCGACTATCGGAACCTTCTCGATGGCCAACCCCATAGCCTCGGGTTTACGTGGGACGGAGGAACAGGCGAATGGGTCTTCTATGTCGATGGTGAGGTGGCCGATAGCCGCGTGCTTGCCGGAGACCCGTTACTGGAACAAGGCCATGTCCTTGCCAGCGGCGGTGAACTGCTGTTTGGACAAGAGCAAGATTCCGTGGAAGGCACGTTCCAGAGCGACCAAGTGTTCAGCGGAACTTTCTTCAACGCCCGAGTCTTCGATGATGCCCGCACCGAAGCAGAGATGGCCGGCAGCTACCGAACTGAACTTCCCTTTGACGAGTCTGGAATGTTGGCTCAGTGGAATTTCAACGACCTCTCGGGCGATGGCGTTGTGACCGAGTCTGTCAGCGGAAACAACCTAACGATCAAACACACCAGCGAATCTGGATTCACTGCCAGCGAAGCAGCACTCACACTTGCGATCGACGAGAACACGATCAGCGGGAGCGTTGTGGGCAGTGTTTCTGGTCAAGACGCTGAACGTGAAGCAAGAATCGCTGCACTTTTGGCTTCAGACTCCAGTCTTTCCTACAACGCTTCAACCGGCAAGTTCTACAAAACGGTCTTGTCAAACGGTACCTGGACCGCTGCTCACTCGGCCGCCGAAAGCACCACCCTCTCGGGCTTAACAGGCGACTTGGTCACCATCGAATCAGCCAGCGAGAATGCCTTCATTCGACAATTGGCAACCGACTTCATTGGCAATGACATTTGGATCGGTGCCAGCGATGCATCGGTTGAAGGTGAGTGGCAATGGAACGACGAAGACGTCAACACTTCGGTTTTCTGGCAAGGGGACGAAAACGGCTACGCTGTCGACGGCAGCTATCAAAACTGGGACGCCGCCACCGGTCCCAATGGTGGAGAAAGCGAAGACTACGCGTTCCTACAAGAGTTCGACGGCGCGTGGTTTGACGCCACCGCCGCTCAATCAATGGACGGCTACGTGGTTCAGTGGGATGCAGACAGCGTTCTGGATGCAACCGATGCATTGACTTACACGATCCAGTCACAAACCGTCGCCGGTGCCTTCGCGATCGATGCCAGCACCGGCACGATCACGGTCGCCGATGGATCATTGTTGAACTACGAGAGCCAGGCATCTCATTCGTTGACCGTTCGCGTGACGGACGAGGACAGCAACACCTACGACGAAGTCTTCACGGTTTCACTCAACGACTTGGCCGAATCCAACAACGCGCCAAGCGACCTGTCCAGCGGCATCGAGCTGAACACTGATGGCGGGAACGATGCGTATCTTGCTGCTGCGGATGCAGACTTTTTGCTGGGGGCGGATGGGCACACTTACGAAGTTCGGTTTTCCGGTCTGACCGATATCGCCCCAGGTGGTATGGCCACGTTCTACACGCAAAGAGACTTTGGCTCGGCCCAGTCCTATCTCGCGGTTCACGACGATGGAACGCTCGATTGGGCGGGACTCACGTCCTCAGGGCAGTACACTCAGCTACTTGACGGCGATGTCCACTCCCTAGCGATCACCTGGGATGCATCGGCAGGCCATATCGCGTTTTATGTTGACGGAGAGTATGTCGAATCCACTTCGGTCGCATCGCAAGCGGGCAGTACTGGGGGTGACACGTTTGTGCTCGGACAGCACGTGGACTATTCGACCGGATCCTTTGATTCCGATGAAGCCTTCAAAGGAACCTTTCATGATTTCCGAGTGTGGGACCACGCCCGCGGCGCTGAAGAGATTGCACTGAACCATCAGCAAAAGCTGGACTTTACACCAGCGGAAGCGACAGCCGAAGGATTGATGGCGAACTGGCAATTCGATGGTTTCAATGGTTCCAACGAAGTGGTCGACATCGTCACTGCGGGCACTGGGTCCGAAAACAACCTGAGCATTGGACATGCAGTCGGAACTGGTTTTACCTCCAGCACTCCGGTTGAAGATCTTCACGTCGCTGAGAACACCACCAACGGATCGACGGTCGGCTTCGTCTTACCGAGCGTCCCGGACGTTGCTGAAGACATTGCCCGCGATGGTTTATTCAACGAAGCGACTCCGTCCACCACCCAGTATGGTGTGACCGGGACGTTTGGTGATTGGACGGTCACGGAAGCCTCCATCGACCTGTTTGCGACCAGCGATTGGGAGTCTCCGTTGGGCGGCCGCGTCGTCAACTTGGACGGCTCTGAACCGGGAGCGATTGAGCAAAATCTGACGACGGTTGCGGGGCGGCAGTACCAAGTCGTTTTTGCGCTCACAGGCGACTTTAGCGGCGGAGACGCCGTCAAGAATCTTCGCGTGAGTGCGAGTGGTACGAGTGCCGATTTCCAAGTGACTCAGGAGAACAATTGGTCATGGGGTGAAACCGGGGCGTTTGAGCAGCGTAGCTTCACCTTCACAGCGGACGACGCGACTTCGGTCCTCCAGTTCCGATCGCTCGAAGGTCCAGCCAGCACCTATGGTCCATACATCGCCGACGTTCAAGTTATCGAAATCCCCGCCGCTGTGACGACGATTTTGAACGATGACCCGACGTTGTCTTACGACGCGGCGACAGGCAAGTTTTACAAACTTGTCACAAACGCAGTGGACGTGACCACTGCCATGTCGAGCGCGTCCAGCGACTTGATTAACGGAGTCGGCGGTCAATTGGTAACGATCCGTTCGTCCTACGAGAACGAACTGGTTCAGGACATCGTTTCCAGAGCGGGATCGGAGTTCTACATTGGAGGCACGGACGCGACGAGCGAAGGCAACTGGAATTGGATCGAAGACGGAGTGGAGGCGGACAACTTCTGGGTTGGTGATGAATTGGGTGCAGCACCTGCCGGCGTTTACGCCAATTTTAATTCAATTGAGCCCAATGACTTTGGAGGGAACGAAGACTACCTAGCTATCTACGGATCGACCGGCGAGTGGCTTGACCTCTCCGGTGCAGACAACCGCGGCTACATCATTGAATGGGACGCCAGCGAAGTTTTGTCTAACTTCACGTTCAGCCTGAACGACGACGCGGGTGGGCGGTTTGCGATCGATTCCAACACCGGCGAAATCACCGTGGTCGATGGTTCGCTGTTGAACCACGAAGCCAGCGTGTCTCACAACATTGATGTTACCGTCAGCGATGCCGCGGGCAATTCGTACAACGAAACGATGACCGTTGCGGTCGATGATGTCAGCGAAGCACCCACGGATCTGTCCGTCGGTGTCGCGTTGAATTCAGACGGCGGAAACGACGCTTACTTGGTCGACAATTCCAGTGGCGTTCCCTACTGGGATGGACTGACAGGGATCACGATGGAATTTGCGATCTCGGATCTGCAAACTCCTGCCGACATGGCGACACTCTATTCACGACAATCGGGTGGATCAGGATCGTATCTCGCAATCCACGCGGATGGGACGCTCGATTGGACCGGATATGAATCGACCGGAACCTACAGTCAACTTTTTGACGGCGATTTGCACACGGTTGCATTCTCTTGGGACACACCCGGTGGAGAATTGCGATTCTACGTCGATGGTGTGTTCGCCGAATCCATCGTCACGGGGACTCAGGCAAACACCAATGGCGGCGGTGCATTCGTGCTGGGACAAGACCAAGACGGCGGCGCGGAATCTGGGTTCGATTCCGCACAACACTTCTCGGGCACGTTTCATGACGTTCGTGTTTGGGACCACGTTCGTGCCGATTCGGACATCGCCGTTCACGACAACTACAAACTCGATTTCACGTCTGCCGACGCCGCCTCAGCGGGATTGCTGGCCAACTGGCAATTCGACGGTTTTGTCTCCGGTGAAATCGTTGACATTGCCAACGGCTACGTGTTGACGGTCGGTCATGCGACCGGGACGGGATACGTGGCCGGTGCCGCGCGAGACACGTTGGCAGTCGATGAAATGGCATCCAACGGCACGCAAGTCGGATTCGCGGTTGCCCACGATGCCGATGCGAACGACACCTTCAACTACACCCTGCTCGATTCGGCAGGAGGTCGGTTTGCAATCGATCTCAACACGGGCGAGATCACCGTCGCGGACGGTTCACTGCTCGACTTTGAAACGAGCACATCGCATGACGTGACCGTCCAAGTGATGGATTCCTCAGGAAGCACTTACAACGAGACCATCGCGATCACCGTCAACGACGTGAACGATGCGCCGGTAATGGCGGCTTCATCGCCCACCTATCCCGCCACCGAAGATGGAGCTCCTTTCACCGCTTCAGTCGCAGCGTTCTTGGGCAGTACCGTCACCGATGCTGACGCCGGTGCAGTGGAAGGTGCCGCGATCTTTGGATCCGCGGGCTCTGGTGGAACTTTGGAATACAGCATCAACGGTGGATCCAGTTGGACCACGATTCCAACTGTCGATTCAACTTCCGCGTTGCTGTTGAGAGAGAATGACCTGATTCGCTTCACACCTGACACAGAGAATGGCGGCACCCTGACGTTGGACTACCACGCCTGGGACCAAACGTCTGGTACCGCGGGCGGAACAGCTGATGTGACGACACGCGGCGGTTCGACCGCATTCAGTACAGCAGACAACACCGTCACGATCAACGTCGCGGATGTCAACGACGAACAAGTCATCAGCACCAACAACGGGGCAACGTTCAACGAAGGCTCAGCGGGAAACACCATCACTTCGTCGATGCTGGAGACCACCGATGTCGACAACACCGCTGGCGAATTGACTTACACCGTGACGGCCAACCCCGGTCACGGCCAATTGAAATTGGACGGACTGGTCACCACCTCGTTCACGCAATCGGAAATCGACGCCGGACGCATCACTTACGACCACGATGACAGCGAAAACCTGGCAGACAGTTTTTCGTTCAGCGTGGATGATGGCGCTGGCTCGGCGTCGACCGGTTCATTCAGCATCACGCTGAACCCGATCAACGACAACATTGTCGCGATCACCAGCGATGGTGGTGGAGCAACGGCCAGCGTCAACGTGAACGAAACCGTTTCCTTCGTGACCCAGGTCACCGTCAGCGATGCCGACATGCCGGGTGACACGATGACGTATTCAATCATCGGCGGAACGGACCAAGGTGATTTCGCGATCGACGCTTCGGGAAACCTGACGTTTGTCAGTTCGCCTGATTTTGAAAGTCCCGACGACAGCGATCTCGACAACGTGTACGAAGTCACGGTCCAAGTCAGCGACGGCGTTCACACGGACAGCCAGACGATCACGGTCACCGTCCAAGACGTGCAAAGCACTCTCCTGAACGTCACCACGACTTCGGATGTCGACGACACGGGGCTGGGTGCAACCTACACGATCGAAGAACTATACGCGGTGGGCGGTGGCACCGACGGCGAGGTCTCGCTTCGCGAAGCCATCACGGCGGCCAACGGAACGCTTGGCCAAGACACCATCAACTTCTCAATTTTGAATTCCGACGCGGGCTACACCGGCACCGATGGAGTCGACGCACACTGGCAAATTTCACTGACCGCATCGCTGCCGACGATTACCGAATCTGTCATCCTTGACGGGACCAGCCAAACCGTCTTTGGCGGAGACGTCAATCCAGGAACATTGGGCGTGAGCAACGAAGCCGGCACCAACGACCAAGCGATCAGCAGTGTTGAGCGACCAGAAATCGCAATCGTCGGTGCGTCAGGATTCGATGGATTGGTTGTGGACGCCGACAACGTCACGGTGCAAGGCTTCGCGATGAATGGCTTCTCATCTGACGCCGCGATCTACATCAATGATGCTGTGATCAATACTGTGATCGACTCCAACGTCTTCGGTGTGGCTGCCACGAGTATCGCCGATCTCGGTGCCGCCTTGAATAACCAGATACACGTTCAATCGGTTGGCGCGGACAACGGAATTTTATCGAACAACATCCTGGCCTACTCCAAGGCAGCGGCAATCCACGCCAGCAACGCCTCCGACGGATGGAGCATCACCGGCAACCAATTCGTTAACAGCGGGTTCAACTACAGCAACGGTGATGCCATCGCGATGAACGGCTCCACCGGCGGCACCGTCGACGGAAACTACATCGCCGGCAGTTCAACGCAAGCGATCCTGCTCTCGGGTTCAACCAGCGGCGTCACGATCACGGACAACACGATCGTCGGCAATGGGGTCGGACCGAGCTCCGGTTCAGAAGTCCAGTTTGATGCAATCGCGTTCCGTAGCGGCACGAATGATATCACGCTCCGCCACAACATTATCGCTGACAACTACGGCGCCGGCATCACCGTTAACGATGGTGCATATGATATTGAGATCACGGAGAACTCAATCTACGGCAACGGCACTGTGCTCTCCCGTCAGGGCACGGCGTCGACAGGCAGCATCGGCATCGATTTACAAGCGACGGGCGATGATACCGCCTTCGGAACCGCGCCGTACTACACCGCCAACGACGCCGGTGACTCCGACGCGGGTGGCAACTCGCTGCAAAACTTCCCGGTGATCACGCAAGCGGTCAGCGACGGCACACAGATTGCAATCTCGGGCACATTCAACAGCACCGCCAATGAAACGTTCACGATCGAATTGTTCACTTCGGCCAGCTACGCCAACGGATACGGACAAGGCGAAACCTTCCTGGGCTCGGTCAGCGTCACGACCGACGGCAGCGGCAACGCGACGTTCAATACCACGCTGTTCACCGAAGTCGAATCAGGCGACCTCATCACCGCCACCGCGACCAACGACACGACGAAAGAAACGTCCGAGTTTGCCGCTCAGTTCGCGATCAACGGCCCCGTCTACGCAAACAACGACGATGGCCATTTGGAATTTGATGGCACCGATGATTACGTCGCCATCGCGTCGTCACCAGAACTGGTAATGACCAACACGATGACGATGGAAGCTTGGGTGCGTCCAGAGGCGTCCGCAAACACCGACCGCATGATTCTGAACAAAGAGGGCGAATACGAACTTTCCGTCGATGTGGATGGATCACTGAAATGGGGATTCAACAACACCGATCCCGGCTGGGCATGGCACGACACGAATCACGTTCTGACCGAAGGTGAATGGGCGCACGTGGCGGTCACTTATGACAACGGAACCGTCACAACCTATGTCAACGGCGATGTGGTGGGCGTCTACGAAGGCAGCGGGGCGATCGGCGACGCTCATCCAACGATGGACGAACTACACATCGGTGGCCGTAGCAACAACCCGGCCGGCCAGTATTTCCAAGGCGGCATCGACGATGTTCGCATTTGGAATGTGGCTCGATCACAAGATGAAATACGCGCCACGATCGAAACGCCACCCTCCGGTTCAGCGACTGGCTTGGTTGCCAACTACCGCTTTGATGGATCGGGAACCACGGTCACGGATTATTCCGGTGAAGGAAACGATGGCGTCTTGGGCGGTGGAACGGCCACTGCCGAGCCGACTCGATCCTCCTACGCGCTCAGTGAAGACGCAACGCTGGTCATTTCGGCTGCCAACGGTTTGTTGGCGAACGATGCGGATACCGATGGTGATTCGATCACCATCACGGAGATCAACGGCATCAGCGGCGACGTCGGTACAACCGTCACGCTTGCCTCGGGCGCGACCGTGCAACTCAATGCCGACGGCAGTTTCGATTTCGATCCTGGAACCGTCTACCAAGGTCTCAACGACGGCGAGAGCGCAACCGACACATTCACCTACACCGTCATCGACGGCAACGGCAATACCGACGTCGCAACCGCCACGATCACGACCACAGGCATCAACGACGCGCCGATCGCAGCAGCCATTGAAGGCACGGCGCTGGACTACACCGAAGACGACGGCAACGAGGCGATCACCGACACGCTAACGCTCAGCGACGTCGATGATTCGGACTTGGAATCAGCAACGGTGTCGTTCACCGCTGGATTCAGTTCCACCGAAGACAGTCTTGTCTTCACCGACCAAAATGGCATCACTGGATCGTACGACTCCGGCACCGGAATCCTGACCCTGTCCGGAACCGCCACCGTCGCGGAATACCAGGCCGCACTGCGTTCGGTTGCCTACAACAACAACAGCCAGAACCCAGACGAAACGACTCGCACGGTGCAGTTCATCGTCAACGACGGCACGACCAATTCCGTCGCTGCGTCTCGCGACATCAATGTCTCGGCGGTAATCGACTTACCGGTCATCAACAACTTGCACGGCGATTCCTACAACTACACCGAAGGTGAAGGTCCGGTCCTGATCGACCAAGGCACCGCTGTGGTCGTCACCGACAACGACAGCGCTGACTTTGATACCGGAACGCTGACGGTGGATATCGTTTCCGGCGGCGACGACGCCGAAGACATCCTAGCGGTCCAGAACCAAGGCACCGGCGCCGGCCAAATCGGCGTCTCGGGCAGCGACATCACTTACGAAGGCACGACCATCGGGTCGTTCACCGGTGGATCTTCCGGAGTCGCATTGGTCATCACGCTCAACGCCAACGCCGACGCGACCGCGGTTACCGCATTGGTCCAAAACATTACCTACGAAAACACCGACACCGTCTCCGCAACGGAAACGGTTCGTCATATTGATTTCCAATTGACAGACGGTGACGGTGGAACCAGTCTCGTGCGTTCGACCAGCATCAACGTCGGTGTTTCCAACAACGCTCCGGTCATCACCGCAACGGCAGGTGGTGACACCTATGTCGAAAACGGAACCGGAACCTACATCGAAAACACCCTGACGATCACCGATGGCGACAGCATTGACTTCTTCGGCGGCATATTGACCACCGACATCGTCACTAACGGCCAATCCTCGGACCGGATCTTCGTCCAAGACGGAATCAACGTCACCACCGCGAGTAACCGCGTCTACTACGACTCAGGAAGTGGCGCAACCGAAGTCGGAACGTTCACCGGCGGCAACGGCACCAACGCGTTGGTGATCACATTCAACCACGACGCCGACGCCACCGCCGTCGAAGCTGTCGCGCGTCAGGTCGCCTACCGCAACCTCAGCGACGACGCATCGTCCAACCAACGGACGATCGAGATGACCGTCAGCGATGGCGATGGTGGGACCAGCAACACGATCAGCCGCACGATGGACGTGACCCTGGTCAACGATGCACCGACCGCGACGTTGACCTCAGATGATTCCACCTTCACCGAAAACGGTTCCGACGTCAGCGTCTTCAGCAGCTCGTCGGCCGACACGATCGAAGGAACCGACGTCATCAACTCGATGGTCATCACCGTGTCGGATCTGGCCAACGGATCCAGCGAATCACTGATCATTGACAGCGAAACGATTGAGTTGACCGATCTGAACAGCGAAACAACCACGAATCGCAGCTACGACGTCGACGTTTCCATCACCGGCACCACCGCAACGGTCACCATTTCAAAGACTGGCGGTTTCTCGGAAATGGACGCAAACGCTGTTCTCGACAATCTGCGATACGACAACACCAGCGAAAACATCGCCAATGGCACCCGCACAATCACGCTGGAAACGATCACCGACGATGGCGGCGTCGCAAACGGTGGAAGCGACACAGGAACGATCGGAACCGCGTCAACGATCACCGTCGTTGGGCTGAACGACGATCCGTACAATGACGGCACGTTGCCAGCCAACTTCACGATCCTCGAAGACACGTTGTCCGATCTCATCTTCACCGGATTTGACCTTCGCGATGCGGATGGTGAGAACGGCGAAACGCTGACGATCGAGCTCACCACCGCAACCGGCGGATTGCTGTTCGCATCGGACGCGGGTGGCGTGACCGTGACCGGCAACAACAGCGACACGATGACGCTGTCGGGCACGCGAGCGGACCTGAACACGTTCCTCACCAGCAGCAGTCGCGTTCAGTACCAACATGGCGTCACGCACACCGAAGGCACGGCCAGCGACACGATCACCGTCGTCGCCAATGACAACGGCAACACCGGCAATGGTGGTGGCACCGATCAAACACTCGGCACGGTCCAAGTCAACATCACCAACATCAACGACGCCCCCACCGGCAGCGACAACACGATCACGATCAACGAAGACAACTCGCACACGTTCACGCTAGCCGATTTTGGCTACAGCGACATCGAAAGTGACCAGTTCGAGTTCGTTCATATCGACACGCTGCCGGGAAGTGGCCGTCTGCTGTACAACGGATCTGCTGTCACCGCTACCGACGATGTCCACTACAACGACATCAACAGCGGCCTGCTGACCTACGAACCAGTCGCCGATGAAAACGGCAGCGGCTACGCCAGCTTCACCTTCCGCGTCCAAGACGACGGCGGCACAGCGAACTCTGGCAGCGACATCGATCCGGTCCCCAACACGATCACCTTCGACGTCACCGCTCAAAACGATGTCGCCGACTTCCTCGCAGACAACGAAATCACCAACAGCGATTTCGCAATGGACCTCAGCGGTTGGACAGTCGCGGACAACACCGACTGGGACGCCAACAAGGTGCGGTTCGGCCAAATTGGTGGAGCAAACGGCTCCATTTCGCAAAATTTCACCACCGTGATCGGCGAGACCTACTACCTGACGTTCGACTACGGCGACTACAGCGCAACACAAAGCCAAACGCTCGACGTCGACGTGGTCGGAGGAGCGACCCTTCTGACCAAGTCGCTGGATTCTGGTGTCGCGAACAATGCACCGGAAGCTTACACGTTCCGCTTCACCGCCGACTCGACCTCCACCACGCTGACCTTCACCGACACGTCGTCCGATCATTCTGGAGTCCGCGGTTATCTGGACAACGTCGAAGTCCGCTCGACGACAATTCCCACCGAAACCGCCACCGCTTACACCGAAAACGATTCAGCCACCGTCATCACGACCAAGATCGAATTGGGCGACATCGATGACACCGACATCGAATCCGCCACCGTTCAGGTCACCGGCAACTTTGCCACCGGCGAAGACGTCCTGGCTGCCACTGACCAGTTCGGCATCACCTCCAGCTATGACAGCGGCACTGGCACCCTGACGTTGTCCGGTACAGCAAGCCTCTCCGAATACGAAACCGTTCTCCAGAGCGTCACCTACGCCAACAGCAGCGACGCCCCTGATACTTCCACGCGGACGATCAGCTACATCGTCAACGATGGAGACGGCAACTCCGTGGCGATGACGCACGACGTCGCCATCACCGCGGTCAATGACACGCCGGCCTTCAACAACTTGGCCGGAGGCAACACGTTCACCGAAGGCGGCGCCGCTGTCGTCATCGATTCAGACGCCACGATTTTCGATCCCGAATTGGAATCAACGGGCGTCAACAACTACGACAACACCGTCCTAACGATTG
The DNA here is from genome assembly GCF_000346505.1 of Aporhodopirellula sallentina SM41. GTDB lineage: Bacteria > Planctomycetota > Planctomycetia > Pirellulales > Pirellulaceae > Rhodopirellula > Rhodopirellula sallentina. Next base: position 16,736 of record NZ_ANOH01000073.1, read on the forward strand.
TGCGAAATGGCGGGGCCAGCGGCGACGATATGTTCTCCGAGACGGGGAATTTGTCGGCAATGACCGAGTCTGGCGCATTGGTCTTGAGCGGCACCACCGTCGGGACCGTCGACACCAATTCCAACGGCACGTTGGAACTACGTTTCAACGGCAACGCCAACGAAGCAATTGTCAACGAAGTATTGCAATCGATCGCCTACAGCAACACCAGCTACACGCCACCAACCAGTGTCACGCTGGACTATTCCTTCAGCGATGACAACTTTGGAACCCAACAAGGCACCGGCGGCGAACAAACCGGCACGGGCAGTGCCGTCGTCAACATCACCGCCGTCAACCAGTTGCCGGTCGCTGATCTCAACGGCAGCGATGGCGGCGGCATCGATCATTCGGTCAGCTTCACCGAAGGCGATAGCGCCGTATTGATTGCCGACACCGATGCCACCATCACGGACCTCGACCACACCCAATACGAATCGCTCGGGATCAACCTCGTCGGTTTTGTCGACGGAACCGACGAAGAAATCACGATTGGCGGAACGACGTTCTACGCTGGTTCCTCGGACACTCAAATTGTCACGGTGGGATCGACCAACTTCGAAATTGATTTCGATGGCAGCGGCCTCACAATCACACGCGACGGCGGAGGCCTGATACCACAAGCCGACCTGCAATCGTTGCTGCGAACGATCACGTATCAGCATACTGGCGAGGACGGTACCAGTGGCGACCGAACCCTGACGGTCATTCCGCAAGACGCGTTAAGTGCCAACGCATCTCCCGGTGGTGTTTCGACCATCAGTGTGACCAGCGTCAATGATGCTCCTGTGTTGGACAATTCCGCCGACTTGTCACTAACAACGCAATCCGAAGATGCCGGCGCACCAGTAGGGGCCGTCGGCACCGTCATCACGGACCTGGTTTCGATTGGCGGGAACGTCACGGATGTTGACGATTCCCCACAAACCGGCATTGCGATTACCGCGGCCGATGCATCCTACGGAACTTGGTGGTACACCACCGACGGCGGCACCAATTGGAACACGCTGGGCAGCGTCAGCGATTCATCCGCCCGTGTATTGAACGCCAACAGCAACACAAGGATCTACTTCGAAAGCAACGCTGACTTCCACGGAACGATCAGCGACGCGATCACGTTCCGAGCATGGGACCGCACCACAGGTTCAAACGGTTCGCTGCAAGACGCCAGCACCAATGGTGGCACCACCGCGTTTTCAAGCGAGACCGAAAACGCCGACCTGGACGTTACTTCCGTCAATGATGCCCCCGTGCTGTCGAACACGTCCACCATCTTGTTCACCGAGAGTTTTGAGACGCCCGATATTTCTGGATTGAACGACGACGATCCCACTGGCTGGACTAGCGACTCCCACCCATCGTACGTCCGCCACGTCGACGAAGATTCAGGAGATTTCACGACCCCGTATGGCGATCAAGCCATCCGCGTCTATCAAGGTTCAACGGTCGGAGCAACGACGGACGCTACCGGTCTGAACGCTCCTTTGGAAGCGGACTCGACCTATCAATTGTCCTTTAACGTGGCTCGGGGCGGCGGAGCAGTCGGCGAATACATCGTTCAACTGATCGCCATCGCGGGTGACAACTCCGAAACGATCTTGTCCAGCGTTTCGGGGATCGCGAACGAAACAGACTTTTCCGAATCGGGGACGATTACCTTCACGACCGACGGATCGCACACGGCGGTGTTAGGCGACCGCATCGCAATCCGTTTGCTTCACGATCCGGCTTCCGACTACACACACAACGTGCACTTCGACAACATACTGCTCACGAAAGACGCGGTGACCTATGTCGAAAATGGTCCAGCGGTAGTGCTCGACGAAAACGTAGTTGTCGCCGATGCGGAACTCGATGCCGCCGGTGGTGGCTCGGGCAACTATGCCGGAGCCGTTTTGACTCTTGGTCGAGAAACGGTCCTTAGCGGAGAAGACGTTTTCTCTTTTGCCGACGGAAACGGAATTTCATTGTCGGGTAGCAACCTGATCAAAAACAGTCAGAGCATTGCAACCTTCGACACGGTAGGAACCGAGGGTGAACTGACACTCACGTTCACCGACGCCAATGGCGAAGTACCCACCACCGCGGATGTCAACAACATCCTCCAACAGATCACATACGCCAACAACAGTGATGCACCACCGGGATCCGTCCAAATCGATTGGACCCTCAGCGATGGCAACGGGGGTTCCCAAGGCAGCGGCGGTGCGTTGATTGCAAGCGGTAGCACGCATGTCGCCATCAACAACGTCAACGACGCTCCGGTTCTGGACGACTCGTCCCTGTACACGCTGACGTCGATCACCGAAGACGACACGTCCAACGGCGGTCAAACGGTTGCGTCCATTCTGGCCAGCAACGCTGGCACGGGAATCACCGACGCCGACTCCGGTGCGTTGGAAGGAATCGCAATCCGTTCGATCAGCGCCAGCAACGGCCACTGGGAATTCTCAACCAACGGCGGAAGCAACTGGACCGACGTTGGAACCGTGTCATCGACCAGCGTTCTTTTATTGCGTGACATTGACCTTGTTCGATTCATTCCCGACGAACAAAACGGTGAACAAAGCAACCTGACCTTTATCGGCTGGGACCAAACCGATGGGTCCGACGAGGGCACCAAAGTCGACACAACCACCACCGGTGGCACGACCGCGTTCAGTGACGAGGTCGCCGTCGCACGCATCACGGTCTCGGATGTCAACGATGCCCCCACGGTTACCAGCCCCGCCAACGCATCTGTTGACGAAGGCGGTTCGCTGTCATTCGACATTTCGGGTGCGGGCATTCTCGATACCGACGACGTCGACGGTGACAGCCTGACCGTCACCGTCACCGCCGACCACGCCGCGATCGCTCTTTCGCAAACCACCGGACTGACAATCATCGATGGCGATGGCAGCGACGGAACGCTGCAGTTCAGCGGCAGCACGGCCGACATCGACTCAGCCTTGTACGGTTTGGATTACGACTCCCAAGCCGGCTACAACGGCAGCGCGTCCCTGGTTGTCTTGGTCGACGACGGATCACTGACCGATACGACCACCGTCGCGATCACGGTCAATCCCGGCCAAACCGTTTTCGTCTGGGACGGCGGCGGAGCGACCAACGACTGGACCGATGCGGACAACTGGAATCACGACTTGGTTCCCGAAGCCGATGACATTGTGGTGTTCGACGCGACCAGCACCAAGGACTCGACGCTGGACGCCGCGTTTGCCGGTGCGATCAGTGAAATTCAAGTCAACTCGGGATACACCGGAACGCTCACGCTCGATCGAACACTTGCGAACTCGGGTGACTTGACCGTTGCCGACGGAACTGTCGATACGAACGGACAAGCCCTCGACATGGACGGCGTCGTCAACGTCTCCGGCGGCACGCTGACCATCGATGGCAGCGTGATCAATTTGGCCGATGACTTCATTCACTCCGGCGGCACACTGAACGCAAACGGTTCGACGCTGTATTTCGACGGCACAGGTGATCGCAGCCTGCAAACGTCGGCGCAGATCGACAACATCGAAATCGATCACGTCGGCACGTTGACTTTCCTGAGCGACCTATCGTTTGCTGGCGACTTCACTCACAGCCAAGGCACCGTCGACTTTGGCGGTCACGAAGTCAGCGTCGCCGGAACAACCAGCCAAACCATCGACGCGTCGGGACTCACGTTTGACGATTTCGAATTCAACAATTCAAACACCGTTACCATCATTGGCGGCATCGATGTCGATGGCGATTTGACTTACACCAACGCCGTCACGATCAACGGTGCCGGTGTGACCGCGGCAGGCAATATCACGACGATCGACAGCGTTTGGTCGGGCACCAGTGTGCTGACGATCGACGGAACCGGCGCCCAAACCATCTCCACCAGTGGCGGTGCCGGCGAACTGGGCAACCTCGTCATCAACAAAGCCTCCGGTACAGTGCAACTGCTCGACGACATCGAACTGGGCGGCGACTTTACCTACACATCCGGCGGATGGGACACCAACGGGCAAACGGTTGAATTCCAAGGTCACAACACCACGATCGATTCAGGTTCGGCGACGTTCGACGATGTGATCCTGAACAGCACGGTCGCAGGAACTCGCGTGATCGTCGGAACACTGGACGTCGACGGCGACTTCACGTTCACCAACGCCGGCACGCTGAACGGCGGCCAAATCAACGTTGCAGGCGACATCACCTACAGCGATGACAGCTACAGCGGCACGACGATGATCATCGCCGATGGCACCGGCAACCAAACGGTCTCGGCAAGCAACGCGAGTGCCAAAGCCGAACACCTGACGATCAACAAAGCGTCGGGCACGCTGACCTTCGGCACCGACCTGACCATCAATGGCACCCTGAATCATGTCGCCGGCAGCGTCGCGGATCTGACCCACACGATCACGTTCGGCAACAACTCGGGAACCATCACCGCGTCCGCAATTAACTTCGACGATGTCATCTTTGATTCCAACTACAGCAAAAACATTTCCGGCGTTCTGAACGTCGGTGGCGATTTGACGATCACCAGCGCCAATGCATTGAACGTTGGCGAAATTCGCGTCGCGGGCAATATCACGTCGTCCGATACAAGTGTCGGTGGCAACTCACAAATCACGCTCAACGGCACTGGCACCCAAACAATCTCAGGTGACGATCTTTCTGATGGCAAGCTGAACATCGACAAGACCTCCGGTACCGCGATCTTGGCCGATGACTTGGTGCTCAACGGTACCCTGCAAGGCCTGAATGTGATCTCGGGAACGTTGGACCTAAACGGTCACACGATCAACGCGACTGGCGAAGTCGTGGTCAACGACTCGGTGTTGACCGGCGATGGCACCATCACGAACGACCTGACTGTAGAAGACGACGCGATCATTCGCTTGTCGGCATCTTCCACCAGCGTCTACGAATCGATCGCGGTCGGCGGAACGTTCACGCTCGGTCTCGGCGCGCAGTTGGAACTCGACCTCACCGGCATGACCGTCGGCGGCTACCTGCAAGACATCTTCACGTCCACCACGTTGGCGGGAACGTTTGACTCCATCACGTTGGTCAACGACTCGGTCGGCTTCACCGCCTACGACGAATACGACTCGCCATCCGGTGCCGTCGACATTTTCCTAAACAGCAATCCGACCGGCACCATCAGCGACGTCACAGTCGACGAAGACGCCCCCGACACCGTGATTGATTTGGACGCGGCCTTCAGCGATCTGGAACACGCCGACAACGAGTTGACCTACAGTCTGATCGGCTACAGCAGTCCCGCGTTCCTGGATTCGGCTAACGTCGACAACGGCGCCGGCACGTTGACGCTGGACTACGCCGCCAACCAACACGGCACGACGACGATCACCGTCCGAGCCACCGATGCTCGCGGGGAATCCACTGACGTGACGTTCAATGTCACTGTCAACTCGATCGAAGACGCCCCGATCATCAGCGGCGGTCCCGCCACATCGTCGCTGACCGAAACCGACAGCGGCCTAACCGACTCCGGCACGTTCAACGTCAGCGATTCCGACGTCGCCGACGAGGTGACCGCCGCCGTCGACAGCGTTGCCGTCTCGGGAACCGGAGCTTCGAGCGTTCCCGGATCGCTCAACAACGCGACCCTGCAGAGCTTCCTGTCCGTCTCACCAACCGCGATCCTCGACGGAACCGAGACCACCGACACGCTGACGTGGAATTTCAACAGCGGCACCGAAGCCTTCGACTTCCTCGCCGACGGCGAAACGCTGGTCCTGACCTACACCATCAGCGCCACAGACGATTCCGGATCAACGCTCTCCGACACCGAAACCGTCACGGTCACCATCACAGGAACCAACGACTCGCCTGACGTCTTTGTCGACACCGGTGACTCGGCAGCGGAAAGCTTGACCGAAACCGACACGACGCTGACTAGCAGCGGTACGCTGACGGTGAACGATTCGGATTTGACGGATATCGTGACCAGCAGCGTGACGGGAGTCGTCGCCTCCTCCACTACCGCAGGCCTGGGTAGCAATAACGCGGCGTTGCTGGCGATGTTGTCGTCGACCGGTTCGGTTGTGAACGCGACCGAAACAGGCAACACGTTGACGTGGAATTTCAACAGCGGCGGCGAAGCGTTTGATTACTTAGCCAACGGTGAATCGTTAACGCTAACTTACACGATCGAAGTCACCGACAGCCAAGGCGCTACCGACACGCAGAACGTCACCATCACCGTCAACGGAACCAATGACACACCAGTCATCACGGGCGGCCCCGACACATCCAGCTTGACGGAAACCGATAGCGGACTGACCGACACCGGAACGCTGACCATCAGCGATTCTGATCGTACCGACAACGTCAACGCCGCCGTCGACAGCGTCGCCGTCGCGGGATCCGGAGCATCCAGCGTTCCCGGTTCGCTCGACAACGCGACCCTGCAAAGCTACCTGTCAGTCTCACCAAACGCGATCCTGGACGGAACCGAAACGACCGACACGCTAACGTGGGACTTCAACAGCGGCTCCGAAGCATTCGACTTCTTGG
>NZ_ANOH01000074.1 GCF_000346505.1 Aporhodopirellula sallentina SM41
AGCAATCGCAACCTTCTTTGCAGTTGCCGCATGCACAATAGTCGGCCTTCGCAACCGGGCAGTTGGCTTCGACGCAGCATGCTGTTTTGGCTGCTTCTTCACCACCTTCGTGGTGGTCTGCCGAAACGATGAGGGCCGGGAACACCAACAGGATCGTCATCAAAATACGCATTTATTCATCTCACTATTAAACGGTTTGGTCGCGGGAATCTCCCGCATGGGAATTAGGAAAGGTCAGGAGCGCAGCGGGCGCTCAACCGATGTACTTCCTAAATCAACCAGCGTTGCAGCGTGATGCAGAAGCCTCGACCGGGCGACTGTACGCGTATCAGAGAAGAAGTTTTAGTGAGTGATCGCGATCGCAAAATTGCGGACGAATCGAATCTCCCGTCGGTATCGATATACCAACAGAAGTTATCGTGAGAGTCACTGCGTACTTCCACGTTGCCGATGATCGCATGGCTGTCCGCCTGGACTTCGCACGTGCAAGAAGGTTTGCCTCCCGCGGTGGTCGGCCGGCAATGATTGCGACAACATCGGTGCGGTGTGCTGGGGTGAACGTTTTCGAACACCACTGCTGAAGACTGTGCCTCGGCTTGGTTTCGATCGGCGCTGGCACCATGGTCATGACAGCAGGACGAAGTACACGTTGCCGCTGAGTTGGCGTGTGCGGATTCCGGGCCTGCAGAATCACTCCGAACCGCTGCACTCGCGGTGTGTCCAGTGTTCTCGTGACAGCAACACCGCATCGTCGCCCCGAGAGGCTGCGCAGCGACTGCCCACATAATCACGAACGCAACCAGAGGTCGCAGTCGATCCGAGTGGGGCAGAATTTGCATGCGAAACAGGGCGAATGGTTTGCTGGTGGGAAAACGGGTCAGCGAAAACGATCGCATCACCGGCAGATCCGATGTACCAGGCACCGGCGATGAGCGTCAACGTTGTTCCGTACCATACCCCATCTTACCGAGGTGTACGGGCGACACGCAGCGTATTTTCTTGCAAATTTCGCCACGCCGGACACAACTTTGCGAACGATGCGGTAAAGAATGAAACTTCAGAAAAATCGGACGCCGGTCCGCGATTCCTCGACACTTGTGTCTCCACCGCCCGATCGCCAAGGCATCCTTCCCGCAGCAACCCTTCCGAGACCCCCGTTTAGGAGCCCCGTTTTAGGAATCCGACGGTGGAACTGCGATTCCGATCGCCGCGATATCCGGCAACCTCAGTTGGACACCCTCGTTCAATCATCGCCGCCGAGTTTCACCACATCGATGTCGGTGAATTTGCCGATCTGCATGTTGGCACCGCCAACGAGCAGCAATTCTTGGTCCCCACGCGGGAGCATCCGGTGGAAGAACCGTGCCGGGTCGCATTGGGCGATCGTCTCCCAACCTTCTCCGTCTTTGCTCAGACGGTGGATGTATCCGTCCATGGTGTTGACGTACAGTCGACCGCCGGTCACATAGGAGGCGGTACCGAACCCGGCCATGCCTTTGCCGGGAAGTGCGGGGGCATCCGTCCACGAATCCGCCGCAGGGTCGTACACGTCGACTCGCGTAGTTGGTCCGTTCTCAGGGTGCATTCCGCCGAGCACATAAAGTTTGCCCTCGAAAGCCGCGGCACTGATCGCACGTCTGCGAAACGGAGGTGTCGCGAGTGGTTGCCAGGTCGCGTTTGCGTCGCTGAGGTCGAGCGACCAGGCGGTTTGATGCCACGTGCTCCCGTCACTCTCGCCTTGCAGGCTCCATCCGCCAAACACGTAAACCGTGTCACCCAAGACGGCCGCATCGAGAGACGACCGTGGTTCGGGAAGATCCGCGAGAGGTGTCCATGTCTTCGATGCCGAATCGAATCGGGCGACCGACGTTTGCGACTGCAGATCGTGCTCCTCGCCTTCTTCGTTCAACGCTGTGAAACCACCGATCCGGATGACGTCGCTGCCGTGTGGCACGAGTGCGAGACCTTGCAGCGAAGGACCGGTCGCCAACTCTTGCCACTGTCCCTTTTCCGAGTCGCCAGCAGCGGAAAGGTCCAACGCCCAAAGCCGGTTCGACTGTTCGGCGGTGGAGTAGGAGTGTGCACTGCCGGTGTGTCCGCCGTAGACATACAAGGTCTCGCCCGCGATCGCTGCACCGAAGCTAGTCAATTCCTCCGGCAGTTCCGGAAGGTTCGACGAAGTGATCGTTGCGGTGCTGTCTTCGCTGACCTCCGGTGCAGGTTTTGGTGAAACACGAAAAGTCGCCGTCAGGTAGTCCGTCGTGCTGTGGTAAACGTCGCCGTCGTGCGTTCCCGATGCTTCTTTATTGGTGAATCCGACCACAATCGCATTGAGCCCCTCTTCCACCTCATCGTTGGCGAACCGAACGACGCCCTCATCGTTGGTTTCCCGCGATGCTTCTTCGTGGCCCTCTTCGCAGTACAGAGCGACTTTGGTGTTGGCCAGCGGTTTGCCTTCGTGCAGCACGGTGACTTCGACTGTCCCGTCGTCCTCTGCATGAATGAGGGTTTGCAGGCTCGCGTCTTCGCGAGGTTTTGACGGCCAATCTTTCGAGTTTGGCTCGGCGATATGTTCGACGTGGTAGGTCAATTTCGTTCCATGGTAGAGTCCGTAGGTGACCGATCCTGAGATCTCCGATCCGAGATCAACGGTCTGGTCGGATCGAATTCCAACAAAGTCGTCAGAGTCGATCGTTGTTGTCGGAATCGCCTTTTCCGACGCTCCCGAAGTCAGCGTGATCGATTGGATCGACGCGGGCATCGGATAAGTGCGGTCATCGGGCGATTCGCCGAACCACATCATGACTTTGCCGTCGTCATCGGTCGATAGCCATGGGAAATGTGCATACACCGGGCCGGACGCGATCATTAAGAACGCCGCGGCCATCGGAAACGACTTGGATAGGTATTTCATGATTGTTGTGTAGGTATTGATTATTGAACAGGTATGCAGGTGGAGCGCGACGCGTGCCGGATGTTTCTATTGTTTCCCAGCGGGAAGCGACGCGGGGGTTCTATTTCAGAAATTTAACGAGTGGTTAATTCAAAACGGCATTGGTTGTCCGCGCCCGCGACGACGGTGGCGTGCAGCGATCCAGCACGTTGATACTTTGCAGGAATGGTACGTGCGTTGAGCGGATCTCGTTCCCCCGCTTCGATCGCCGCCATCGCCTCGGTCAACTCGGGGTTGTTGGGCGTCACAATCACGTCGTAATCCCCGGAGGCGAGGCCGTTGTCTCGCTGGATTTGGAACATTCCGTTTTCGACGATCGTGACCGCGTCCCTGTTCCGTTGGTTGGAAATGAAGCGGATGGTGGCCGAGGAAACCGGACGCTTGTCGAGCGTGACTTCACCCGAAACCGGATACCGCTCGACCGTGGGTTCGGAATCGCATCCGAGCAGCATGATCGACACAATCGCGAGCGTGATCAGGCAGCATACGTTGTCGAACCGTACACTCATTGCGCCACCTCGATGACTTCGTGGCCGTTACGAGTCGCCAGCGAATCGAGTAGCTCGCGATCGAGAAACTCGGTCGCAAACCGGACGCTGCCGTCACCGTAGAGCATGTGAACGCCACCAGGATGCATGCTTTGAAAGCCGCCGTTGTTCGCCGCGGTATGAACATTCAGCTCTTTCTGCGACGTCCCCAGAGAAACGGCAGGGTAGCCAACGACCCAACGTGCCGTTCCCCATTTGATCTGCCCGGCCGATGGCGCCGGTGCCGTCCAAAGGTAGTCACGCATGTCATAGGTGGTTTCGCTGAAAGCCAATGTGTTGCTCGTTCCATCGGTGATGTCGCGAAACGCGGTGGCCGGGTTGTTGAATCCGTGCGGTACCCAGTTCAAACCAAACATTCCATCATTCTTTGGCATGTACGATCCCGTGCCCTCGCATGCAAGGTAACTCGATGGGCCACCGGTTTCCCCGTTGCTCGTATCGGGAACCAATCGCGGCAGCGGCATCGAGGGACACAAGTAGGTAGCGATTTCTTGCGCGGCGACTTCTTGGTTGTACGGATCCGAATACGATTTGCTGAAGTCGAACTGCGAGTAAGTGTTGCCCTCTTCGAGGTAGGGCAGGATGGCGGCGAGCGGGCCCATGAAGTTGCTCAATCGCGAACCTTCGGGGAACTTGTTGAAGCTGCCGTGATAGTTGTGCAGAGCGAGTCCGATCTGTTTCAAGTTGTTGCCGCACGACATGCGACGAGCCGCTTCACGGGCTGCTTGGACGGCCGGCAACAACAGCCCAACGAGCACGCCGATGATCGCGATCACCACCAACAACTCGACCAGAGTGAACGCGGTACGTGAACGACGAGTGGACCGCGAAACCGCGTTTGCGGATACGGATGATTGAGAAACATTGCATGCGGGCATGCATACATACAAGCACTTCATAGAGAGCTCCAGCGAGAGGGCACACGAAAGATAGATCAATCTCGAAAACCAATTTCGAGATGGGATCGAGCGTGGCTGGCTGGAGGGCGGAAGACGGCCTCTTGCTTGCTGCGTCGTCGAACGAACTGTCGCTTATTGCGAATCAGTCGCGATAAGTTTGCCTGTTGGTCAGAATCTTTGCAAGTGTTGGCGAGAAAAAAATTGGGAAGATACTGGAATGCTTCACGGCGAGTCTCTCACCAGGGTTTGAGGTGATCAATGACATTGAGCGTTCTTAAATATGACGTATCCGATGTCGTCATACTTCGGAGGTCTGAATTCAGGCGGATCCAGCGACGGGCCGCGAGCCCGTTCGTTTCAGATTGCTCTAGATAGATGCGATCTCGGCACGACGTTCGGTCGACCGTCGCTGCTCGGGCGCCGCGTAACGGACCAAGTACCATTGGCGTCCGACTTTGGTTGCCGTGACGATCTGGTGCGAATCGCCGAGCCCTCCAACGAACGATTCGGGTCGGCTCGCATCGGGATGCCACTCGGCCCAGTCATCATGTGATGATCCGCTGAGTTGAAACCGAATCGGTCCGTGTTCGTCCCCTTCGACGGCGGCGATGCACAGTTCATCGCCAGCCAGCAGTGGCGACTGCAACAGGATCAGCGTCGTCGGACGTCCGAACGGATACGCCATGAATGGACCGACGCCGGGCAATTCACCATCGCGCAACGGCCATCGCTGGCGGAGCGGTTCGGCGAGTGTTTCGAGTCGATCCACTTGAATCGCCATCCGCGCACGTTTGCCTTGCCACGCGAGCGACGATCGATTGATGAACACTCCGCACCAAACCGCAACGATGGTTGTGATTGCGAGCAGCGAAATGATCGAACGGGCTCGAGAGAAGTGTGCCGAGTGAAAGAGTCTGACAAACAGAGCAACCAACGATGACGCGGCTAGCAGAAGCGTCAACAGCAACAAGACGACTCGAACCGTACCGCTATCGTCCAACGTGCTCTGAAACGTCACCTGCGGATCCGACACGAAACGCGAAAGCGAACGCAGCAGCGGCTCGAACCGCAGGTCCAATGCTGCCCATAGGGTGACACCCATGAGTGTCAGGGCATGAACGATCCAGAGCCACTTTGTTCGCATCGACTGTTTGTTTTCCTCGGTAGGTTGATCCGCCGTGGGCGTATGATTTTTCGGATTGGTTGTTAGTCGCAGTACGCGAGTGCCATCAAGGCGAATGAGGTTGCAAGGTTTTTGTCGTTTTCAAACCATCGCTGATTCTCATTGCTCCACGATCCGTCTTCGTTCTGCCGCTCGGCCAACTCGGCGATCAAATCGGCACGCCAATCATGTTCTTTACCGTCTGAATCGGTCAGCGACTGAACGCCGGCGGCGTCGAGTGCAGCGGCGAAGGTGTGGTAGTAGTAATACAAACCCGCCGAACCCATGCCTGGATTTTTCTCGACGGTGTAGTGATCCCCGATCCACTTCACGGCGGCTTTCACACGTTTGTCTTCCGCGGTCAGGCCGGCAAAGATCATGCTCTTCAGACCTGTGTAGGTCATCGAACCGTAACTGCGCAAACCGCCGTTGTCGGTGTAACGTTCGTCCGACGTGCTCGGGTCGATTTTGGTCGTGGGTATTTCATAGTAGAAACCTCCATCGTCGACTTTGGCAGCGAACGCGGTATCGTTGTGTTCGGAATCCAGGTTTTGGCAACGCGACACGAACGCCAACGCACGTTGGATCGCCGGATCGGATGCTTCCGTCTCCGCGGCCCGCAAGGCTTCGATCATGTACGCCGTGTTCGACAAGTCGGGTCGCCCGGCACCACCGTAGCCAACGCCACCGTACCACGGATCCGAGGGGTCACGTTCGCCTCCGCCGTATTGCATTTCGGTGACAAATGCCTTGGCTCGCTGGAGCAGATTGTTGTACTTGCCGGTTTTGTTCGCTTCGGCAAAGCAGACCATCGCGACGCAGGTTTCGTAATTCTTGATGCGGCCGTTGCCATAAATCCCGCCGTCCGGTTTGACGTATCCTTCGAGCGCCTTCAGTCCCGCAGCGACCATCGGTTCATCGAGGGAGTGACCGTTGCGGAGGGCAGACGTGATCGCCAGAGCGGTGACTCCCGGTCCGGCCCGATCGGAGAACGTGCCCGCGTCAGACTGCCCTTGCTGGGCAAGAAAGCGGAGTCCCTTCTCGACGATTTTTCGTCGTTGTTTTTCACTCTCACTGACCTGCGCGTTTTCGCTCGACGCGTCCGCCACAGTTGTACCACTCGAGCGCGCTTTCGCCGTAGATACGTCCTGAGCGGCGAGTTGCCCGACAAGTTGCCCCGGCAAAAGTACGCCCATACCGAGAGCGGCCAATGCGGTGGCGCGGACAAAATTGCGGCGAGTGCGGTGGAAATTCCGTCGAAGGGGCATCGGTTGTCTTTCCGTTTGTTAAGAGACGATTGAGACTGGCTCTTGTGGCCACGTAGCGAAACGAGTTGAGAGCTTATCCGAAAACCACAGGAAATGATCGAGACAGTCAAAACGAGATCGACTGGTATGCACAACCTGTGCCGATCGGCGAAGAGCCGCGGCGGAGGAGTGCTTGCCTGTCCGCGTACCGGCGAGCAGATTTGGATTCGAAGGGCTCGACCGATTCGCGTTTCGGCTTGTTGCTTTCGCCGCCCCCCCGCCAAAAGGTCGTGCAGTTTTACTTCACCGTCCCTTTGAGAGGCTGATGACAAACGTCTGGCAATACAAAACTGAACAACCGCACGACCTCCCAACGAAAGGGTATTGGCTCGATGCAAAAGCAAGTGGTTGTGTGATGCCTCGATAGCGCGGCGGGCTAGCAAAACCACAGGCCGTTTTATGCATTCGCGAAAGACCGAGAAAATGGGAATGTCATAATTTTCAAAAACGCGCGGCGGGTTTTGGTTAGCGACGCAACTGGTCCTACGGCACGACGTCGAAAGGCGTCGTCCTCACGTTGTTGGAACAGCGTTGGTGGCAGGTCCAGACTTCTCTATCTCTTCCCAAAAAAAGCACCATGAGAACTTTCGCAAAACTCCTATTCGGTTTATCCGTCTTCGCAACGACCGGCTACGCATTCGCTCAACCGCCTGGCGGACGAGGTCGTGGTGGCGGTGGCGGCTCACCGGTTGATCGGATGATGATGATGGACGCCAACGGCGACGATCAGTTGACGCCAGATGAGGTAACCGACGATCGCGTGAAAAACATGCTCTATCGTGCCGACTCCAACCAAGACGGCGTGGTCACTCGAGCCGAATTGACCGTGATGGCGGAACAGTTCGCCGGCGGCGGGAATGCCCGTGGTCGCGGTGGTGCGATGCGTGGCGGAATGATGCAAGAAGGCGGACCTGGTGGAGGCGGCGGACCTGGAGGTGGACCGGGCGGAGCGGGCCCGGGCGGCCCTCCTCCGATCGGACAAATTATGCCTCCGTTTGCAGCCGAAGAGTTGCAACTAACCTCGGCTCAACAAGCCGCGATTGCGGAACTGCAAGCCTACGTCGACTCCAAATTGGCTGACATTTTAACCGATGAGCAAGAGCAGCAGATTGCCGACGGCGAATCGAACTTGCAGCGTGGTGGCCCGCCCGGTGGCGGCAACCAACGCGGTGCGAACCAGCGTAGCCAAGGCCGACAACGGATCGGTCGCTAGAGCGTTTTGAACAATGACGTTTCCGATGTGATCTCCAGTGCCGCCAGACGTCAGTGGGTTGAATCAAGCAGTTTGAATTCGGCCGACAGAATACGGTGAACAGAATTCGGTGAACAGAATTCAAAGAGCCTGAATTCGGGCGAATCCAGCTAACAGGATCGGACACGTTCCATTTCGAAATTCTCTCACATGCCTGCGACTTGAGTCACGCGAGAGATTCTCTTACGGCAACACACCCGTCCTCAAGGATGGGTGCGAGGAATTTTTCTGCGCCGGCGCGTGACATATTTTATCGCAAACCTCCCTGTTGAATGAGTGGCACTGCCTACGGCAGTGTTCCGGTTGTGGTGTTTCGCCCCACGGCCCCTTTTCTTCCCCACTCTTCGACAGCACGAGGACGCTAGCGATGCGACCCTACTCCACCTCGATTCAAAATTTCGTGGACGGTTTGACTCAACGGAACAAACCGCCACGAAAGCGTCCTGGCAAACCGAATCGGAAACACCGACGTCGCTTGCGAGGCGAACCGTTGGAAGCCCGTCGCCTGTTTGCGGCTGACTTCGAAGGGTTCCGGCATAACGCCTTCGACGCCGAGGACGTCAATGACGACGGCGAGGTATCAGCCGTCGATGCGTTGATGATCATCAACGCGATCAACCGCCACGATGCCGGCGATGGTGACATGTTCACCGACGTGAACAACGACGGCAAACGAAGCGCACTCGATGCACTCCGTGTCATCAATCGTCTTAATCGGGGACACACACCATCGGATCCCGACGACTCTCGCGGTGACCGAAACGATTCCGGCGAAACGCTGCCTGATTTGCCCGATGAAGTTCGCTCGATCGACGGAACCGGTAACAACCTAGACGATCCAGATCTCGGTTCGGCCGGACAACCGCTTTTGCGAATCGCCGACGCGGACTACGCCGATGGAATTTCATCTCCCGCAGGAGAAGACCGTCCGAGTACTCGCGAAATCAGCAACGCGTTGTCGGATGTTGTCGGGGAAGAGGTCATGAATGAGCGTGGGCTGACCGCGTTTCTCTATGTGTGGGGCCAATTCATTGACCACGACCTCAGTTTGAACGAGCAGGCCGAGGGGAACGATTCGTTCAACATCGAGGTCCCCGCGGGTGATCCGTTGTTTGATCCGGCGGGAACCGGCGAAGTCGAGATCGGGCTAACCCGGTCAACGACAGCAGAAGGAACCGGCACATCGGAAGACAACCCGGCCGAGCAAATCACGTTGATCACTTCCTACATCGACGGGTCGCAGGTTTACGGGAGCGATCAAGCAACCGCCGACGAACTACGCACGTTTGAAGGCGGCAAACTGGCGATAACCGACGACGGTTTGTTACCGCTCGACGAATTCGGAATGGTGATCGCGGGAGATATCCGTGCGAGTGAAAACATCGCCCTGGCGGCAATCCAAACACTGTTTGTTCGCGAACATAACCGGCTCGCCGATCAGATTGCCGCGGAGAATCCGGATGCGACCGATGAGGAAATCTACCAACAAGCTCGCGCGATCGTGATCGCGGAAATTCAAGCGATCACGTACAACGAGTTTTTGCCCGCGCTGTTGGGCGAGCGTGCGATCGACCGGTATGACGGATACGATTCGTCGGTCGATCCGGGCATCGCGAATGAGTTCTCTACCGCGGCGTTTCGGTTCGGACACAGCACGCTGAACGATGACATTGAGTTCTTCGATAACGAAGGACGACCGGTGCGGGATGAAATCGAACTCAAAGATGCCTTCTTCAATGCGTCGTTGTTGGAAGAAACCGGCATCGATTCGATCTTGAAATACGATGCGTCTTCGTTGTCGCAGGAGATCGATCTCGAAGTCGTCGACAGCCTGCGCAACTTCCTGTTCGGGGCTCCCGGTGCGGGCGGGTTTGATTTGGTCGCACTGAATATTCAGCGAGGCCGAGATCATGGCTTGAGCGACTACAACTCGACCCGCGTTGCCTATGGACTCGATGCGGTCGAATCGTTTGACGAAATTACCAGCGACGTTGAACTGCAAGAGAAACTCGCGGAGCTCTACGGCGACGTGAACAACATCGACCTGTGGGTTGGTTTGATGGCCGAGGATCATTTGCGTGGTGCCTCAGTCGGCGAGTTGACCAGCACGATCATCGCGGACCAGTTCGAGCGGACCCGGGACGGCGATCGTTTCTACTACGAAAACGTGTTCTCCGGTTCCGAATTGGCGATGTTGAATCGAACATCACTCGCCGATGTGATCGAGCGCAATACCGATGTCGAAGGTCTGCAGGAGAACGTTTTCTTCCTGCAGGCTCAGGTCAGCGGAAAAGTGACCGCGGTCGTGGCCAGCCAAGCGTCCCAGTCGCGGCATGGCGGCGATCGAAACGATTCGAGAAGGACGCAGCGAACCGGGGTGGAGGACGTCACGGTGGAACTGCTTAACGACGAAGGCGAGGTCGTCGAGGTCACCACCACCGATTCCCGAGGCTACTACCGATTCCGGTCGTTCTCCGAGACCGGCGACTACCAGATTCGCGTGCCATTCACAGGCGAAACACTGGACGTTTTGGTTTCCAACGGCGAGGCCCGGATCAGCGGGATCGATTTCGAGCTGGAACTCTAACGCACGAATTCGCAACGGAGTGTGACATTCGGTGGAAGGAACCTTCCTTCTAAATTGGACGACGAATCGGCGACAACACATGCGGGCCGGCATCTTCAGGCCTGGCCAGGGTTTCCGATTCGCCTCTCTTCGGCGACTCTTTTCTTGACCCAGTACGGAGGTGGACATGTTCCACACACGCAGTTTCCTCGGCAATGTTCGGATCTTCTCGGTTGCGTTGGGGATCGCAACGGTGTTTGTTTTGACCGGTAGCGAAACCATGGCACAGTGCAGCGGAGGCGGGGGCGGTGGTGGCCGCATGCCGACGGGCAGTCCCACAACCTTCAATCCGAATGCCGCCTACGCATCCAGTCCGTTGATTCAATCGACATCCAACCCGTTGGCGATGCAATATCAGCAATCGGTGCTGGCACAGCGGCAAGCCTACGCGATGGCTTATCAGAATTCGCAGCAGCAACGGTTGGCGCTGAGGCAGCGCAACGCGGAGCTATACGAAACCCGTTTGGCGAACGCGGAAGCAAAGCGGGCGGCGAAGGCGGAACGAATCGCGGCACGTTTGCGGGCTCGAAATCAATCAGCGAGTTCGTACATGTTGACGTCGGCCGAGATCGACACGGAAGACGAATCGTTGTAGCGAACGGACGTTCCACAAACCACGTGGACAATGTGAACGCGGTTCCAACGGAGTCGCGAGAGAGGGCGTTTCCTGGCGAAACATCTTCTCGCGCGGGTTCTTTTCGGAGCCGCTCAATCTCGCTCACTCATCATTCGGCACGCATGGATGCAACGCCCGTACCGGCCTCCATCGATGCAAGCGCCACCTCCACCACCGAAGACGATTCCGCCGCCCCAAAGCGTTGTGGCGACGGGGCGACGTGTCGTGCCGGCACCGCCGAAACCACCGCAACCGGCTTCGCTCGATCGCCGCGTTCGCTCACGAGCGTCGAGTGGCGAGGTACCAAATACTGCGCCGAAACGCAACGCGATTCAGCCACCTGTCGTATCAACAACACCTCCGCAACAAAACGATCATGAACAACCGCTCGCAAAAGAATCCCCGGTTGCGGTTCTGCTGCGTGTCGTTCAAGGGGTGCAGGCAAGCATCTTCGACGCGCCCGAGTGGATGATCAGCTTGGTGTTTCATGTTGTCGTGTTGTTGGTGTTGGCTTTGCTGACGACATCGACTGAGACTGTTGGGCGGATCGTGATCACGATGCAACAAGGCGAGGTCGACGGTGACCTTGACGCTGACCTTTCTGAGTTCGATCTCGATCCGGTCGAGATGCCTGACGCGGAAATCGAAGATGACTTCGAGGACACGCAACTGAACGACCAAGTATTCGATCTCGACACGACGATCGACTTGGCATCGCTATCGCCGTCGATGAACGTGATGGCGATGGACGTTGCCAAGGTTTTGGATGCATCCGGAGCGTCCGGATTGATCGACGAACCACGCAATATGTTTGCCGGGCGAAGCGGTCCGATGAAGCAACGGTTGCTCCGGGCGGCAGGAGGGACCAAGGAAACCGAGGAAGCGGTCAAGTTAGGACTCGAGTGGCTCCGGCGGAATCAGTTGAAAAACGGGAGTTGGAGCTTGTCCGGCCCGTACGCTCACGGGGCGCGAGCGGAAAACCAAGTCTCGGCAACCGCGATGGCGATGTTGGCGTTCATGGGCGCCGGCAGCACACACCGCGGCGGGAAATACAAGACCGTGCTGTGGAAGGCGGTTCGTTGGCTGGTCAAGCAACAGGACCGGCAAGGGTTCATGGCGGCACGTTCGGGCGAGCACGAGAAGATGTACTCGCAGGCTCAAGCGATGATCGCTCTCTGCGAACTCTACGCAATGAACGGAGATTCGTGGATTCGGCCGTACGCGCAGTCCGCATGCGACTTTGCCTGCGAGGCTCAATCTCGCGAAGGCGGTTGGAGGTATCGTCCGCGATTCGATTCGGACACCTCAGTGACAGGCTGGTTTTTGGTGGGACTCAAGAGCGGTGAAGCGGCCGGGCTCGACGTGGATCGCTACGTCTTTCCAAGAGTCGACGGCTATCTCGACACTGTCCAGGAAAAAGGTGCCACAGATTATTACCCGGGAGGGTATGCCTATCGCATCGGCGAAGCGGCGTCTCCTTCCATGACCGCCGAAGGCATCTTGTGCCGGCAGTATCTTGGGTGGCGTCGCAACACACCGGGAATGCGTTCCGGCTTGACTGCGCTGCAACAGAACCACCCGATCAATCCGCGAGAACGCGACGTTTACTACTGGTACTACGCGACCCAGGCACTGCATCACTTTGGTGGTCCGGTGTGGAAGAAATGGAACGACACACTCAAAGTCGAATTGCCCGCGTCCCAGGAACGAAAGGGCGCTGAACGCGGCAGTTGGTCACCGGCGCGGGATGCGTGGGGCATCTACGCGGGACGACTTTACACGACATGCTTTTCGCTGTACTGCCTCGAGGTGTACTACCGGCACATGCCGATCTACACGCCGGAGGAAATCATGGCCGAGGACGAACTCGATGATGTGTAGCGAGTCAGCGATCACTATCACAAACGATGCGTCTCGGTCGTAAACCGAATGGCCTAACCCGCGTCACCTCCCCCCGCTACCTACACCCTTTTCCCACGAGTTGTCTGATCGACGGTTATCCCCAATGAGAAGTAACGACATCACCTCTACCTACGCTCTCTTGCCGGACGATCGCCTCGTCGGTGATGCTCGGATTGGTAATCGGGCTGCGTTCGAAGAACTCGTTCGACGCTATCACAGCAAACTGACCCATGCGATCCGGTCGCGTGTTTCGTGCCGAATGACCGTCGACGACATTGTGCAAGACGCGTGGATCAAAGCGTTCCAGAATTTGACGCAGTTGAGAGTGGATGGCAACTTCTACTATTGGTTGTTGCGGATCGCGATGAACTCACGGCGAACCTACTTCCAAAATGGAAAGGAATCCGACTGGACGGACCCGCAACTGCCCCAGGTTTGCCAACCGCAATCGAGTCAGCCCGAAGCCGTGGCGGAACGGAACGAGGATTGTCAGCGGGTGCGTCACGCGTTGATGAACCTGGACGAAGGTCATCGGAGGATACTGGTTCTGCGCGACTACGAGCAGCAAGGATACCGTGAAATCTCCGAGACACTGAGCATCAAGGTCGGAACCGTACGCAGCCGGCTGCACCGTGCGAGATCACAATTGCGAAACCAGTTGAAATCGTCTTCGACCTCATGAACAACCGAGCTGGACAATCGTCGTGGTGAGGTTTTGAGCATTGATGGGCATGCTTCTGAGGAAACGTTGGGTTTAGAAAATTCCTGCCGACTTTTTGTTCTTTGCGCGTGACATCTCGGTGTTGCAATCGCCCTCTACGGGAAGCTCATTTTCCTGTCGATTGTCTGGCTGCGCCGGAGTGCGCCGGTCGCAATGTTCCGTCTGATGACGATCGGCTCGATTGAAAAATCCTTGGCGGAACACCTCCCTGCATCGATTGCCGCTGCAGGAGCACACGGTCGATTCCCCCGTCGATCGATGCCCCCAATTTCATAGTTATGGAGAGAAATGATGAAACGTCGTCCATTCGCCAAGCGTCGGCTTTCGGTCCAACCGCTCGAAGCACGACGGGTGCTCGCCGCGAGTCTCGGATGGGACGGCCCGGGTTTGGGCAGTGCGGAATTGACGTATCACGTTGCGAACTCGCCCGATTCCCTGACACAAGAGGAAACCGAGGCAGCGATCGCGACTGCGTTTGATGCGTGGGCGAGTGCGGCTGACATCACCTTCACGCCGACCGATCAGAGTGGCCTACAGGATTCGATCGACATTACATTCACCAGCATCGATGGTGTCGGCGGAACGCTCGCACAGGCATATTTTCCTGACGATGTGAATCCGGCGCGGATCGCGGGTGACATCGAGTTCGACATCGCCGACGCGTGGGAGGTCGGCAACTCGTTGGCGGGCCAAGCATTTGACCTCGTGTATGTCGCGGTGCATGAGATCGGTCACTCGCTCGGACTCGATCACACCGACGCGGTCGACAGCGTGCTCGCCCCGTTTGTCACCGCGAACCAATTCTTCACCACGTTGTCCGATGCGGACGCGGCGGCGGTTCAAGAGGTCTACGCGGCAGCGGACACGGTCGTCGACGATGATCCCCCGGTGAGCGAAGAACCGGTCGATGAAACGCCAATCGATGAAACACCAGTCGAGGACGATCCTGCGGATGAAACGCCCACCGATGAAACACCTAGTGACGAACTCCCGTCGGACGATGATGACGACCATGATCATGACGTGGATGACGACGACACACTGCCCGATAGCGAAGACGATCCGTTCCCACGACGGCGGTGGCGCCGCGGCGGAAACTGGCATCGTTGGGGAGGTCGACTCGAATCGACCGCACCTGAATACAACTATGTGAATCCGACCGACGTCAACGGCGACAATGCGACTACTGCGGTGGACGCATTGATGATCATCAATCAACTCAACCTCGGTACGTCGACCACGGACAATGAAGACATCGACGGGCTGTGTGACGCCAACGGAGACGGAGTGATCACCGCATTGGATGCGTTGACTGTGATCAATGCTCTCAACAGCGAAACCGAGCAAAACGCCGCCGTAGCCGAAAGCGTCGACGTGCTCGATGACACCCTGGATACCGAGGAAACCAATCCTCTCGAAACAGAGGAAGAACTCGTCGATGAAGACGTTGCGGATGAGGAGGATATGCTGATCGACGAGGAAGAACCCGTCGATGATCCGACCGACGTGATCGACGACGAGACAGCCGACGAGTCCGAGGAAGAAAGCACTGAAGAGAATACTGAAGAAGACACTGATGAGATGATTGACGACGGTGGTCTGGTCGACGAGACCGAGGACACCACCGACAACGGCGACACATCCGAGGAAGAAGAGTCGGATGAGGAAGAATCCGAAGAAGAATCCGGTGAGGATGAAGTCGACGACGAAACAGATAACGAAGAAACCGGCGACGAAGAAACCAGCGACGACGAAACCGTCGGTGACACCGAAGACGAATCCGATGAAGAGGAAGAAGAGACTGACGAAGACACCGACGTGGAAGACTGCCACGACGGAGTCGGACATCACTCGCGTCGCTTTGGCGTCGTCAACGTCGGCTTATTCCGTGGGGACGCTGAGTCGTTGATCACGCGGTTTGATACCGACGAAGATGGATCGCTGAGCGAAGAGGAAGTTCCCGAGCGCGTTTGGGAAAAACTATCCGAACTGGGAGTCGACGCGGACGCCGACGGTTTGGTGACCCTCACCGAAGTCGAAACGGCCATCGCGACGGCACGCCAAGACGCGTTCGACTCCAAGGATTCCGACAGCGACGGGGTGCTGACTGAGGACGAAGTCAGCGAACGATTCTGGGGCAAAATTTCGGATGCGGACACCGATGCCGACGACGCCGTCTCGTTCGACGAACTGGACGCATTCTTTGCCGAACGGTCCGCTCAGCGTGAGGAGTTCGCGGGAGAGTCTTTCGGGCACCGACATCGGACCACGGACGAAGTGTTCGCATCGATCGGACGTGGCGTGAACGCTCTGCGTGCCAGCACCCAACGTGCCAGTACCCAACGGTTCGGCCGTCGGCGATAGTCGAACGGATAAGCAGGCTCGCAATGAGTCTTCACTCGGAACGACGGCAGCGAGCAGATCATTTGGATGTGGGCCGCGGGCTAATGGAGCCTGCGGCCCCCGTGCTGGCCGGTCAAGCGTCGACTCTGTTTCCTTTGCTTGATCGATCGTCTCGCTAAAAAAAGAATCCTCTTTCTCACGGTACCACCGCGGGGAGACGGTGTTTCCTTTTCGTAACCCAACTCACGTTAGGCACATCACGGAAAGGATCCCATGCAGTCTCAAACGATCACATGTCCTCAAGGACACCAACTTCGCGCGTCGAAACGAGTGTTTGGCAAAACGTTGCCATGTCCTGTGTGTAAACAGTTGTTGACCGTCCCTTTATTTCCGCCACCGCCAGAGACCGATCCGGTTGCGGCGGACGCTTCGGCGCCGGAGGAGAAAAAGGACTCGCTTTCCGACACCGGAGTCATGCGAATTCTCGGGGACTATGTCGCTCGCGATGAAGAACACGCCCGCGACAAGTCGGTGGATGAGAAAGCACGGACGGTTCGCAGTTGCCCGGTGTGCGACAGCAGCCTGAGTGAAGCGGTAACGATTTGCAAGAACTGCAAATGCTACGTCGGACCGACACCCGATTTCTTTAAACAGTTTGCCCGTTAGTGGAACGCTACAGCCCAAATTTGGGTTGAGTCCGTTGCAAACGTCGCCAAGACTTTCGGTGATTCACTGGGCCCACCGAAACTCTTGGCGGGCTGTAGATTTATTCGTTTAACGGCAATAACGTTCAATTTTCGTTTAACCCGTGCCCGAAGGGTAGGTTCCGTTCCGTCAAGCGTCGCCTACGGCTACCGGTTAAACGAAAACGCCACAACCCGGTGCTTCATTGAACGGTATTGCGTTTAACGGGCAGCCAGAGGCGACCTACTTGCCACTGCCGCGTCGCCTACCGCTACCGGTTAAACGAAAACAGGTTGACTCTTGATTAAATCGACAAACCGTTGGCGAGTGTCGCTACTCGTTCATTTAGCCAACCCTGACGCATCAGGCATCGTGATCTGGTGAGGCATCGTCGTCTGCTAGTTTTTGCGAATGCAGTAGAGGTGTTCCTTGCTTCGCATGAAGATCTCATCGCCAACGATCGCGGCAGACGCATCGATCGTGTCGTCGAGTTTGTTGGTTGCCACGACCTCGAACGACTGACCGTGTCGCAGCACAACCGTCGTGCCGTCGCGTCCGGTCAAATAGATGTACTCACCCGCCGCGACCGGTGACGCATAAACCGTCGAGATATCCGGCACGCGGGTTTGCTTAATCAGCAGCTCCCCGGTCTTGGCGTCACGCGAGAGCAAAACGCCGTTGTTGGCTTTGAAGAAGTAAAGTTGACCTTCGTAGAGCAATGGCGAAGGAACGTAGGGGGCAGCGTCCTCCTCAACCCAGGTGACCGTATCGCTGTCGGTGATATCACCCTTGGAACTGAGCGGGATCGAATAGATCGCGTACCCTCGGTACCCCGTCATGACGATCACGTTGTCTTCGAACCGAACGGGTGAAGGGATCGGATTGCTGGCCTGCCCGCCGCATTCCCAAATAATCTCTCCTGTCATCAAGTCGTAACTGCGAACGCGAGTTGTCCCGTTCGTGATGACTTGCACGCGTCCGTCGTATTCGGTGATCAGCGGCGTCGACCAGGTGGTGCGTTCGTCTCGGTTCTGACGCCACTTCTCTTCGCCCGTTTTGGCGTCGAGCGCGACGATGAAGGAATCGCCTTCGTGGTCAAATGGAACGACGAGGATGCCATCGTGAACCGCCGGCGAACTGCCTTCGCCGAACTGAGCACGGGTTTGCATCTGGCCGAGCTTTTTGCTCCACAGAAGTTTGCCGTCGAGGTCCAGGCAATGAACACCGCGGGAACCAAACGAAACATAGAGCCGCTCTCCGTCAGTGACCGGCGATGAGGAGGCGAACGTATTGGTGTTGTGTCCGGCTTCGTGGGGGACTTCTTCGATCGCAGTCGTTCGCCACACTTCTTCGCCGTTTGCGCGGTTATAGCAAATCACCATGAAGGCGTAGTAGTTTGTTGGCGAAGCACCGCCTCGTCCTCCTCTTCCACCGCGTCCTCCCCGTCGCCCCTCTCTGCCACCGCGACGCTGGGGAGCGTTGGATGACGATTCCTGATCAGCGGTCTCGTTGGCGGAGTCGGCGTTGGCTCCCTCTTTCACCCGATCGGTTTTGACCGCGGTTGCGACAAAGACTCGGTCACCTAGCACGATCGCGGTGGAGCTTCCCGCTCCCGGCACAGCGACCTTCCATCCGATGTTTTCAGACTCGCTCCATCGGACCGGCGGGTCGGATGACGCGGAAGCCCCTGAGGCGTCCGGGCCACGCCACTGCGGCCAACCCGAGGAAATGTCTTCGGCACCAATCGAAGGAGCCAGTGCCAAGGGCAGCAACAACAGAACTGCAAATGAAAACTTCACGCTGATATCCATTTAAACGAGGAAAGTAGGACGACACGGGGATCCAACACCGGTGTATAGAATAAGTCTCGTTTTCCGGCGAGAATTCATCCGTCGGTGAGATTTGCTTTGCCGCATGCCGCGGCGACCTCGATCATACGGTCGCCCACCGCCGGGCCTGGCTTGTGTGTCAGGGCGGGACTCGATCGTGTGGTAGGGTTTGCTGACTCAACCTTGTATTTCGCGTTCGCGCCTCGCCAGTCGTTTGGTGGGCATTCAATCGGTAGATGGGCAATTGTTGGACGACCTGATTTGATGATTGACCCTGTGTTTCTCCAAACGGCCGCTTGGGCGGTGAGCCTCTGCGTCGCCTTGATGGCGATCGGTAGCGCGGCGATGAAGTTGTGGAATCCGCCGGCAATGAATGCGAAATGGAACCAGCAGCTCGGGATGCCGGATTCTCTGCGTGTTTGGGCAGCGGGGCTCGAGATCGCTGCCGCGGTGTTGTTTCTGCTTCCGCAGACGGCGATGGCCGGGGCGATCCTGTTGACCGCGTACCTCGGTGGCGCGATTGCGCTGCATGCGCGAGTGAAAGCGTTTCCCTTTGTCGTCTACGCGAGCGTGATCACCGGACTGATCTGGGCCGCGTTGTTAGTACGTTGACCCCTTTTGGGGAAACTGAATTCTGACGAGTCCCGCTACGGTTGTCGGACGCGTTAAATTTCAGAATTCACGGGTGTAGCAAAACCCGCCAAGAGTTTCGGTAGGCACTGCGAAACGCCGAAAGTCTTGGCGACTTTCGCTACGGGGTGGGGTGCGTCTGGCTGGCTACTTTACGATTTCGATTAATTCGATCGCGGGTTGGTCGTTACATCGGATCAAAGCGGTTCGGCCGTAGACGATTTCGCCGGGGGCGGTTTGCAAGAGCGACGACAGTGCGACGCCCGGCGTGACTTTCCATAGTTGATAGCGTTCAACGGATCGCAACACATTGTGTTTGATCAGGACGCGGCCGAGCGGGATTTCGCCGCTGGCGATCTCCATCCAAACGTCGCGACCGAGGGCGGACGGGTCGAGCCGCACCAAACCGTACTGAACGACTTTGCCGGTGTTGTGCGTCACCAACGTGATTTCACGCGTGTACGTGACCGTTCGTTCGGCGATCGCCAATCGAGCGTCCGTTTTCATCAGCGGATCGTTCTGCCAAACCGATTCACCGTCATCGAGCACACTGCGGCTGCGATGGACGACCACGTCGACCTCGTCTTTGTGGAAGGCTTCCACAGTAACGGTCATGTGGCTGTGGTGATCGAGCAGTTGGTCAAACGGAGGCGGACACTGCTCGACTTCCTCGAACAAAGCGAGTGTCGAGGTCGACGCGTAGAACTCCGCCAACAACGATCCGATGTTGATCTCGTAGCGGGTGTTCGGAGTCCCGTCAGTTTGTGGCGGATCGGTTTGAGACTGGGCTGCTTGAGATTCGGCTGTCGACATGGCTTTCTCGGTCATCTTGGCTCTGCGTGCGAGGCTCCGGAGTTCATCAACCAACCCGTCCGTCAACCGACCGGCGCGGCGATCGACAGTTGGATGGTTTTGGGGGTCGGCATCTCGGGGCGTTCGAGCACCGTGTCGACGAGGAAATACAGCAACCGTCGCAGCGGTTCGGATTCGATTTCGTCGGCGATCTGTTCGGCGCGGGCTTGATGTTTGTCGACCAGTTGCAGCGATGTTTCGAACACGTTCGCCTTACGATACAAACGCCCAGCGATCGAGAGTCGTTCGCTGGACGGAATCGCACAATCGTCCGCCGCGATTTGCAGAAGGGTCTCTTGGTCTTCGGCATCGAGGTGCTGCAACGCCAATGCCCACAGCAGCGTCGGGCGACCGGCGATCACATCGGCACCGGCGTTGAGTTTGTTCGAATCGTCGCCGATCCAATCATTGATGTCGTTGATGATTTGAAACGCCACGCCAAGGTTCCGCGAGAACTTGCGAATCGGTTCGACGAGATGCTCCGCGTCGCCCGCCATCCGCACGCCACTGTACAGGGCGGCTTCGAAGGCCGGTGACGTTTTGAGGGCGTAGATCTTCATCGCGTCGATCGGTTGCAACCGCCGGTCTTTGGCGTCCCGCCACAACAGTTCGGCACCTTGGCCTTCGGACAATCGCACGTGAGCGGCGGCGAGCGAATCGAGCAAATCGACTCGCGTGGCGGCGTCGATGTCATCACCCACCATCGTGCGGCTGAGCAATCGATAACCGAGTCCGATGAGGTAGTCGCCCACGTTGATCGCCGAGGCAACGCCGAACCGATGGTGGACGGCCGGTTGGCCGTAGCGGAACGCGTCGTCGTCTTCGATATCGTCGTGCACGAGGCTGGCTTTATGGAACGTCTCGATACTCAGTGCGGCACGTCGGACCGCGTCCGGGATGGTCGCCACCGATGCTTCGCCGTCGCCGCTGGTGGCTTGGCCGCCCGTCATCGCGTCGTAGGCTGCCAGAGTAATGAACGGGCGAGAGTGTTTTCCGCCACGGGCGAGAAAGTCGTACGCGATCGCTTCGGTCGCCGCGATCGGATCGACACCCTCGAGATGCTCGGGCCGGATCGCGTCGGATGCGTTCTGCGAGACTTCGCCGTTGAGTCGCTCAACCGCTCCGTCGACGCCTTCCTCGGTCGACACCGACGTGCGGCGTGACGTGGCGATCAAAGGCGATTCCGGATCAGGCAATCCGATCTGCCGCATCGGTGGAGCGAGGCGGTGCAGTTGATCACGTTCGAACAGCCCACCGGCTGATCGCATCAGGTGCACGTAGCTGCGGGTTTGAGCGGCGGCGGGAACGTACGGCGTGCGGATCATTTCCTCCACCCACGACTCGTCGACTTTCGTGTTCCGGCAATCGCTCGAAAGCAGCGGCACGGCCATGCACGGGATTCCCGCGAGCAAGACCTTGTCGATCGCTTTCTCGAGCACGTTCAAACACGCCACGCCGACCACGGCATCGACGTATCCGCCGACGATGATTTTCAGAACAACCGGAGAGCCTTCGGCGACGAGGACGCGGTACCCCATGTCCTCGGCGATGCTGCGGAAGTCCGCGATGCTGCACGCACCGCACTGTTTGCAGTTCATGCCGAATTGGTCGTATTCGGCGGGGCAGCCTTCGGCGTGTTTGAGGCAGTGCGGTAAAAGGAACAGGCGTCGTTCAGGCGGTACGGCCGAGAGTTGGTTCCGCCAAAACGCGCTGCTGATGTTGACCATCGTCCAGCCCAGCAAACCTTCGGGCAGATCGGCCTCCTCCAACATACGACGGGCGACCTGTTCCATCTCATCTTTGGTCAGCGGGTTGTCGTGATCGAGTCGGTCGGCGACTTCGCGACAGCGGTCCCGCAAACTTTCCCGCATCGCGAGCGTTTCGGGAACGTCCTTCAGATGACTGGTGTTGCGGCGGTTGTGTCGTTTCGCGCGCGGGCGATCCGAGTCATTACGCGTCGGGGGGAGTCCGGTCGACAAAATGTTTACCTAGGGAGAGTCGTGTCGGGTCGGGAAAGGGTGTCATCCAAACCGGCAACGCGGCCCAGGGCGGCCGTCGTGAAGATCAATGGATAGAGGCGTTCGTGGTACCAGAGTTTGGCGAAATAAAAACCGATCGGCCAAGCCACGTCGAGTCGCCCGCCGCGTGCGGCACGCATCAGCCACCTCGAGCCAGACAGTATAGCGTCTCGGGTACGATCAGTCAGGCGCGGCCCATCGGGATTGGGATCTGGAATACTCGCCACACCAGTGGTGTTCAAACGATCCCAAAGGCTCGCCAACGCCTCGACCGCCAACGCCGTTTCCTCCACGGTGCTGACGCCGAAATCGTGCGACGGTTTTGCCGTGGGGTTGGGTGCCTGCGTCGCATCCGTGTCCGAATTCGATGACGGATGCATAGACCGCTGCGGTGATACAACCCCGGAGCCCGCGATTTGTCTCGCAGCCTGACCATTTAAACTGTTCGACTGATCCGGTGTGTTCCAGAACCGCTCGACCGATTCTCCGCCGCCCCAACCGCCATCGGCGTTTTGATGGTTGATGAGGTATTCGATCCCGCGCACCACCGCGGTTTTATCGAGCCTGGGGTGCACGTCGACCAGCACTTTCGCGGTGCCGTAGATCGGATTGTCTTCTTCAACGCGGTCCTGATTGCCAAACCACAGCGGCACCCAAGAACCGTCGGGGCGTTGCTGTTTTCGAAGAAACGCCAACCCCACGGTGATCGCGGCATCGACCTTGGGAGAATCCGACAAATCATCGAGCGCCCGGATCGCGTGAGCCGTCAAATCCACGCTGCTGCGATCAAACGGCAGTTTCCCCCAACCGCGGCAGAACGTCGGCCAACCACCGTCGCGGTTTTGCAGCCCGAGCAACCAATCGCGGCCGTGTGAAATCGCCTGATCGATGCGTCCGCGCTGTTCCGCGTCGACATAGTTCCTCAGTTTCAGCAGCGCCAAGATCGCACCGGGAGTGTCGTCGGCATCCGGCACGGCACCGGACAAATCCGTCCACCCCCAACCGCCCGGGTCGGCACCGGTAAACGGGTGACGTTCGGTGTGTTGGCACGATAAGAGCCAATCGACCAACTCAACACCCGACCATTCACGCAGGTCGTTCGGGTCGCTGGTCAACGCGGCGATAGACAGTGAAGTAACCCAGGTCGCCAAATTCGTGTCGATCGGCCAACTGCCTTCGGGAGTGATCGACTGCTCGATAAAATTCAACCCGGTTTCGATCACTCGACACCGACAATCATCGGCACCCGATTGCCGATCAAGTTTCGGATTGAGTTGCAACGATTGAGCAGCCAACGAATCAACCAGCGACATGACCACGAACGAAGTCAGCGGTGTCGCCTCGAGGTATCCGCCACTGTCGGGTTGCATCCGTTCGAGCAGTGCGAGCGTTGGATTGAGCGACGCCTGACGAATCCAGGATAAAGGGGGCAGGCATCCGGATCGATAAAACTTGGCTTGCCCGATCGCCACCAAAGCCGGAACCGCGTAGCTGACCACGGGCATGCCGAGATAGCGGTACATCGACTGTGGGAACACCGCCGCTTCGAACGGCAACGCGGCAACCTCCGACCAGGGAACCAGCCCCGCGATCGCCAGGTTATTCAAAATAGGGACAACAAACGTTTTGTCTTTTCCGTATCGCTTTCGCAACGCGTCCAGACCACCGGCGTCGTCGAGGTACCGCCGCAGTCGTTCGTCTTGCGTGAACGGGTCAGAACCGGAGGGCGGGTCAGAACCGGCAGACTGGTCAGTATCATTGGACGATTCGGAACCGGAACCCGCGTCCGTGTTTTCTGGCAGGATGTCTTGTTCCGGTGTCCACATCGCATCGACCCGGCGCGCCAACGTGTGGGCGGCCAGAACCAGATAGCTGGTCGCGATGTTGGAATGACTGCGGTTGGTATCGCCAAAACCTCCGTCATCGTTTTGCTGGGACTGCAACCAAGTGACGCCACGCCGGATCAGGTCGAGATAGCGTTCGCGTTGCTCGCCGTCCTTTAACTGTTCGCACGCGACGCTCAACGCACTAATCGCGGTCGCGGTGCTCAGCGCCGACGCGGAGAGCTCGCCGATCCAGTGCGACCGGTCAGCCCGCTCGGCCAACAGTTGGTCCCGCAAGTCGTCGAGCGTTCGACGCACCTGATCACGGAACGCCTGATCGCGAAAGCCCTGGTTGCGAACAACCTGGTCGCTGGATCCTGCGGCGAGAGACTGATTGTCGGAGTGCACGGTGTCGGCAATCGCGGTTTCGTCGGGAAGGGCGGTCTGGGAAGGCACGAAACATTCAGCCTGTCGGGTACAGCCTACGAGAAACGGCAAGTGCGTTTTGCGTTCGGGGCAATACGGCGATGTCGGTGCCAGGAGGGAGCAACATCAGACCGCATCGCGGTGGACTGTTGCAAGATGTCCAATCGTACCCGATGGCCGCCTCGGTGGGTTATCCGGGCAAGCAGGCCGTCCGGGGATCGTGGTCGCTGCGGGGGGGTGGATGGGGAGAATTGGGCAGAGGCAAAAAAATGCGGGGAATCGTGGTCGGCATGCCGAACCGATAGAGCCCTCGTTGTTCTATAGCGGCAGCACGATCGTCTCGCGGGAGCACGCCTTTTCCCAACCGGAGATATGCCTTGGTGGGAAAACGCGGGCTGTGGTTGTGAATTTTGGATCGCCGCAAGTCCTGCCCGGTTGTATTTTTACAGTGATCAACGATAGTCGACGTTTCCCACACCACTCCGCAATTGTTCGCAGACAACGCGATGACCGAAAAGACTCAATCTCCGGCGACCGATGACCTCCGAATCAGTGAGATGAAACCGCTGATGCGGCCGCAAGAACTGATGGCCGAAATTCCTGCGACGCCGGAGATCGCCGAGACCGTTGCGTCCGCCCGTGCGGGCATCCAACGTGTGCTCAACGAGGAAGATGATCGGCTCGTCGCGGTCGTCGGCCCGTGCTCGATCCACGACCCCGACGCGGCGATGGAATACGCCCGGTTGCTGGCCGCCGAACAACAAAAGTACGCCGATCAATTACTGATCGTGATGCGTGTTTACTTCGAGAAACCTCGCACGACGGTGGGCTGGAAAGGCCTGATCAACGACCCGGGACTGGACGACAGTTTCGAGATCAATCGGGGTTTGCGGACCGCGCGTGGGTTGCTGCGTGATATCAACTCACTCGGATTGCCAACCGGGACGGAGTTCCTCGACCTGATCAGCCCGCAGTACATCGCAGACCTCGTCGGATGGGGGGCGATCGGTGCCCGCACGACCGAGAGCCAAGGTCACCGTGAATTGTCCTCCGGATTGTCTTGCCCGGTCGGGTTCAAAAATGGAACGAGCGGCAACGTCCAAATCGCCGTCGATGCCATCTGTTCGGCACGTCGGCCGCACCATTTCCTGTCGGTGACCAAAGAGGGAACCTCGGCGATTTTCGCCACGACCGGCAACAGCGACTGCCACGTGATTCTGCGTGGCGGGGCTCACACCAACTACGACGCGGCGAGCATCGACTCGGCTTCGGAATTGCTGGAAAAAGCGAATCTGCCGGTGCGGTTGATGATCGACACCAGCCACGCCAACAGCCGCAAGAAACACACCCGCCAACGCTACGTTTGTCGCGATATCTGCAGCCAAGTCAGTGACGGTGACCAGCGGATCATGGGCGTGATGATCGAGAGCAACCTGGTCGAAGGAAACCAAAGCCTCGGCAAAGGCGAATTGGTCCGCGGCAAGAGCATCACCGACGCGTGCATCGGATGGGAAGAAACGCAGTTGATCCTGAAAGACCTCAGCGACGCCGTGGTGGCCCGCCGCAAGGCGTGATCGGATCAGACATCGCCGCGTCAATTCCCCGCGACCGGATTGGGATGAGGCCGCCTTGGAATATTTGACTTGATCGGTCACGATATCCGCACTCTGGCCCAGGCAACCGAGCCTTCCATCAGGCGACCGAGCCTCGACCTATCCGTTTCCGTGGAGATTTCCGGAGAGATCCCTTGAGTATCGCATTGACGTGGCTGTCCCACGCTACCTGGCTAATCGAAGTCGACTCCCATCGTATCCTTCTTGACCCGTTTCTGAGCGACAATCCCGCTGCGGAAGCGACGGCCGACTCGCTCGATGCGATCTCTCACGTGCTGGTCTCGCACGGCCACTCCGATCACATTTCGGACGTCGAATCGATCGCCCGGCGAAACCAATGCCCGATCATTTCGAACTTTGAAATCGCTCAGTGGTTCGGCGCGAAAGGGTTCGGCCAGGACGGACTACCGGAACCGATCGGCATGAACACCGGCGGCCAATTGGAACTGCCCTTCGGCCGTTTGAAAATGGTGCCGGCGTTGCACTCGAGCAGCTTCCCCGACGGCAGCTACGCCGGAAACCCAGTCGGGTTTGTCTTGTCGGCGGGCAAACAAAGCGTCTACTTCGCGTGCGACACGGCTTACTTCAGCGACATGCGTTATTACGCCCACGGCGTCGACGTCGCGGTGTTGCCGATCGGCGACCTTTTCACGATGGGCATCGAAGATTCCGTCGAAGCGATCCGCACGATCGAACCTCGCATCGCGATGCCAACTCATTACGGAACGTGGCCACCGATCGAACAAAATCCGAACTCATGGGCTCGTAAGGTGCGGGAGCATACAGCGACAAAACCCGTTGTGCTCGGCGTCGGTGAACGGTACGAGGTCTAGGCGTTCGAACGTTTCGACGCGAATCCTCCGTAGCTGGATTCTCCTGAATTCAGATTCCCGAAGCCGGGCGACTCTGGCTACCCGCTGTTGGTTCCTACCTCTTTCCGCACATCACTACCTTGCAATACCGTCCCGCGCTTGCTGCGATGAAACCGTATGCCCCCGGTGAGCAACCACCGCCGGGCAAGTTCATCAAACTCAACACGAACGAGAACCCGTACCCGCCGCCACCGGAGGTTGTTTCGGCAATCACCGCCGCGGCGTCCGGACCGCTGAACCGGTACCCCGACCCGATGGCAACCAGCTTTCGACGTGCCGCGGCCGAGGCACTCGGCCTGCCCGGCCCCGAATGGGTACTCGCGGGCAACGGCAGCGACGAGATTCTGACAATCCTCGTTCGCGGATTCGTCGGCGAAGGTCAATCGTTGCGTTTGCCTTACCCGAGCTACATCCTTTACCGCACGCTCGCGGACATCCAAGGCGCGTCATGGGAGCAGGTTCCGTTTGAAGAAGGTTGGCAGTTGCCAGCGGCGTTCGGCCAATCGCGCGACGACCTGCGTTTAGTGTTGCTGCCCAACCCGAACAGCCCCAGCGGCACGATCGTTCCGAGCCAACAGATCAAGCAAGTTGCCGACTCGCTCGATTGTCCTCTCGTGGTCGACGAAGCCTACGTGGACTTCGCCGATGAAAACTGTTTGGACTTGGTCGCCGAGAACGAAAACGTCCTGGTGACTCGAACGCTGAGCAAGTCCTACGGGCTGGCGGGAATGCGTTTCGGTTTCTTGGTCGCCCAGCCTCAGGTGGTTGCGGAGTTGGCGAAGATTAAAGACAGCTACAATTGTGACACGATCTCGATTGCCGCGGCGACCGCCGCCATGCACAGCCAAGATTGGTTGGCAGAGAAAGTAGCCGCGATGAATCAAACCCGGCAACGGATGGCGGGCGAACTGGCCAAGATGGGATTTGATGTCGTCCCCTCGCACGCAAACTTCGTCTGGTGCACGCACCCAACCGGCCAGCACAAAGCGATCTACGAATATTTGAAAGCGAGCCAAATCCTGATCCGCTACATGGAGTTCCCCGAATGGGGCGACGGCCTACGGATCAGCGTCGGAACCGACGAACAGATCGACGCGTGTCTGTTAATGATCCAACGTTTCCTGGATCAATCAGAATAGCCACCAAGAACGTGAAAATAAAAGGCGAAGCCCCACGTAGCTCGGTCTTTCCAAGACCGAGGCCACAAGCGATCGAGCATAACCTTTCCAACCAAGCCGTCATGCAAAGCATGACCGACACCCGAACGACACAAGTGAGCCGAAGTGCGTAAGCACTCGGGTGTTGGGCATGTTCGCCCCCGACGATCGATCAACGCTCCAACCCGAGGCCTTACGGCCATTCGGCTCACGTAGCTCGGTCTTTCCAAGACCGAGGCCACAAGCGATCGAGCATAACGTTCCCCACCATGCCGTCATGCAGAGCATGACCCACACCCGAACGTCACAAGTGAGCCGAAGTGCGTAAGCACTCGGGTGTTGGGCGATGTTCGGCCACCGGCGATCGATCAACGCTCCAACCCGAGGCCTTACGGCCATTCGGTTCACCCACGTAGCTCGGTCTTTCCAAGACCGAGACCACACCACATCTTCCGCCGTTACTGCCGTACCTCGCGGCCAAACGTGCCCGCCTTGGAACGGCGGACCCTACGTGGCACCACGTCCCCCGGGCTATCACAAACACCGGGACCCCACCGACCGCTTTCCGATCGGTTATTCTGTGGGCTCGAATTCATTCCGGTTCGCCCCGCCTCCTTCCGTGTGTTCCAAACGGCCCGCCATGAGCAAATGTTTTGTTTTGGTCGCAATCGCTGCGTCCGCCATGCTTTCCTTTTCGCTCACTTTTGCGTCCGAGTCCTGGCCTCAATTTCGTGGTCCGCGTGGGGACGGGATCGCGATAGAGCAATCGCCGCCCGTTGAATTCGGTGAAGATCAAAACTTAACTTGGAAAACAGATCTGCCTGGCAAAGCGTGGTCGTCCCCGGTGATCGCCAACGGCGTGGTTTGGTTGACGACTGCGATCGAAAGAATACCGACCGAAGAAGAACGCGAAGCTCTTCTGAAAAACACCAAGAACGACGCCAAAAAGTTCAAAACGCTAGCCATCGCAAAAGCGATCGAGCTGAAACTATTGAAAGTCGACTTCGAAAGCGGTCGACTTTTGCAGACCATTGATTTAATGACGGTCGACACACCTGACGCGATCCATGCGACGAACTCCTATGCGTCACCCACACCGTTTCTCAATGACGATCACGTCTATTGTCACTTTGGAACGTATGGAACGTTCTGCGTGACGCGTGACTCCGGTGCAGTCGTTTGGCAACGCACGTTGCCGCTCGAACACGGTGTCGGACCAGGTAGCTCGCCGATTGTTCACGACGGACGGTTGCTCTTGATTCAAGACGGGATGGACCGCCAATACGTGACCGCGCTCGATGCCGCGACCGGGGAAACGTTGTGGACAACCGATCGTCCGCCGATGGAAGCCCCTTCGGGCGACCAGAAGAAGGCCTATTGCACTCCCGTGGTCGCCACCGATTCCAACGGTCGCCAACAATTACTGTGCATGGGATCCCAGTGGATGGTGTCTTACAACGCATCCACGGGTGAGGAGTTTTGGCGTGTCTTCCACGGCAAAGGTTTCTCAGTGGTTCCGCGTCCGGTGTTGCTCGGCGACGTCGTCTTCTTTGCGACCGGATTTGCCAGTCGCGAACTTTGGGCGGTTCGCATCGACGGAGTCGGGGACGTGTCGTCGACTCACGTCGAATGGACCGCCGGCAAAGGTGTCCCTACGAAATCGTCCCCCTTGCTGCATGACGGATTGATCTATCTCGTCGATGACAACGGGGTCGCCTCGTGTTTCGATCCAGAGACCGGTGATGTGGTTTGGAAGAAACGCCTCGGCGGGAAATTTTCATCCTCCCCGCTGCTCGCCGGCGGGCATTTATACTTCGGAAACCATGAGGGTGAGGTGTTTGTATTGACAACCGGCGAAGATGCCGAAGTCATTCAAACCAATCAACTCAACGGGCAAATCATGGCTTCGCCCGCGGCGATCGAGAACGCATTGATCGTACGCACCGACTCGGCTCTTTATCGATTTGAGTAGTTCGGTACGATACCTGCACGAATTTCCCGCCCAAAAACACTATTCGCCCGATGACACGATTCGCCGGATTGGACGAACGTTATCGAAGGTCCGCCGGAAAACTCTTTGCAAATGAATGTGGCATCGCCAGTCAACGAGGAAACGCCTGACCTCGAACCAACGCAGCGGGAGATGCCGCACTCGTTGATCGAGATCGGTGTTATTGTGGCCGGACCGCTGGACATGGTCGATGCGCTTGCGGTGAGGATGGCGGTCGAGCAAACGGACCAACGCTTGACGGAGCTATTCGAAGAGTTCCGGTTTAACTTTTTCGAAATCAAACGCCCCGAGATGACTGGCACGAGCACAACGGGCAACGGGCGCATCGAACCGAGCGTGTTGTTGCAGCAAGCAGTCGAGGAGCGTGATTCGCGGCATTGGGATTTCGCGTTTGTTTTGACCGCGTCGGAATTGGTCGGGAACTATTCTCCATTTTGCTTCGCGGCGATCAGTCGTCCGCTCGATGCGGCGGTGTTGTCGATGTCCTTGATCGACCCGTTGGCGCTCGGCGTGGAAGCGAACCGGAACGAGCGTGTTCAACGTATCGCGCGACGGTTAAGCCGATTGATGCTGCACAGTATCGGGCACTTGTGCGGCCTTTCCAAAAGTGATCACCCCAATGACCTGTTGTATCACCCACACAACGCGCAAGCCCTCGACTTGATGGCCGGCATGGATGCCGACAGCATCGATCGCCAACGCCGAGCTCTCATCGAGATCGCTGACCAGCGACTCGAAGAAGGTGCGGGTCGTTTGCTCGTCAAACCGATCTTTACGATCCAAGCGGCGTGGATTAACCGAACGGAAATCTTCCAAGCCATCTGGGCTGCCCGTCCGTGGGAGTTCCCCAAACGATTGAGTCGCTTGACGATTGCAGCGTTCTCAACGCTAGCGATTTTGTTCATGACGGCGGAGGCGTGGGACTTGGCCCTCGCGCAGAGTGTTGCACGACTGGGCGCGTTGTTCATCATGACGATGCTCGCGACGACCTTTTACGTGGTGCTGCGTCAACAATTATTGGTGCGTCGCGGGACACGACGTACAGAGCAATCGGTGGTGACGTCGGCATCGGCCCTGGGAATCGTCTTTGTAGGAATGGCCACGACGTGGACGGCGCTGTTCAGTGTGGGAATTTTGCTCGCCTACTTTCTATTCCCTGGCCCCTTAATCGCGGGCTGGGCATCGTCGACCACCCCAAACGTGAGCGAGTTGGTGTGGACGGACCGCCCGCAAATGGCCATCTTCGCCGCATCGC
Source organism: Aporhodopirellula sallentina SM41 (assembly GCF_000346505.1). GTDB lineage: Bacteria > Planctomycetota > Planctomycetia > Pirellulales > Pirellulaceae > Rhodopirellula > Rhodopirellula sallentina. The sequence continues at coordinate 31,500 of NZ_ANOH01000074.1, forward strand.
TCGGCTTGTTAATCGGCGCCCTCGGTGCCAGTTTCGAATCGCAGCATTACTTCCGCCACATCATCTTCGTCGACGAAGAAATTTGATTCGCCGATCCACAGTTCGACCGGTGAGCCGAAGTGCGTAAGCACTCGGGTGATCGGCGTGTTCGGTCCCAACAATCGATCGACGTGTCCACCCGAGGCCTCACGGCCATTCGGCTCACCCAAGTAGCTCGGTCTTTCCAAGACCGAGACCACAAGCATGCCCCACTCGCCAACGTCACAAGTGAGCCGAAGTGCGTAAGCACTCGGGTATCGGGCATATTCGGTCCCAAAAATCGATCGACGTTCCAACCCGAGGCCTTACGGCCATTCGGCTCACCCAAGTAGCTCGGTCTTTCCAAGACCGAGACCACACGGGATCGAACCTAACCTTTCCCACCACGATAACACCCCGGACTTCCTAGGTCCGAGGCCCAAGGAACCGCCCCGCGACCGCACGTGGGCAATTCCCTCACACCGGCACCTTAAAAATTTCCATTTTTTTCCGACACGTCTGACGCGATACACCGTGCGAATATTGATCGGTACTTGTACTGATTTTGCAAGTGACAACGTTGCGACTCACTGTGAACGAGTGAAGAGATCGAACGCTTGCACGACGCAACCGATGTGAGAGGCTACAGTTGCGCGTAGTCTATAGCCAATCGTGTGTTTTTCTGCCGTGGTGGTGTGCCTGTCCCTTTGCGGGGCAACCGGTTTACGTTTCCACATTTTCGATCGTCAGGTACAATGGAAATCCCGCCTGGCGACGTTTCTGTCGCAAACCACTTGCCTATGCAATCGATGGACTCGAACATGGTACCACGATGTCGTGCGACTCTTCGCATGCTCTTCTTACTCAGCGTGATGGGGTTTGGTCTCGAAGTACATGCTGACGATGGGCCGCCTTCGTTTCAAAACGACATTCGTCCGCTGTTGTCGGACCATTGTTTCTCGTGTCACGGTCCTGACGAAAACAAGCGTGAATCCGGTGTGCGTCTCGACACGGCCGATGGGGTTTCCTCGGTAGTCGATCTGGACGCGTGGGAGGAAAGTCTGCTCGTTGAACGGATCCGCACGGACGATCCCGACATGATTATGCCCCCGCCGCACTACCACAAACCGCTCGACGAAGAATCCAAAGCGTTGCTTGAAGCGTGGATTCGATCCGGAGCCGAGGTACAAGCTCACTGGTCGTTTATCCCGCCGGTCAAACACGAAGTGAACGATGCGGCCGCGAAAGCATCACGTGATCGAATCGATTATTGGATCGAGAAAGGCTTGGACGAGCGGTCGCTCTCGCCGAACGGACCGGCGGACCGGACCACGTTGGCTCGGCGGGTAGCGTTGGATCTGACCGGATTGCCACCGACATGGGACCAGGTGCAAGCGTTCGTTCATGACTCATCGCCTGACGCATACGAAAACTACGTCGACGCATTGATCGCAACACCGGCGTACGGCGAACACATGGCGAGGTACTGGCTGGACTTGGTTCGCTACGGGGACACCCATGGTTTGCACCTAGACAACTATCGCGAGATGTGGCCATATCGCGATTGGGTGATCGACTCGTTCAATCAGAACAAACCGATGGACGAGTTTATCACCGAACAACTCGCCGGAGACCTGCTGCCGGATGCGACCCTTGCTCAAAAAATCGCGTCCGGCTTCAACCGCCTCAACGTGACCACTAACGAGGGCGGTTCGATTTACGACGAGGTCTTTTCTCGAAACGTGATCGACCGGACTGACGCGTTCGGGACAGTGTTCTTGGGGCTGACGACGGGATGCGCGGTCTGCCATGACCACAAGTTTGATCCGATCTCACAGAAAGACTTTTTCGCGTTGTCGGCGTTCTTCAATTCGCTCGACGGCAGAGCGATGGATGGGAACGTCAAGGATCACGCACCGGTGGTTCGCGTTCCTAGCGAAGAGGACAAACAGAAGCTCAAAGAGATTGATGCGGAACTCGCCATCGTCGACGAACAACTCGAAGGAACTTTGCCAGAAGTCGACGAGGCCGAGAAACAATGGCGTGCATCATTAACACACACACCGAGCGACGTGCATGCCAACATCGCGGTACGCTCTGCGGAGTCCGAATCGGATACCGAAGTCTCCGTCATTGATGAGTCGGTCGTGCACCTGGGCGAGAAAGTCGCCGCCAAAGACACGATCACCATTGAAGCCGAACTGCCCGCCGGACGATGGCAGATGATCGAACTTTCCGCGTTGACCGACGAGGAACACGAACGCGTCGGGACGGCGGTGAACGGGAACGCGGTTTTGACGGAGATCGTTCTGAAATCGCGACCGCACGACGGAGAAGAATGGACACCGATCCAAATCGTTTCCGGCGTTGCCAGCCGTCAACAAGCGGGCGACATGTTCGCGGTCGAACGTGCCTTCGACGGCAAATTCGACACGATCAACGGATGGGCGGTCGGCGGTCACGAGAGCAAAGGCGACCGGTCGGCCTGGTTCCAACTAGCATCCGCGATCGAATCGACCGAAGCCAAACCAACGAACCTGAAAATCGAATTGCACTATCAATCAGTTCATGTGGCTCATGCGTTGAGGGATGTTCGCTTCACGGCGTATGAGTCGACCGAAGCAATTCCCGCGTCTCAGAAAATCAAACTGGCCAAAGCTCACGTGGTTGGGCCGATTCCAGTTGAAAAACCTTGGTACGCCTACCAAAACGACGTCGCTGGCGAGAGCAAAGATGCATTCGATGCAGACGCCGTCTTGCCTGACGAAGAGCCCGAGTTGAAATGGCAGCAATCCGAAATGCTGACGGTGGTCACCAATCAACTTCCTCAACCTGAGGACGGTGTGTCCGCGATGGTGATCCACCAAAGCGTGCATTCGCCTGCGGACAGCACCGTGGATCTGATGATCGGCAGCGACGACGGCTATGTCGTTTATCTCAACGGAAAGAAAGTCGGAGAGAATCGAGGCAAGCGGGAACTCGCACCTCTGTCAAACTCACACGAGCTGAAACTACGAAAAGGTGACAACCATCTGTTTATCAAACACGTTCACCACCAAGGCAACGCGGGTTTGACCTACGCGTTCGCGTCACGAAGGGTGGAACTATCCGAGCAGGTGCGGAAGCGGATTGCCTCGATTGATCCCGGCGCGAAGGATGTGGATCTGAAAGACGCTCAATCCGTTCGTCGGTTCTTCCGCAACGTCTACTGTGACTCGCCGCAATGGATGGCGATGCAGGACATGAAGAACGGACTTGAGAAACTGCGGAAAGAGACGCAGAACAAAATCCCAACCACGTTGGTTTGGAAAGAGACCGCGCAGCCGCGCAAAGCACACATCTTGTTGCGGGGCCAATACGACTCGCCGGGCGATGAAGTCGAACGTGGTGTGCCGTCGTTTCTGCCGGAGATCGGGACCGACGAAACTCCCGATCGATTGGATTTGGCAAAGTGGTTGACCGCGGACGACAACCCGTTGACCGCTCGGGTTGCGGTGAACCGTTTCTGGCAACAAATCTTTGGCACCGGGTTGGTGAAAACGAGCGAAGATTTTGGCAGCCAGGGAACGCCTCCATCGCACCCGGAATTGCTCGACGAGTTGGCGATCGACTTTCGCGAAAGCGGATGGGATGTCAAATCCCTGATGAAACGTCTCGTCATGACCGACGCTTATCAACGCGACGCGAAGACGACGCGGGAGATGCTGGCTGCGGATCCGAACAACCGGTTTCTCGCACGCGGGCCGCGATTCCGACTCGACGCAGAGGTGCTGCGTGACCAGATCCTGTCTGTTTCGGGGTTGTTAGTGCAGAAACTCGGCGGGCCGAGCGTGAAGCCTCCTCAACCTGCGGGGCTGTGGGCCGCGGTGGGTTACACGGACTCGAACACCGCGACCTTTGTGGCCGATGAAGGCGACAAAGTTTATCGCCGCAGCGTTTATACGTTTTGGAAACGCACGAGTGCTCCAGCGGTGATGGCGACGTTTGACGCGCCGAGCCGCGAATCCTGTACGGCTCGACGTGAGCGAACAAACACGCCGCTGCAGGCATTGCTGTTGCTGAACGAACCGCAGACTCTCGAAGCATCGATGAAGCTCGGGCGAGAAACGATCGAATCGGACGGCGGCGATCCAGACGCCAAAATGCGTGAGTTGTTCGAGCGAGTCGTCTTGCGATCACCGATGCAGAACGAACTCAACGCGTTGACCACATTGCTCGAAGATTTGACGAACTATTACAGCAACGATCCTGATCAAGCCTCCGCGTTGACGGGCGAGTCGGACGCTCGTTTGGCAGCGTGGTCCGTGGTTGCCAACACACTCTTGAATACTGACGAGGTGGTTTCGAAATGAGTCATTTATCTGATCAACGCATCGCAGAAATATTGGCGGCCTCGGACGCGCAGTCGCGGTTATCGCACTTAACACGTCGCTCGCTGTTCTCGCGTTCCGCCGCGGGACTCGGGGCAGCCGCGTTGGCTTCGCTCGAGGGAAACCGGGCGATGGGTGCAGACGTGGCATCGGTTACGTCCAATGAGCAACCGCCCGTGGCGGGCAGCGCCGCGTTCGGTGGGCGTCCCGATTTGCCACATCATCCGCCAGCAGCGAAACGGGCCATCTACTTGTTCATGTCCGGCGCACCCAGCCAAATGGACATGTGGGATCACAAACCGGCGATGGCGGAATGGTTCGATAAAGATCTGCCCGAATCGATTCGCCAGGGCCAACGACTCACCACGATGACCAGCGGCCAGGCTCGGTTCCCGATCGCGCCGAGCATCTACCAGTTCGCTCCACACGGAAAGAACGGCACGATGGCGAGTGAGTTGATCCCGCACATGGCCGGCAAAGTCGACGAGATCGCGTTGGTCAAATCGATGTACACCGAAGCGATCAACCATGATCCGGCGATCACCTACATTTGCACAGGGAATCAGTTGCCCGGCAAAGCGTCGCTCGGTGCGTGGTTGAGTTATGGCCTGGGGACCGAAAACGCGGACCTGCCCGCGTTCGTCGTCATGACGGCCTCGTGGACCGGACGAAAACAGGCACAGGCACTATATAACCGGTTGTGGGGCAGCGGTTTCCTGCCGAGCCGTTATCAAGGCGTTGCCCTTCGCAGCAGTGGCGACCCAGTGTTGTATCTCTCGAACCCATCGGGCATCGATTCGCGAGTCCGTCGACGGATGCTCGATACGTTGGCGGATTTGAATGAGGAGACGCTCCGCCGGATTGGTGATCCGGAAACCGATGCACGAATCGCTCAGTACGAAATGGCGTTCCGGATGCAAACGAGTGTGCCGGAATTGACGGACCTAAGCGACGAGCCGCAACATGTTTTGGATCTGTACGGTCCCGATGTGCTGAAACCGGGGACCTACGCGAACTGTTGCTTGATGGCACGCCGGATGGCCGAACGCGGCGTTCGGTTCACGCAGATTTTCCATCGTGGATGGGACCAACACGGCGCGTTGCCGAAGGATTTACCGAATCAGTGTCGTGATACCGATCAACCCTCGGCAGGCTTGCTGACCGATTTGAAGCAGCGTGGCTTGCTAGACGACACACTCGTTGTCTGGGGTGGCGAATTCGGCCGAACGATCTATTGCCAAGGCAAATTGACGAAAACGGATTACGGACGTGATCACCATCCGAAGTGCTTCACGGTCTGGATGGCGGGAGCGGGAATGAAACAAGGAATCGTTCACGGCGAAACGGATGAGTTCAGCTACAACATCGTGAAAGACCCGGTTCACATTCGCGACCTCAACGCGACGATCCTCGATCAACTCGGGATCGACCACCAAAGGTTCACGTACCCGTTCCAAGGGCTCGACCAGAAACTGACCGGCGTCGAAGAAAGCCGCGTAGTTCGAGAACTGCTGGCCTGATACACGTGGTTGTATCAGCAGGTGGTGTGGTCGATGATGTCTGCGTTCGTTTTCCGATCGACAGAGCCTCTATTAACATCACATCCACATGTTTTTCGTCGCAGTTGCCACGACCGTTGGCGCCGGATTGGTAACGGGATTGCTGTTCGCGTTTTTCAAATTTTGTCATGCGTGCGTTGGCGGACATCCCGGGTCCACAGGGCATGCTGGCAATGCAGCGGATCAATCTGCGGATCATCAATCCTTTGTTCGTGCTGCTGTTTCTCGGCACGCCAGTGTGCTGCTTGGTGCTCGCGTTTGTCGCGATACAAAGTTTGGATTCGCCGGGCAGTCTTACAACGTTGTTGGGGGCGGCCTGCTATCTGATCGGGCCCTTCGGCATCACGATGCTGAAGAACGTCCCGCTGAACAATCGACTCGCCGCGGCGGAGTTATCCGATACCGATACGGTTTGGGCCGACTATCAGATTCGTTGGCAGCGGTGGAACCACATTCGAACATGGATCGGCATCGTGTCGATGGCGTTGCTCGCGGCAGGAATGCAGAGGTTCGGTTGAGTCGTTATCCGAATACCTGAGATTTCAGTAATGATGTCGCTGAGTTCCGGGACGTCTGAATTCTATCGCATCCAACTATGGGAAATGTCCCCGCCAAATCGGCATCTGCCCAGGGTCGCGAAACTCGCCAAGAGTTTCGGCAGGCCCCCGCGAAGCACTGAAAGTCTTGGCAGCCTGTTGATTCAATGGGAGACCCTGAGGGTAGCGATGGTTACTAGCCCGACGCGCGAGCGAGGGTTTGATGCATTCGTTTAACGGGCAGCCAAAGGCGACCTACTTGCTACTGCACGTCGCCTACGGCTACCGGTTAAACGAAAACAGGTTGATTCTTGATTAAATCGGCAGCCCGGCGAGCGAGGGGTTGGGTGTGATCCCTTGCTTGCGCTGCGGGCTGGTAAATCGACAGGCCGCTGAGAGCTTCGGCAGGGCCGTGCGGAGCGCCGAAAGTCGTGGCGACTATCGCTACGGAGTTCACTCAGGTTTTGGGTGATCAATTTTTGGCCGCGATACGTGACGTTCTCGGGCTGCTACGCGTCTTTGGGTTTCTCGTAGAATTTGCTGAGATCGAACTCTTGGCGTTGTTCCTGTTCCATCAACTTGATGCGAGATTCGAGGCGTTCGATTCGGCGCAGCATCGCGGGAATGGTGTCGCGATCGGTTTCTTGTTTGACCGGACGGGGCACCGGTGGGTAGCCGAGGTGCCGCTGCATGGCGCCAAACAAGTACACCGGGTCTTTGCGGCGGTTCGCTAGCGCGATGCGGCCTTCTTTTTCGCCGAACAGGAAGGGTCCTTTGTCGTCGAGTTCGACTTTCTCTTCGATCAACCGCCGCTCGTATTCTTCACTGGCGAGGAAGAGGATGTCCGCCATATCGACGAGTCCCACGTTCGCTCTGAGTTCGAGCAACCATTTTGCCCACGCGGCGTCATAGACCGGGTCGTTGCTCATCGCGGTAAGCCCCGCGTCATAACCGAGCCGATTGCGTGAGATCGCTTCGAACTGGAAAAAGAAAAAGCCACTTCGGGCTCTCTGGATCATCGTGTCGGGCGTCATCGGTTTGCCGCCACGGGAGGCGGTAGCGAACGATTCGCCGAGATTGCCGCTCGCATCGATCGATTCGAGCGAAGCGGTGTAGTCGGCTCGCAACTTTGCGTCGGCCTGCAACACCTGGAGAGCGACGTGGATCGTGAAGCGTCCGGTTTCTCGTTCCGATTCACGGATCAGGAACGTTTGGACGGGAGCGAAGTAATGTGACAGACGCATCATCGCGTCACCCATCAACCCCGAGTGCCGCAGTTCGGTGAGCATGAAATCGATCGCCATCGGTAACCGCGTCGTGGCGAGCAGTTCATGGCGGAGTTGGCCGAGCAGTTCTTGCATCGGCGTCTGCTCGGCGATGCGTTCACGCAGAAGGTCGAAGAGGTAAGCCTGTTCGACGTATTCGGCGTTATCGAGCATGAACGAAATTCTCAAAGAGCGGAGGATAGCGCCGGTGAGTCAGCAAACTCGCGTGAGACTTGCGTCACAATCGTCGCGGTCCGTGTGATACGCCGGACGGTGAATGGTTGAACCGAATTACTCGGCCGTCCATTCACAACGTCGAGTTATACCACCTTCCGGCCAGTCGGACACGCCGCCTCCACGGGAGGGCGATGAAGGCGGGCGGTCCGAAGGTGATGCGGGTGGACAGCGTCTTGCTGCCCCCGCGGCAAAACTACTGCTCCAAACGCAGGATCGTCGTTCCCAGTGGTGGCAGCGTGACCGCGATGCTGTCCGGACGACCGTGGTGTCCGATTCCTCGCGAATGAGCACCGGGATAGTTGCCAACGTTGCTGCCGCCGTAGGCCTCACTATCGCTGTTGAAGACTTCTTTCCAGAAGCCTGCTTCCGGCACACCGATCGGATAGTTTTCACGAACGACCGGTGTGAAGTTGCTGCAGATCAACATCGGTGCCGTGCCAGGCATTCCCTTACGGAGATAAACCAGCGTGCTGTCTTGGGCGTTTTGGCAATCGATCCACTCAAAACCTTCGGGGCCAAAGTCATAGTGGTGCAGTGCGGCGTTGTCGACGACCAACTTGTTCAAATCGGAGACGAGTTGTTGTACGCCACGATGGGTGTCGAAGTCGAGCAACATCCACTGCGGGCCGTCGTCCTCATTCCACTCGTTCCACTGAGCCAATTCACCTCCCATGAACAGCAACTTCTTACCCGGGTGCGTCCACATGTAAGTGTAGAGCAACCGAAGGTTCGCAAACTTCTGCCACATGTCGCCGGGCATTTGGCTGATCAGCGATCCCTTGCCGTGGACCACTTCGTCATGCGAGAGCGGCAGCATGAAGTTTTCGGTGAACGCGTAGATCAGGCTGAACGTGAGTTCGTTTTGGTGGTATTGCCGGTGAATCGGCTCGTTCCGCATATAACGCAACGTGTCGTTCATCCAACCCATGTTCCACTTGTACGTGAATCCAAGGCCGCCTTCGCTGGTCGGTTTCGAAACACCCGGCCATGCCGTTGACTCCTCGGCGGCGGTGACCACGCCGGGGTAGTTCTCATGCACGGCGTCGTTGAATTCCCGAAGGAAGTCGATCGACTCGAGATTCTCGCGACCGCCATATCGGTTCGGAATCCACTCGCCATCTTCGCGGCTGTAATCGAGGTACAGCATCGATGCGACCGCGTCGACGCGGAGGCCATCGATGTGATATTTATCGAGCCAGAACAGAGCGTTCGCAATCAGGAAGTTCTTCACTTCGTTGCGGCCAAAGTTGAAGATCATCGTTCCCCAATCGGGATGCTCGCCCTGACGCGGGTCGGCATGTTCGTACAACGCCGAACCGTCGAATCGACGCAGGCCGTGATCGTCTTTCGGGAAGTGCGCGGGCACCCAATCGATCAAAACGCCGATGCCGTTTTGGTGCAAGTGATCGACGAAGAACATGAAGTCTTCCGGATTACCATGCCGGCTGGTCGGTGCAAAGTATCCGACGCTTTGGTATCCCCATGAGCCGGTGAAGGGGTGTTCGCTGATCGGCATCAACTCGACGTGAGTGAAATTCATCCGGTGGCAGTAGTCGGACAAACGACGGGCGAGGTCACGGTAGTCCAACCATCCGTGCGTGCGACCGGGTCCTTTTTGCCAACTGCCGAGATGGACTTCGTAGACGTTCATCGGCGCGTGCATCGGATCGAACTCGGCACGTTCCTGCAGCCAACTTTCGTCGTTCCATGCGTACGAGTTGATGTCCGAAATGATGTTCGCGGTCAACGGTGGCAGTTCGGATGCGAACGCGAGCGGATCGCACTTGTCCATCCACTGACCGTGCTCGCTGAGGATCCGGAACTTGTATCGTTGTCCCGATTTAGCGCTCGGGATGAACAGTTCCCAGATGCCGAGGTTAGGCAATTGGCGAGCACCGTGTTGCCGTCCGTCCCAACCGTTGAAGTCACCGACGACCTGCACCGCACGAGCATTGGGCGCCCACACGGCGAAGTTGACTCCTTCGACGCCATTGACAGTGCGTAGTTGGGCACCGAGTCGTTCATAGAGGCCGTGGTGCCGGCCTTCACCGATCAGGTAACGATCGAAATCAGAAAGCAAACTCGGGGTCGCGTAGGGGTCGGTCGTTT
>NZ_ANOH01000075.1 GCF_000346505.1 Aporhodopirellula sallentina SM41
GTCGCGGCAACACCGCCGAACACGATCGACATCGTCCGCTCCCGGGCCGACTGCGGCTCGATACTTGCGGACGAGTTTCTCGTTTGAACAACACTGTCTCGCTTTCGAACACTGCGGACGACCTTTCAACACATGCCGCCCGACTCTCGCCGGCGAATCGGTTGGGCGTGGTGTCAGAACGGCGAACTCTTTCCTCACATTCACTCAGTTGCAATCGACACCATGGCTTCCTCGAAACCTTCCTTCTCACTCCCCGTTGTCGCCGCGGAAGACTACCGACATGCGGTCCCCGGCGAGATGTGGGAACTGCGTCCCGTTTCGATCACCGGCCCGATCGAATACCGATCATCTCCCCGCGATGACTCGGCTGAGGCGATCACACGGTTGGCCGAAATTTCGATGCAAACGCCCGTCGACTACCCGTCGGTCAGCGACGCAATCCTAGCCGGGGATCACGTCGCGTTTGCCGTCGACCCCAACGTGCCACGGGTCGCCGAAGTACTCGAAGGTGCCATCAAGGTCGCACGTGCCTGCGAAGCGGCTCGGGTGAGCATCGTGTTGTGGCCAGAGGCGTCCGATGCGTGTTACCAATCGCTGAGCCAGAGATTTCACAACATCCCGCCGGACGACGAGGCGAGCGATAACGCACAAACCCTTCCGTCCACCCCGGACGAAATGTTGATCAACGTTAGCCGTCATTCCCCCCGCGACCGCCGGGAACTGCGATATGTCGCGGCCGATGCGGACGCCGAAGCGATCTATCTCGCCCGCGATTTGGTCGATGCCGACTTCACGATTCCGATTGTTGCCGCACGTGCCGTCGACGCGATCGAACGACTCGATAAAACCGGCGTCTTTCCGATGTTTGCGGACTCGTCGACCGTGCATCGATTCCAAAACACCTCGAGCCGCGAGACATCGGAAGGCTCAGCGAACGAAGTCGGTTGGTTGCTCGGCGTGCAGTTGCTGATAATGGTTTCCGCCGACGCGGCCGGCAGTGTGGCTCGCATTTTGACAGGCACTCCCGACGCGATCCGCAACGAACTCGACACGCTGCATACTGAAAAAGGCAGCGACACGAACGAGAGCGAAACACGCCCGACGTCTGAATTGGTCGTCGCCGCGCTCGACGGCGACGCCAACGTGCAGACCTGGCCCAACGTTGCTCGCGCGGTCATCGCGGCGAGCCGTCATCTCGAAGGTGACGGGACAATCGTCGTCTGGTCCCGACTGACCGAATCCCCCGGACCGCAGTGGCTCAAAGAACTCAGCGGCAACGCAGAACGTTCCCCAGGACAAGAAGACGGCGACTCGGAAGACGAACTCGCCTCGGCACTCGCCGTCCAACACCGTGACGACTTCAGCGACGCGGCCGACCAAACCGATGAAGACGAAGACGCGGACGAACCTGCGGACGCGGACTCTCAACCGGGCAGCGGTGAATACGCCAATTGGAGCATGGACCGCGTGCTCGCAAAGAAACTCGCCGACCTGTTGAGCAGCTATCGCGTGCTGCTACACAGCGAACTTTCTGATGTTGATGTCGAAACGCTCGGGATGGGTGTGATAGCCTCTGAAGAAGAACTGCGACGACTCGGCGCCGGTTTCCAAGGTGCGGGCGTGCTCCGTGCTGCCCAGTTCCATGACGGCTCTGTTTCTCGATTCGACACACCCTCGGCCTAACTGCGTGACCATCTCCACCCCACAACCGTTTGAAGACGCATTCCATTATTGCCCACGATGCGGCACTCCCAATCCCAAAGTGGGCGTGATCCCGTTCCACTGTGGCAAATGTGATTTCGCGTTCTACTTCGGACCGGTTGCCGCCGTCGGTGGGCTCATCCTCGATGACGCGGACCGACTGCTCGTCGTCCGGCGAGCGAGAGACCCGGGAATGAACCAATGGGGATTGCCGGGAGGATTCATTGACCGCTGCGAAACCGCCGAAGAAGCTCTCGCCCGGGAGATTCGCGAAGAAACTCAGTTGACCGTGGCGTCTTGCGACCTGCTCATGACCGGACCGAACATCTACAAACACCACGGCGTGATCGGACACGTGATCGACCTGTTCTACCTTTGCCGCGTGGAATCCTGCGACAACGTGCAGCTCGCCCAAAGTGAATTGTGTGAGTACCGATGGTGCATTCCCGACGCCGAGATCCTCGATAACATGGCGTTTGAGTCGAACCGCATCGCAATCGAGCGATGGATGTCAGACCGACGCTAAAATGCCGACGCAGACTGGCTTTCGGGTTTTGGGGTAGTGGATCTTGTCAAAGATCCTGCAGCACGAGGGTCTTCAACACGATCCACTCCCCGAACACAGAACGGAAATAAAATACGAGATCGCGGCGAAGAGAAACACGCGAGCGAAAGTTCCCCGTCGGGATCGGCACAGGTATGATGGACCAGCCGAGCATCCCGGACCAACGTTTTTCGCAAAGCCTCCTTCACCCGGCCACCCAAACGTTAAGCACTTCGCCAGGTCGAAAGCACACGTGAGATCACCAGCCTCGTCATCATCGGCAACACGAAGAAGCCAAGACCGGGTTTCGATGACACCGATGATCGACATCGTCTTTCTGCTGATCATCTTCTTCCTCGTGTCGAGCCACCTTTCGCGGCAGGAAACTCGGCATCCGGTCACGCTCGCCGAAGCCTCATCGGGCGAACCTCCCGAGGCGGACGCCTCCCCAATCACACTCACGCTCGACGCGGATTCGCAACTCTTCTTTGGCGGCGATCCGATCACTCTCGACCAAGTTTCCAGCCGAATTCGAACCTGGACCACCGGACGCGACGCCGATGCAGCAAGCGAATCAAACAAGGTCCGCTTTCGGATCGATCGAGTTGTACCGTACGCCACGGTCGAAGCGGTCTTGCGACAGCTAGCCGACGTCGGAATCCGTGACGTCGCTATCGTGGTGAACCCACGCCGCACGCAGGGTCCGCTCAGCGGAGCGACTGCACAGTGAAAGCACCGTCACCTCACCGAGCCGGTTCGGACGAAATGGCCATGACGTCGATGATCGATGTTGTGTTCTTGTTACTCGTCTTCTTCGTCTGGACGAGCAGCTTTGACAAACCCGAATCAGACCTCGCCAGCCGCGTCGCGGTATCCCCTGCGCCCACCGAACCAACCGAGCCTGACGAAGCCGAATCAAAAGCAACCGAAACATCCGCCACCTTCATGGCGAACCGCCGCGAGGAACTCGTCATCCGAATCCTGGCCGGCCCCGATGGCCTCCGCTACCAAGTGGGCGCCGTTGCGATTCCCGACGCATCACAACTGCGAGCGAAATTGAAACGGCTCGCAACGCTGCGGAGGAACTCGATCGTCATCATCGATCCCGACGACACGATCACTGCCGAGAAATGCATCGAGGTCTTCGACGCGGCACGAAGCGAAGGTTTTGCGAACGTCCTCTTCGCCGTAGACGCGCCGCCCGAGCCGTGAAGCTGATCCGATAGCCTCGGCAGATCATTTCACGCGCGAGCGTTTTTCGCGTTTTTAGAAATGACACAGCCAACGTCGCCGGGCTTCGTTGGTCTGAATCCTGGCGAATCCAACTACTGGGATCGGGCACGCTGAACATCAAAGTGCACTCGCGCAAACAAAAACCCTCGGCACTGCTTGGGAGGCCGAGGGTATTTGTGTGTTTGATCTGTTTCCCCGAACGCAGAAAGATTCGTTGTGGACGACGAAATCGCTCTGGAGGGGACCAGCCGGTTAGGCTTGGGCGCGGCGGCGTTCCTTGAGACGGACAGCCTTTCCGACGCGGTCACGCAGGAAGTACAGCTTCGCACGGCGGGTCACGCCGCTGCGTTTGACTTCGATCTTTTCGATACGTGGGCTGTGAACAGGGAACTTACGCTCGACACCTTCACCGGCGACGATGCGGCGGACCATGAACATTTCTTGCGAGCCTTTGCCCGAACGTCCGATCACAACACCGCTGAACACCTGGATGCGTTCTTTCGAACCTTCGAGGATCTTGGTGTGAACGTCGACGGTGTCGCCGATGTCGAATTTAGGTGTTTCTTCTTTTTGGTTGGCCTTGTTGACCATGTCCATGATGGCGTTGCTCATGACACACTCTCGTTATTGTTTTCGGGGAATGGATGTTGTGAATTCGTTCAGCGGGCGCTGATAATATTTCGAGCCGACGCCGGTCACATACTCCCGTCGCAATGGCTCAGTGCCGATCAGGCATTCGCGTCGTCCGATGTGGCTTCCGCTCGCGCCGTTGAGGCTTTGTTTCATTGAGTCACGTGGGCTCATCGAGCAGGTCGCTGCGACGGGCCCTCGTTCGTATCTGTGTTTGCTCGGCACGCCAAGCGGCGATTGCCGCGTGGTCTCCACTGAGCAGGACCTCGGGAACGAAGTGACCTTCGAACTCGCGAGGACGCGTGTACTGCGGAAATTCTAACAACCGATTTCCACGGCTGAACGAATCATCCTGATGGCTGTTTTCATCACCGAGTACCCCTGGAATCAACCGAACCACGGCATCGATGATGGTCATTGCGGCGACCTCGCCTCCGTTGAGGACAAAGTCACCGACGCTAATCTCTTCCGGCTCCAAAATGTCATGGACCCGTTGGTCAAAACCTTCGTATCGCCCGCACAGGAGCATGACCCGTTCGCTTGTCGCGAGATCCTCGGCGAGTCGCTGGTCGAAACGTTTTCCTTGCGGGGTGAGCAGGATTTTTCGAATGGGAGGCAGTTCGCCTTGGCTCAAAATTTCCGACTCGATATCGCGAACACAACTGACCGTTGGCTCGACTTGGATCAACATTCCCGGGCCACCTCCGAACGGTCGGTCATCGACTTTGCGATGAGGAACGTTCTGCGCCCAATCTCGCAGGTCATGACGTTGGATATCCACCAGGCCGCGGACGATCGCCTTGTGCAGTAAACTCTGCGTCAGGTAACCATCGAAAATCGCGGGGAACAGGGTGACAACGTCAATCCTCACGGGACATAGGCTCGATCAGTGGTGGGACCAAAGCCGGTCAGGCTTCGGCGACGGGCATCATTCCGACGCGGCTTCTTCAGCAGCCGGCTCTTCCGCAGGTGCTTCTTCGGCAGGTGCGGCTTCCGCCTTTGGCTCTTCTTTCGGCTTCGGCGACTCGGTCACAGGAGCTGGAGTGTAATCTTTGCGACGCCCGAGACGCTCGAGTGCTTCCTTTTGAGCATCGAGGTGCGTTCCGGAGGTGCCGTATTTCTTGATCAGGACGGCGCACTTTTCCGATGGCTGGGCGCCGACGCTCAACCAGTAGTCGATGCGGTCGCTCTTGAGTTGAGCACGTGCGTCGGTTTCGGGGCACATCGGGTCGTAGGTGCCGAGCTCTTCGATCACGCGACCGTCACGCGGCTTGCGTTGATCCATTGCACATACACGAAAGTAAGGACGGTGAGTACGTCCCATTTTCTTCATGCGAATTTTGACTGCCATCTCGGTGGGGTCTCCAAAAAAAATTAGCGTAGTTTGGTTCGGTTGATTGATTAAAAACTTCATCGTGAGAGTGGGGTCGGCGTCGGTTCCATGGGACGCCTGTCCCTCGCTCAGGATTAGACTCGTCTAGCGGGTTCGTCGCCGAAGCGTCGAGGCTAGGTCACCGCACGAGCCGTGAAAGAGGTGATCATGCTCAGCGGCCTTTCCGTTTCATCTTGCGTTTGAGCTTTTCGCGTTCCTTGCGTTGTTTGGCCCGTTCGGCCGGCGACAATCGCTTCCCTGTCGATCGTTTGACTTTGGATCCGCCCATGCGAGGATCCGTCAACGCTCCGCTGGACTGCAATTGCCTCAGCATCGCCATTCGGTCGCCACCGCCTTTCCCCGCCATCATCTGCATCATCGGTTTCATGGTGTCGAACTGCTTGATCAACTGAGTGATCGAGGACGACTGGACACCGGCACCGGCGGCGATGCGGGTTCGACGCGAGGCATCGATGAGCTTGGGATTTTTGCGTTCGGCGGGGGTCATCGAATTAATCGCCCCGATGATTTGTTTCATCTGCCCGCCGGCTTCGGCGCTTTCCATCGCCTCTTTGAACTGCCCCATGCCGGGCATCAGACTCATCATCCGCCCCATCAAACCGGGCTGGGTGATCTTCTGCATCATGTTTTTGAAATCATCGAGCGAGAATTGGCCCGTGGCCATTTTCTCTTCGAGCGTTTCACGCTCACTCTCATCGACGATCCGATGGGCTTCGCGAGCCGCTGCGACGATGTCGCCCATCTGCAGGATTCGGCTGGCCATGCCTTCGGGGCGGAATGGCTCGAGGGCGTCGAAACGCTCGCCCGTACCGATGAATTTGACCGGCACGCCGGTGACCTGCTTGACTGACAACAACGCCCCGCCACGGGCGTCACCGTCGAGTTTGGTCATGATGACGCCGTCGAGCTCGAGTGCGTCATTGAACGCACCGGCACTATTGACTGCGTCTTGCCCGGTCATCCCGTCGACAACGAGATACACCTGGTCGGGGCCGACCTTGCGGTCGATTTTCTTCAACTGGGCCATCAACTCTTCGTCGATGGCCAACCGCCCGGCCGTATCGAGAATGACGACTCGGTTCCCGTCGCGTTGTGCGCGTGCCACGCCGTTTTGGCAGACTTTGACGGGGTCTTGATGATCGGTTTCGGTGTGGACCGGTACGCCGAGCTGCTCGCCGATAACCTTCAATTGCTCGATCGCGGCAGGTCGCTGGAGGTCAGCGGCGACCAAGAGCGGTTCGATCTGCTGCTCGCGGAGCATCTGAGTGAGCTTGCCGCAGGTCGTCGTTTTACCGCTACCCTGCAACCCACACAGCATCAAAATCGTGGGGCGATCCGCACGCAGGTGCAACGAGGAGTCGACCGGGCCGAGTGTTTCGACCAACTCTTCGTGGACGATCCGGACCAGCTCTTCCTGCGGCCGTAGGCTCAAAAGCACGCGTTTTCCGAGAGCTTTCTCGCTCACGTGCGTCATGAATTCCTTCACAACGCTGTAACTGACGTCCGATTCGAGCAGTGATTCTTCGACGATCTTCAGACCGTCGCGCATATTGCCCTCGGTCAGTTTGCCCCTACCGGACAAACTTTTGAACGCAGATTGCAGTCCTTCAGAGAGGGAATCGAACACGGGCGGAGTGCGGCGGAGTCACTAGAGACGGCGGAAAGCCCGACAGTTTACGCATTGCGATGCCGTTTTGTAAATGGAGAGCGTCGCGGCCCCCGCTGAAAACTTTTCACAGAGTTCCTTTTGGATGATCTGGGTTCCTTTTGGATGATCTGGGTTCCTTTTGGATGATCTGGGTTCCTTTTGGATAACTTGAGTTCGGATTTGATGGCTTTGAGGGGCGAGTGAACGCCTCAAGACCGCGATTGCCCGAAAACAAAGAAGCGTCATCGGGCATGGAAGTGGCCTTCAGACGGGGCCGGGCGTGGGCACGGCCAGAATCGGGCGGCAAAAAAGCGAGCGTTTTCAAGGAGCAAAACGCCGTGTGACCAAACGTGTCCACCGGCCTGCGATCTTACCAGTGTCGAGCAAACGGCACCCCGCAATTCGCCGGTGTTGCTGACTCTTCTAACCCAGCCCCCGATTAACCCAGCCCCCCATTCAAGGAAGAAAGTCATGGCCAAGTTCTATGTTCAATGTGGTAACCGCAGCGTCATCGTTGAAGCCATCGATCACGAAGCTGCCGCCATGCACCTGATCGATTCGGCGATGCAGCCGCATGTTTGGATCTACGACGACGCGGATCTGAGCGATAGCGACCGCCATGCCCACCTCGCGATCGAGGCGTTGTTGACTCTGGCTCCGGAAATTCGCGTCAGCGAGCGGGGACTCGGCCGGGCCGACGCGGTCGCGTTGGGAACCCCTGAGGTATTGCAGCGTTGGCATCAAACCATGGTCGCGCTGTCACGTTTGTTTCGCTCCGCGGGCCTGACCCCCAAATCGATGAGCGAACTGAACTATCCCAACAACGGCCCCAACAGTGCCCTGTCGGCATAGTGTTTCGCAGGCGGCAGGGCGTCTGTTGATAACGGACAGCTTTTCACGCTGAGGGAGGTCGATTTAATTACCGACATTTTTCCACGCGTCCTTCTCCGAGGACGTGAACCCCAGCAGACGTGAATCTGCAGTGGATGAGGCAACGAGTCCTTCCCTGCGCAAGGGACTCGTTGCCTCGTCCACTACCAAATCGGGCACTTAACAAATCGACGCCCGAAGGCGTCTCAAGCAATTAGCCAGTGGCAGAGCGTGGCTCACGCCGACGTGGGTGAGACCACCGCGTCCGAGCTCGGCAGAAACAAGAAGTGTTTTCTGCGGAGCGTTAGTTATTGCTGAAATGCAGTTTCAGCGACCGCTCCCGGCTGAGCGGATTCTTCAGATACTTCGCGTAGCACTGCGGGCACAGATCAAAGCTAGGCGGAATCGGCTCGCTTTCGAGATCGACGGCGGGATCGGCATGTGACGGCGAAAAGGCAGCATCGAGATGCTCGAGATCATCGCCTCGCGACAAAGCATCATGCAGGTAATCGAGCGGTTCTTCTAACTCTTCGCTGATTGCTGATTCCATCGACTCCTGCTCGAGCATGTCATTGAGGTCGGAGAGATAGTCTACGACTTCCTCCTCAACCTCCAACGCAGGCTCCGCGGCAACCACCTCGACATCGATGCGGACGATATACCGTGGCCCCTCGTCAGTGTCGATCGAACGATGGCAACGATCGCATGTGTAATGAATCATTTGAGCAACGCTCTTACCAATACAGGATCAAGAAAAGTAGACGGTAGACATCGCGTCAGTTCCATCGTAATTCTCCGCGGAGACCTCTCGCAAGTGTTTTTCGTTGGTTCTTCGAGAGGTGTTGAACATTTTTTATGATCCTTGGGTCTCCCGCGAAGGCAATCGACGCGCTGACGACACTGCCTATCTTGCCACCAATGGTTCGCCATCCTCCCCACGAGCGGTTAGACTGGCACATCTTGCTCCCGCCAAGTTCAGTCACAAATTCCTACCTCCCTCACTGAGCTGCAAATGCCTCGTTTGCCCCTGCCTTTAAAATTTCTCCTGGCGGCACTCTGCCTCGCCGCATCACCGTCCACGACCGTGTCCGTTCACGCCAAAGGATTGGGCGTGACACCGCCCGACCAGTTCAAAGTCCCGGCCGGTTTTGAAGTCGAACTGATTCACCAAGTCGATCCCGAAATCGAAGGCTCCTGGGTCAGCCTCACCGTTGACCCAAAAGGCCGCCTGATCGCGTGCGACCAACTCGGCGGACTGTTTCGAATCGATGTTTCGCAACCCAACGCGAAGATCGAAAAACTCGACATCGACTTTGTTGGTGCTCAAGGATTGTTGTGTGCGTTCGGTTCGCTTTACGCCAACGTGAACTCGCGACAACAACCGTCGGGTCTTTGGCGTTTAACGGACACCGATGGCGATGACCAATACGACACCAAAGAACACATCGTTCCGCTCAACGGCGGTTCCGAGCATGGACCGCATGCCGTGATCCTGACTCCTGACGGCAAACGCATCATCATGGTGGCAGGCAACAACACAACGTTGCCCGATGAAATCGACCACAGTCGCGTGCCGAGGAATTGGGACGAAGATCATCTGCTCGGACGGATGCCGGACGCCCGTGGCCACAACGCGAACCGAATGGCACCGGGAGGGTTCATTCTCTCGTGTGCTCCCGACGGTAGTGACCGCGAACTGATCGCGACCGGGTTTCGCAACCCCTACGACATCGCGCTGAACCACGACGGCGAACTATTCACGTACGACGCGGATATGGAATGGGATGTCGGCACGCCATGGTACCGCCCCACTCGGGTCAACCATGTCATCAGCGGCAGCGAATTCGGATGGCGAAACGGCACCGGCAAGTGGCCTGCGTACTATCCCGATTCATTCGGCGCGGCAGTCGACATCGGCCCCGGTTCACCAACTGGTATCTGTTTCGGATACGGTGCCAACTTTCCGAAAAAGTTCCAAAACGCTCTGTTTATCGCGGACTGGTCCTACGGCAGCATCCACGCGGTGACGCTCGAGGAAGACGGTGCAAGCTACTCGGGAACCTACGAAACGTTTGCCACCGCAGCCCCGTTGCCGGTGACTGACATGGTGATTCACAACGGCGCGATGTACCTGACAATTGGTGGACGCGAAACACAGAGCGGGCTGTACCGCATCACCTACACCGGGCCGGCGGACTCCGAGGTCGCGCAAGCCGCCGCGTCGACCGAAAAACACAGCCTGTCCCCTTCGAGTGTCGACAACGCGACCGCGCGTGTTCTCCGCGGACAACTCGAGTCACTTCACGTTCCCGATGACCTGTTGCCGTGCAGCATCGACGAAGCCGTATCGATGGGCATTGAAAACCTACAGCACGACGACCGTGCGATTCGCTACGCCGCTCGCGTCGCGTTGGAGCATCGTGACGCGCAACATTGGAAAGCCGCCGTGCTCAACGCTGACTCCTCGCGAACCCGCACACTCGGTTTGATCGCGTTGGCACGTTGCGGTGAATCGTCCGACCAATCGGACGCAGTCGCCAGCCTTCTCGAACTCGACTTTCAATCGCTGTCCACCGAAGATCGTATCGCGTACCTTCGCGCGGCCGGATTGATTGCGATGCGTCTGGGTGATTTCAATGACGAACAACGCTCCGAATTGATCGCGAGACTCGCTGGTACGTTCCCGACCGACGAAGACTCCGTGGATCGCGAACTGGCAATGATGCTGATCTACCTGCGTGCCCCGAACGCCACAGGCGCGGTGCTCGAGAAACTGACCGCATCGCCGAGTCAGGAAAGCCAAATTCACTACGCGATCTCACTCCGCGGCGCCACCGACGGATGGGATGATGAAAAACGCAAACGCTTCCTCGGCTGGTTCCACGAAATGGCGACTGCTCGAGGAGGCTTGTCCTTTGGCGGATTCCTCAAGAACATCAAGAACGAATTCGTCAGCCACCTCAGTCCAGAAGATCAAGAACGCCTCGCTGACGCGATTTCGCCTCCGGTAAAAAGCAGCGATAAGAAGGTCGAGGAAACACGCCCCCACGTCAAAGAATGGACAGTGGAAGAACTCGAGAAAGTCGTCGACGGCGCATCCCGGCGGGCGAATTTCGAGAACGGAAAAGAGATGTTTGCGGTCGCCCAGTGCTACAAATGCCACCGAATGGGCCTGCAGGGCGGCATCCTCGGGCCGGACCTGACTAGCGTGGGGGGGAAATTCAGCGTGCACGACCTGCTCGTTTCGATCATCGAACCGAGCAAAGTGATCAGCGATCAGTACGGCGCGACCCAATTCCTGACCGAAGATGGCGAGATTTTCACGGGACGCGTGATCAATATGCGTGGCAACGACCTTCGGATCCTCACCAACATGCTCGACCCATCGCGACTGACAACGCTCAAACGGGATGACATTGCCGAGACGTTTGAGGCTAAAATCAGCATGATGCCGACTGGCCTGCTCGACACCCTCACGGCGGATGACGTTGTCGATTTGGTAACCTACTTACGTGCAGGCGGTAATCCGAACCATCCCCTGTACGCCGAACCGGTCGCGGCACGCTAAGTTTCGCCGACAATGCACCGAGAAGAAAACCGCTCGCGTTCACACGGATCGTCGCTACAAGACGTCGATCTCGTGTACCGCGAGCGACTTCGGGTGCGTTTGGCTGACCTACGCGTGCACGCCCGCGGACGGTGTGTGGGTTCAACATGCCGGATCGGATCAACAGTCCATGGACAGGCAGTGACTCGAGTGCGCGAAGTTAGGTACGCAAATGAAAACGACGAGACACCCCCAGCCTGCCCCTCACGGCTCTCGTAGCGTGGGCTCGTCGTGCCGGCAACATCTCGGCACACGGCCGTGTTCACCGGTCGCCACTGCGTTGACATCAAGGAAGACAGCGTTGACGTCAAGGAAGTTAGCTCGATGAAAAAAGCATTCATGTTGGTGGCCAGACACCTGAATCCGTGGCGTTGGGCGATGGGGCTTCGCTATTCGATGACGGGTGCCTCCGTGTCGCTGCTGCTGATCGGTATCGTGTCACTCAATATCGTGTGGGGCTATCCATGGACGGGGATGTTTGCCGCCTGCGTTTCGCTCTTCGTTGTCGGGCGGTTGATCAACTACCTGGCCACGCCGAGCCTACAAGCCTCCGCCGACGCCCCGCGGCATGTGCCCTCCGGCACCTCGCTGCAAATCCCCGTGCACCTGATCAACGAGGGACGACTGCCCGGGATGGACCTGTGGATCGAACGCGACCAGAGGTGCGATTGGTTGCCCCCGGGCGACGAAACAATGGCGTTGCAAGACGTCTGCTATCAACACCGTGGTCTGCAACCGTTGCCCGCGACGCGGGTGGAATGCTACTTCCCGTTTTATCTGTTCCGTACGCGAACGCACGTCGACTCTAACACAACGATCGCGGTCACACCCAAACCACTGTCGAGTGATGACGACGAACATTGGCGAACGCTGCAGAACACACTGCGCGGAATCGCGACGCGGATTTCGCAAGGCGAACAAACCCACTACATCGGCAGTTGCGAATATCGCGAAGGTATCCAAGTCAGACGGTGGGATTTTGCCTCATGGGCTCGGCTGGGCAAACCGATCGTCCGCGAGTTCAGCTCGCCGGCGACACGGTCGGTCAGCATTTGGGTGGACAACGTCTGCAACGTTACCGAACGCGCCAAAACGCATTGGACTCGGCGATTCGTTTCGAGGGCAGAGACACCCGATGCAATACACGAGCCCTTCGAACGCATCCTTTCAATCGCCGCCTCTTCGATCGAAACACTCACACGAAACGGTGCCGCGGTAACACTGTGGCTCGACCAAGGAGGGCACATGGAGTCGTTTCGCTGCGAAGCGGGCGGTGACCCGAGTGAGTTGCTGATCGCGTTGGCATCGCTTCGGTGGATAACAGCAGAAGAAGCCGTCGGGCAAGAACTCACCGACTGGGGTCGTGAACTGCAACTCACCGGTGGCGACTCGCTGCTCGTCATGTCCTGCCAATCCCGCGAGAACTCCCCCATGCCATTGCCGGTCGGAACGCGGTGGGTCACGCATCAGGAAATCGAACGGGTTGATGGTCCCGAACAACCGGTGCACGCCATGGGCCGCGCGAAAGGCCAGGTCGCCGCTGGCCGCCCGATGGAGGCGTCCGCATGATGGGTTCGGCAGGACAACGTTCCGACTATCGATGGCTCGATAATCGATTTCTTCTCGGCTGCGTGATCGCGGCGGTCAGTTTGTTCGTCGGACAGACTTTTACCACGACGTCACTGTGCATCACGTTGGTGATCGCGTCGATTATTGTGGGACTCGTTGTTGACAGTCGCCGCGCGACACCGACTGCGTCACCAAACCCCAATGGCCGTGCACCCAAGAAGTGGTGGTGGGTGCTCGCCGACGGCTTAACGCTCGCGGCGTTATTGATCGGTGCGTTGATCGCAACGTTCCAATGGCGCATGCAGCAAGGTTTCACCGATATGTCCGGGCTGCTGATGTTGGCGGTCGACGTGATCGCCCATTACTGCGTCGCGGTTCTTTGCATCCTCTGGGCAATCTGGCCGCACCGTGGCCACGTCACCATGCTCGTGGCAGGCCTCGTTGCGGTGCTCGTCTCCGTTGCGGGCGGGGGCGTCAGTCGATCTCTTCCCGCACAAACAGCAGTGGGGCTGGCCAGCATGATCGGCTTCGTCGTGGCGGCGCAGATTATCCTGTCGCGACAAAAACAACCGCACCTCGCCCATGAACAAGGCAACCGTAGTTTTCACTTCGAACGTTGGCCGTACACGTTGGCCACGTTGTCGTTGGTCCTAATCGTTGCGTCGGCGATCACGCAGGTAACCGGGGTGATATTGCCCGACGTGCAAGCAGAAGTTTTCGCACAACTGAAGGACCGATTCGAAGACACCGACACCGGCCTCCCTGTCTCCAGCGGCGGATACGTTTCGGGCCACCGGCTCGGCAGTGTTCGACGCAGCATCCTGAACGATCCGGAAGGGCTGGCCTTGTTGGGCTACTGCAACGCGTCACCCGGATACCTTCGGGGGAACGTGTTCGACGAGTACCATCAACGTTCATGGAGGAGCCAGCGACGGTGGCTACTCACCGACGAGAACGACAACGTCGAACATGTCTACCGGGCCAAACACGCATTCCGTTTGTCACAGGCAACGATCCCATTGAAGAACGGCGAACCCGGTTTCCGGTCGCGATTCTCACTCGCCGCAAGTGGCGAAACCGGCCCCGTCTATGAACTCGTTTCGGCTCGTCGCAACCGACGAACACGCCGGGACCGAGAACATCTTGCCGCATCACACTCGTCTGATTATCAAGACGCGTTCGCTCCGAACAATCTCGAATCGAGCGTCATCGCGACTGTCGAAATTCACGGCCAACCCGAACGCGGTGCGATGATCTTCCTACCATCGGCGACGAGTTGGATCGAAGCCCGCGGCGATCACGTCGGAGTCACATCGCACGGATTGATTGACCGTGGGATCGACACTTCGCAACCATGGGTTGCCGGCGTCACCGCGATACCCAAACGCGAACGACTCTCAGAGAGAGCCCGCGACTTGATGACGTCGGTCGACAACTCCCTGACCGGTATCATCACGCCATTGGCCACCGAGATTTGCCAAGGCGCGGCCTCTGCCCACGGCAAGGCCGACCGGATCGCGTCTTTTTTCCAGAACAACTTTTCCTACACGCTGCAAACCGAACCGGCGCCGTCGGGCGTTGACCCGATCATCTATTTCCTGCGCACACGGCACCCCGCCCACTGCGAGCTATTCGCATCGGCATCGACATTGATGCTCCGCAGCCAGGGCGTCCCGGCACGTTACGTGACGGGATACGTGATGGATGAAATCAGTGACAGCGAGGAGTATTTCATCGCGAGAAACCGAGACGCACACGCCTGGGTGGAATACTACGATGACGAGCACCACCGGTGGCACGCGTTGGAAGCAACCCCGGGCCGGGTCTACCAAACGCTCAACCCCACCAACACTGCCCAAACGACAATTGACCTGAGTCGCCGTTATCAACAAGACGACGCGACGAATTCAGGATGGCTCCGGTCGGCGTGGGGGAATTTGATGTCGGTACGGGTTACCGATGCGTTGGCCCTCTTTTTTCGCATCCTGCAGCTGCCACTGCTGGCCTTCCTGCTGGGTTGGCTTTGGTGGCGTCGACGCAGCGGCGATGCTGATTCGCAGTCAGCCGCGCTCGCCGCAGCCCGGCGGTCGATGGATCGACGATTGCGTCGATGGGGATGGGTCCGCCGCGACAGCGAAACGCTGCATCAGTTTGCCAATCGCATCGAATCCGTGCTGATGGAACCGGCGTCGCAGAAAGAACACACCCGGCACGAAGAGTTGGCCGACGCGGCAAGTTGGTACCGTGAACATGCCGTTAAACTTTACCGCTGTTCGTAAGACCTACCTTGTGATTGGTAAAGACTAACGGTTAGCGGATTCATGCAAAGTCGGTCGGTCGAGACTTATCGCATTTCAACAGGTCCCCCCACAATCGACTCAACCACATGACCGGTCGATTCCGAAACCCATAGTGCAGTGTCATTGTCGCCTTGTTGCGCGTTTTAGACACCGGCGGTTTCGCTCCCTCACGAGCGAACCGAGGCTATTTTTTCGAATGTGACCCCATGCAGGTGCAGCGGTGCCAAAGTTCCCTACGATCCCGCGGTTGACCATTGTCGTTCCTCACTGCGGAGACACGGCTTCTTTTGAAAGTTCACTCGTCAGCGTGTTGCAACACCGGCCCGATGCGTGCGAGGTAGTCGTACCGCACGCGGGGAACTATGACGATCCGTTCGACCTCGCCGATGAAGTCAAATTCATCGATGCAGGCACCGAGAACGTGACCCAGCAAGTCGGCGACGCCGCTTCGGTCGCGAAGGGACGTTTCGTCCACGTGGTAGGCGACGGTCACGTCGTCGAGCAAGACTGGGCAGATCGCGCGCTGTTAGAATTCGAGCACCACGACGCTGGGATCGTCGTCCCGGTCGTCCGCGCCCATGGCTGCGACGAGATCGTCAACGCCGGTTGGAAACGCTCGTCCCGCAGCGCATGCGAAATGGTTGCCGCCGGAAAGAATTCGATCACCTCGGGCAACGACGCGCGGGTCGAAGGCGGCTTCCTGACGACGAGCTTTTGGCGCCGCGATCTTCTCCGCAGCCTGACCGGTTCACTCCGTGGTACCGGACGTTCTCGGCAAAGCAGCGAAGAGATTGTGGAAACCTCCATGGTCTACTGCCTGCTCGCTCAACAAGCCGGATGGCGATGCATCGTTAGTCGTGACTGCACCGTTCGCCTCGGTGGCGACGACTCGTCCATCGGCGACTACGCGTACGATGTCGATGCCAACCACCGTCGTCTGCAGGCGATCGCCGATCACTTTGGGTCGGGTGGATGGGGTAAGAGCTTCGGTCGCTGGCTCGCCACAACACTCTCGTACGGGATGGGCTCGGCGATTCGCCGCGCAACGGCACCGCTCGCTCAGAACTCGATCTCCAAAAGCATTCGCAACGATTCCGTCTTGCGATCCGACGAGCAAACCGAATCGATTCGCATTCCGGTCACATCCAACGAGAGCTACCGCAGGGCTGCCTAGCGTTGCGACGCAGCTTGGGTTTGGTAGGCGGTCGTGGGTCTTCTAGAGATCCAACTGCACAAGGATCTTTCACCAAATCCACCACAACTACTCGCGTTGTCTTGGAAACGATGCACGTCCGGTTTCCACTGGACGAATCGGATTCTTCGGCAGGAACCGCCCCGACATCCCACATCAATCTCCAGAACGCTCTCGACTTTGGTGGATTGAATTCCGGCGAATCCGACGACACAGATCGGGCGCGTCAGATTTCAAATGGCCAGGCCGCTCGACTACTCGAGTCCGCCGCGATACAGACGCGCGAACGCGACCGGGTCCGCCACGCCATGTTCGATCAGATGACGTTCGAGTTCCGACGAATCTTTCGAACCCGATAGCCGCGCCAACTCGTCCTTCGCGGCGAGCATGGTAGGAATCATCCTCTGGTTCTCTGCGGACCTCATCGCCGAATGCAATAAACGTTTGGCCTTGATTACCGCCAACTCTTCATTGCTTCCGAACATACGCGGCAACCGCGACAACGCGATCCCTTCGACCAAGTCTGCCTTCAGCGAGAACGACTCGATCTGTTGGTATCGAAGTATCTTGAGATCACGCCGGAACGCTCGCAAACGTGCGGAGCCACCTTGGGCGAGCGGACGCAGCCTCGCAACCGCGCTCAACTCGGCAATCAACGTCTTGATCATCTGGATGCGGTAGAAGACCGACTTGCGGCACACCGGCAAGATCTCTGTCATTTTCGCTTCGATCTGTTCCGGCGAATTGAGATAGGTCGCTCGCAACAACTTCTCGATCTGCGTCACCATCCCGAAGGCGTCGTCGCCGACCTTTTCCATACTTGGCATGATGAGTTCAAAATTCGCGTCGAGCGATGCGAAATCGTCTCGCATCAAAAACGCCACCGAGCTGTAGCCGAGTGTTCCCATCGCCAAGACAAACAAGTCTTTTGTCGCCCGGCCTTCGGTTTGCATGTCGTCGATCATCTCGGCGAACAACTTCAATTCGCCGGTTTGGAAAAACCCGACCGACTCGCAATAGCTCGTGTGAGCAATCTCGAACCCACGATGGTGTTCGCTCTGGGAATAGAACTGCCGGCACTCTTTCGCCCGCGCGATCGCCTCGGTCCATCGCCCACCAAACGCTGCCGCCCAAGCCATTCCTGCGCGCACATCTCCATGGGCGGCCGGTGAATCGGCGTCACTCAAACGGGCCCCCAATTCGGACAAAGCGACTAGCGCTTCACGCCGTTTTCGTCCGGGAAGGTATGAGTCAAAAACGGCTCGCCCGATCAGAACCTCGAGCTGTTCGGTGCGAGACCCAAACTTTGCAACGTTTCTCAGGTTGACGAGGTTCAATTCTGCCGCGAGCCAGTTATCGATCACGCTCAACGGGCGGACCAATGCCTGACAAGCCGAGATTTGGTTCGCATGCAACTGCGAACGTGGAGGAGTCTTGTGCGAGTCCGACAATTCGAAGTGCACCTTCGACATTGTCAGACGGATCATCTTCCAAACGAGAGAAAGCTTGTGTTGCCAAACCGGTTTATGCCGCGGCAATTCGAGCCGCTCCAAAAGCGGGTCAAGCTGATCGATCGTTTCGGCAAAACGCCCCGATCGAATCGAACAGTGGATAGCCTCCAACTCCAACTCGAGTTGGGCCTGCCCGGTGTAGGAATTGGCAAGCTCTCGATAGTAGTTCGCCGCTTCGAACATTCGGCCGCCTCGCTGCATCGCTTCGGCAGCGTGACGCAGCGCGTCGATACGTTCATCACCGTGTGTATGTGCGGCGACGACGGCGTACCACTTCCCCGCCTCGATTTGTGCATAGATCTGCAACGCCTGCACCGCGGCTTGCTTTGCCCACGCCACAAACTGCTGTTCGTCGCCGGCCTTCTCATAGTGCTCGGCGATACGTCCGGCGGAGAGACCTTCACTGGCCAAACCCTCTGCCCACTTACGATGCAGATGGCGGCAACGACCGTCAGGAATCTGTTCGAAAAGTTGACGCGATAACTGGTCGTTCCAAATTCGGATGTACTGGCCGTCACTTCCGTCGCGAAACACCAACCCGTTCTCAACGAGTTCATCGAGCTCCGATTCGAGCAACGCGATATTCGGGTGCAGAGCACTGAGTTCTTCAAACGTGACCTGACGCCCCGCGATGACAATCAAATCGAGTAGCTCCGCGACCGGCTCACTCAATTGATCCTTGCGACGTTGCCAAACCTCCTCAATCGAAGGCGTGAATACCTGGCCGGAATGAGCGTGCGAGGCACCCGTCTGCAACGCCCCCCCGAGATCGCCATTGACGCTGCCGCTATCATCGCCACCGACATCGGCGCGGAGCCCCTGATACAACATCCCGGTCGGCGACAACTCGTTCAGGTACGCTTCGAGCCGGTAGGGCTGGCCATCGATCTGCTCGGTGAGGGCCAGCAATTGTTCGGCCGAGAGAGTCAATCCGTTCTGAACGGCTTCGTTGGTGATCGCCTCTGAGATCAACTCCCGTCGCAGCGGCGGCAGCG
Organism: Aporhodopirellula sallentina SM41; assembly: GCF_000346505.1. GTDB lineage: Bacteria > Planctomycetota > Planctomycetia > Pirellulales > Pirellulaceae > Rhodopirellula > Rhodopirellula sallentina. Next base: position 19,194 of record NZ_ANOH01000075.1, read on the forward strand.
TGAGCGAAACGTCCGGCGGCTGTTTTTGCAGATCTCCGTCCGAACGCGAAACCGTGATCAGCCCGAACCCTTGATACTGCGGCGGACCATGTCGCAGCCCCGCGTTGGCCTGCAAGTGATCGAGGACCTGCACGGTATCTTGGTCGGCCCACTGCACATCATCAATGACGAAGAACACGGGCGCCATCTGACGCATTTGATTGAGCACCTTCATCGCCGCCTCGAGCCCGCCGGGCCGCGTCGGTGAAGTAACGATCGGTGCTTCACCCCAATCGACTTCGAGAATCTCTTCGAAACTCGGCAGCACACTTCGCAGGATCGACTCGCTCACCGAATCGACGAAGATCTTCTCGATCCCGCCGCGACGGAAACGCATCACGATTTCGTCGGCGATCTGGCTAAACGCCTGCAACGGGCGTGGCTCATAACGTTGGCACGTGGCGACAAAAACCATCGGCCACGATTGCGATCGCAGTCGTTCAACTCCCATCCGCAAAAACGTCGACTTCCCGATCCCCGATGTTCCGTCGATATGCAGACGCAGCATTTCGCCGCCGAGGACTTGGTGACACCACTTTCGAAACGTCTTCATCTCGGCGTCGCGTGCCAACTCTGTCAAGCGATACGCACGCGCCGATGAGTTGTTATGGCCGAGGCTCGGGGTGGCGAGTTCCGATGATTCACCAAGACGTTTGAGCGACATCGCCGGCGGTCGATCACCCACGTCATGCGACAACATTTCGTTGACAAAGTCGACCAGGAACTCAGGGATCGCTGAATGCAATCCCGACATCGCCGTGGCAATGTGCGCCTCGTCCGTTTCGCGACTCTTTTCATCGCGAGGAATGACGACCTCTTGCGAGTCGTTGTTTTCGGTTGGGGGATGTTCCGCATCGACACCTGCCCGCTCCCGACGACGTTCCGCCGACGAAAACATACGCATCGCCTCGAGAGCGACCATGCCCAAGCTGAAGATATCACTGGCCGGGCAATACGACTGCCGACTGAGCACCTCGGGGGCGACGTACATCGGAGTCCAAATCAGGTAGTTGCGGATGTTCTCCGGATCGGACTCCGCCTCGAACTCACCCGCCAAGTCACAGTCAACGATGACGAACCGGTCCCCCTCGGAGGTCAACATCAGGTTCGTCGGCTTGATGTCACGATGGACCAGTTGGTTGGCGTGCGTCCAAGCGAGCGCGGCCCCGACCTGACGCAACATCTCGACGAGCTTTTCGCAGGCCTCCGCGATCGGCAGTTGCTTCCAATACCGCAGGACACGCACGAGATTGTCGCCATCGACCCGCTCCATCGAAAACGCGAGCACGTCGTCTTCGTGATGAATCCGGTACAGCCGCACCAACCCCCGGTGCTGCAGTTTGCTCATCCGGCGGAATCCGGTTTTCGAACGCACCGCATCCTTCGGATCGACGTGCGGAAACAGCTTCAGGGCGACGATCTTGTCAGTCGCCATCTGCCGGGCCTCATAGACCCACCCTTGGGACCCAGAACCGATCAGGTTTTGCAATTCAAACCCGGCGATCTGGTCTCCCGGTTTCCACGGTGACTTTTCCAACCGCGGTCGCTTCGCAATCCCCTTCGTTGCTCGTGCGAGATCGACCTTTACCTGGGTTTCGCGAGAACTGCTCGGACGCATCCAATCATCGCCGGAGTAGTCTTCCCACTGATTCATGACCGAAAATCGCCCCTTCGTCAAAATACATCTTGGTGTGTCAGATATAGTCGCGTCATGACCCGATTCGTCATAGTTCCTAAATGAATAAAATCGGATTTTTTTGCGATTAGTTCTCGCTCCAGAGCCATTGACCGACCGGAACGGGAAAGATATTGTTTCTGCCATCGGCGAGCGGCACTATCAGTCGCGTTCGTCGCCGAAAATCATGCGGTGGTTGTAGTTCAGTTGGTTAGAACGTCGGATTGTGATTCCGAAGGTCGAGGGTTCGAGTCCCTTCAGCCACCCTCTTCTTCTCTAGTCATGTCGCTTTGATCGCGAATTAGGTCAGGGAATTCTTTGCTGAGCCGAACTTTCGGTCGATTCGCAATCCCGTGCCCCGCTTCTTTGCCTTGCATGGCCCCTTTTTGTGTCGCCGGTGTTTTCGTAGCCGATTTTTGCGTGACCCGCTATCGCATGCATCAAGCTCACCCGCGATCCAAGGACACGCCGCCGGTAATTATAAACAATCCGGTCGACACGGATGAGCAGCGCACCGATGTGCACTAACGTACGCCAGCATCCGCGGCCCCGGTAGACTCGCAAGGAGCCTCGCGGACTCGAAAGGGGCCACACGAGAGAATCCTCTCGCACGCACAAACCCTTCGCATGCAATAACGCAGCTTGGCGGTCGATGTCCCCACGCACCGCCGAAGATCACGGCAAGAAAGCCGAGCCGACCGCTGCGAAAGTCGAGACAGAGCGGATCCTGAGACCGACCCTCGGTTCGTGCGTCAGCGACTCGGCCGAGCAAAAGTTTTCGCGAGACAGCGATTTCTTCGCGAGTCTACGTTCGCGAAACTATTTCGCGACGCAGCTCATGTCCCACACCCGCACGGTTCCATCCCGACTGCTCGTGGCGATGTGATGCGAAGCGGGGTTGAGCGCGACGTTATAGACCGCCGAAGAGTGCCCTCGCAAAGTCGCAACCGGCTTGCCGGCCGCCAGATTCCAAACGCGAGCCGCGCCCATTTGCTCGCCGGTAATCAAGTGCGATGCGTCGGTACAAAACGACACACTCCAAACGTCGCCTTCACTGCCTTCGAGGTTCAACACTTCGGTCCCGGTTTCGCTGTTCCAAACACGCACGTTTTTGTTCCAACCGACCGTGGCAACCAACGGCCCCGTGGGCGCGAATCGGACGTTGTAGATGACTCCGTCATGCCCCGACATCGACTGCCGTTCCTCCAACGTCTCCGCGTCGAACAATCGCACAACCTTGTCGTGCCCGACACTGGCGACCAACCTTCCGTCGGCCGAGTAATCCACGCCGAGGATCGATCCCGGCGTCTCCACCGAAGCCACTTCGTCGCCGCTGTCGATGTCCCAAACATGCAGAACACCGTCGCGGTCTCCGGCGACGATCCGATTACCGTCCGGCGAGAACGCAACACCGCGAACCGAACTGGTCGCCTTCCACTCTCTGGCGACTTCGTAGTTCTTCGTATCCCACAGTTTGATCATCGCGTCGCCTCCGCTGGTCATCAGCATCGGACGCGTCGGGTGATAGGCAACCGACCACACCAAGTCACGGTGTGCGTTAAAGCTCTTTTTCAGCGTTTGCGTGCCGACGTCCCATATCCGCACACTCCCGTCCTCCACCGCCGAAGCGATTGAACCGCCGTCGGGCGAAAAGTCGGACGCCCAAACCGTCCCCGGGTTATCAGGCAACACCACCGAAGGGAAATCATCACCGAGATCCGGACGCATCACCATGAAGCTCGCCAAGGCGACCATGATCGCTAGCGCCGCGGTGACCCATGCTGCGATCGCCCATCGACGTTCGCCGCGTCGATAGCTGCCCGAAAGTTTCTTCACCTCGCTGGCCGCGATACTCGGCACCTGCAGCGGAGAGATCGGTCCGTATTCACTGACAATCGACGCCAGTGCGGTCGCCACCTCGGCAGCCGATTCCGGACGATCGTCGGCTGACTTCTCGAGCAGCGACATGATCAAATCGGATAGCGGCCTCGTAACGGACGGGTTGATCTTGTGCGGCGGTTCAGGATGGTGATTGACGATTCGCTGCATCACCCCGAGAGCCGACGGGGCCTGAAAAGGGGGCACACCAGTCGCCATCTCGTACATCACCGCACCGAGCGAAAACAGATCGCTGCGTTCGTCCGCCTCTTCGCCGACGGATTGTTCGGGCGACATGTAAAGCGGCGTACCGGTCACCATCCCGGTCTTGGTCAGTTTGACGTCGTCAGCGGTTCGAGCCAGCCCGAAGTCGGTCAACTTCACTCGATTCGTTTCGGACTCGATCATGATGTTCGCGGGTTTGATGTCGCGATGCACCATGCCGCGTTTGTGCGCAGCGGACAACCCCGCGGCGGTCTGCATCCCGATCCGAGCCACTTCGTTCGGAGGCAGCGACTGACCTTCGCGCAGCCGGTTTTCCAACGTCTCGCCTTCGATCAACTGCATCACCAAGTAGGCAATGCCGTCGTCGTTCGCTTTGGCGACCTGAAACATCTGCACGACATGTTCGTGCGAGATCGCTGCGGCGGCGCGACCTTCACGGCAGAACCGCTGCCGCGCAAGATCGTTCTGTTGATACTGCGCGTTCAACACCTTAATCGCGACGCTGCGTTGCAGGTGCGTATCAAAGCCTTCGAGAACCACTCCCATGCCACCGCGTCCGATGACCCGCGCGATTTGGAAGTGTTGCAACTTCCCGTGGTACGCCGGGTCATCCGATGGTTCGAGAAACGAAAGATCCTCGGGCTGGTTTGTGCTTGCGGGGATGTGTGGCGGCGGCGTTGCCGAGTCGTGCTTTCCCGCGTTGTTAAAACTGCTGGTGTCCGCACTCGACGCCTGGCTGCCGCCGGGAAGATTGATCGTTTGTTGAGAGCGCACCTCGTCAGACAGGCGTTCGATCGTGGCCCAAAACGCCGAACCGCCCTCAGGGTTTTGCTCCTTCAATTCCTGCACGAGCTCTTCGACCGGAACATCACCGCTGGCGATCGTCTGCAGTTTCTGTTGACAGGTCGTGCAATTCTGAATGTGCTGCGTCACCCGGTCCGTATCGGCCTCGGACAATTCATATTGAATCAGTTCGCTCAGCTCGACCGGATTGGGGCATTGATCAATAACGTTCAATTCAACTCTCCTGCGTCTTCGTCCGCAATGATTCGATTGACTTCATCGCGAAGTTTGGCGGTGACACGACTCTTGGAAACGTACACCGCACCTTTGGACATTCCCAATTGAGCGGCCACCTCGTCGGCGGGCATTCCGTTGACTGCGGTCATAGTAAAAGCCTTCCATGTTTTTGGTTCCGTTTTCGGTTCGACCAACCTCATCGCCTTGGCGGCGACTTGGCGTTGGTGTTCACGTTCCCAACTCTCGGCCAATTCGTCCTTGCCGCCTGGTTCTTGGTTGAGCAGGTCCAACTCAGCGGTATCGCCGGCGGTCGGATTCGCTCGAATTCGTTTTTCGTAGTAAGTCGCCAGTTTGTTCCGCGTGATCGTAAACAACCACGCCCGAAAACCTCCCTTGTCTCTCTCGTAGTCAAACCGACCGATCGCCGCTCCAACACTTCGGAGCACGTCTTGGACAACGTCCGCGGCGTCCGCATCCTGCAACCCGCGACTGCGAATGAACCGATAAAGCATCGGTCCATAGTCACGCAAAAACTCTCCCCACGCCTCCGAATCCGCCGCGTCTCGCAGCCTGAGCAATAACGTTGCTCGCGTCAGCGGAGTTTCGGTCATGAGGTGCCTCGGCAGAGTGGATGGAACGACGCCGCATTGTATCACGGTGTCACCACCCCGCTGAGGGACTATCTGAGAATTCATGAGCCGATCGGCGTTGGCCGCGGGCTATCGGCAAAAAAGCCCCCGCGCCGGACGACGGACCGACTGATTGATGTTCTCGGCAGAGCGTCATTTGCAGTTGGTTTACCAGCCCGCTGCGTTTACCAGCCCGTTGCGTACGGTTTGTCGATTTAATCAAGAGTCAACCTGCTTTTTAATCAAGAGTCAACCTGCTTTCGTTTAACCGGTAGCCGTAGGCGACGTGCAGTAGCAGGTAGGCCGCCCTTGGCTGCCCGTTAAACGAATAAATCAACAGCCCGTGTACAGCATTCACTCAAACGGCGTGTACCTCCTCAACGGCGTTCTCCTTTGGGTTGTTGTCTGCGGCGGTGTGCTCATGTTCTGAAGACTCAATGACGTTTTCGGCAAAACTTCCGTACGCGGCTCCGACTTGCTTCGCCGCCGAGTCTGGCCAGGCATGGAATCGCCCCTCCGCAATGGCATCGAAAATAGCGGTAGCCACCAACGTCGGCGGCTCCGCCACCTCAGCGAATCCGGCGTCGTGCGACATGTCGGTCGCGATCGGCCCCGGATGAACACTGACAACGTGCGTTCCGTGATCCGCGAGCGATTGACGCAGCGACTGCGTGAGCGAGTAGCTGGCCGCTTTCGATGCGCAATACGTCGACAGATCGGCAAACGATTTGACGGACGCGACGCTGTTGAGCTGCACAAACGCGCCGCCACCGTTGGCCTGCAACACAGGGGCGAAAGCCTGGGCCACGCGCAACATTCCAAACACGTTAACGCCAAATTCGAATTCCAAAGCGTCAAACGCTTGAGGGTCCGTCGGGCCGCACGTCGTCAGAACACCCGCGTTGTTGACCACCACGTCGACGTCGGTCGCCTGAGTGGCGGCATCCGTGATCGATTCAGGATCCGCCAAATCCACACGAATGGGCACGATCCGATCGCCAAACTCCTCGACCAAGGGGGCGGCGGACTCCGTTTCTCGGACGGCCGCATAAACTTTGCGAGCTCCTCGCTCGATCGCCTCTTCGACGATCACTCGGCCGATTCCACGATTGGCGCCCGTGACGAGCACCGTTTTGTCTTTTATGTCGAATCCCATTTTTCTAATTCCCGTGTTTTTGTTTGGGTTGGTTTTTCGTTTCAACACGCCGGCGATGGCGGCGTCGAAAGGGAATACCGAGTGAACGCGGACTCCTTACAGCGTTTCAGAAAAATCTTCCAAACCGCTCTCGCACCGCGGAGGCCCGACACGACTGCCTCGTCCGCGACACAGGGCTGTAGCGAGATCCGCTGTAGCGAGATCAATTGACGTCTCGGACGAATGCGAAACATCGGTGGGAAACTCGAACATTCCCGCGCGAAAGCAATCAATTTGATCTGGAAGCGACGCCCCGGTTTCCGCTATGCCTTGGGTTGATGCGGGCCCACAAGGATTGTGGCGCTGCCGCTCATTCGTTTCCACGCACACCTGTTTGCCACGAAGTAGCGTGCTTCGGCACCAAGTTCGAACGGCAAACAGCCACCGGCAGGGAGAGACCGCCGTGCAAACGCTGAAGACATCCGCAATTGTTGTTCTCATGATGACCGTGCTCTACGGCGCCTACGTCTCCATGACGACGCCGCCAGACCCGCTACCGCAAGGCGTTGAATCCTTGTTGGTGGAATCGGGAATGGATGAGCTGCCCGAGGATTTTGGCAGTTTTGGGATCGATGACGGGACCCTAACCAACTTTGATGATTTTGCGTCCGCCCCGGCCGCGATGGATTCCGAGCCGACGCTCGACAGCGCAACCGGTCCATCGAACGACTTCGGCCCGGTCGACCAAACGTTCGCTGATCTCGAATCCAATCTCGATTCGATCGACGAATCATTCCCCGCGGACTCGCTACCGACCGAACCGACATCGCCTGAATCGTTCCAAATGAGCGACATCGGTGCCTCCCAGGGCGCCAGTCGACTTCCCGAGGTCAGCGATTCGGCCACGCCCGTGGCAATCGCAGCCGACGCGGCTCGCGACTATCCTTCGACCGGCTCCGACTTCAGCCTGCCGGACCCGAACGAAGCGATCCAAATGACCGAGAGCAGTCTCGCCTCGACGACGAACTCGCCGGCGAACGCAACCAACTCGATCGGTTTCCAAGACATCCCACCTTCGGCATCCACGTCGATCACATCGCCGACCAACCGAACCGCGTCCGACGTCGCCGCCGCGGGCCTGGCCAACGCGATCGCAACCGCAGACCGACAATACAACGAAGACCGACGACGTGAGGCTCTCGCTACGCTGAGCCTGTTCTACGAGACCCCCAATCTCAGCAGCGAACAGCGTGAGCAATTGCTCGTCCGCCTCGACCCGCTCGCTCGCGATGTGATTTACTCGTCGGAACACCTTCTTGAGGAACCACACCGCGTCGGATCGAACGAAACACTGATGGACATTGCTCAGAAATACGACGTGCCTTGGCAACTGTTGGCCAACATAAACGGCGTGAGCGACCCGGTCACGGTTCTGCCAGGAACCGACCTAAAAGTTGTGCGTGGCCCCTTCCGAGCGGATGTGGACCTCGAAAACAAAGAACTCACTCTGTTCCTGGGTGACTTGTACGCGGGACGTTTCCCCGTCGGGATCGGCAACGACCCTGAGCCACGACCAGGCACCTACACGATCCAAGAAAAGAAATCGGCCAAGACCTACTACGACATGGCCGGCACTCCCATCCCACCAGGCAGCCCACGCAACCCATACGGTTCGATGTGGATCGACCTCGGCCAAGGGATCAGCCTGCACGGCAGTCCGAAGTCGGACAGCGCGACGACCGAAGGATGCATCAGCATCGCCGGCAACTACTCACGCGATGTCTTCGGAATCCTCTCGGAAGGCTCGTCGGTCACGATCCGATAGGTTTTCCGGTAGGCGGTAGTGGATCTTGTGAAAGATCCTCATGCAGCAGGATCTTTCACAAGACCCACTGCCCGAGAACGGAGCGGGGCTACGAGATGATGTCTCGGCGGTTTTGCACGTAGTCCCACAAGACAAACCGGTCGAGATCCTTGCCGCTGGTGAAGAACACCCGTCCGCGTGTTGACTGCGCCATGCGGTAGGCAAACCGAATGTCTTCCTCGCTCTGCGACCAACTCGGGATCAAGAAGATGTTGATCGTGATCCCTTCTTTCTGACACAACGCCGCCTCACGCATCGTGGCCGCTTCGGTCTGAACGTCCGGCGGATAGAGCATGAAGAGCGTTTCTTCTTCGAAGTGTGCAGTCGGCAACCCGTCGGTAATCAGCACGATCTGTCGGTTCGGCGTGTCGCAATTGACGAGGTTCTGCCGTGCGAGCTGCAGCGAGTGTTGGATATTGGTGAAGTGCGGGTGGATCTGATGCTCGCTGACCTCCGGGTTGCTCATGTCACACTTCAACCGCACGTAGGGATCGTGGATCGTGACCGGTTTGGGCATGCACTCAATGATCTCGCCCGGCGAACGCAACTTGGCGAACGTGTACATCTCGATGAACCGGAGAAAGTCACCCGGGTAGTCTTTGTTGATCAGTCCCTGCAGCGCCAACGCCATTCGCTTGACATTGATGTACTGGCCGTCGTAGCGCATCGAACCGCTCATGTCCATGATGACCGCGGTCGCGCACTTGGGGTGGTTGCGTGTCTTGTGCACAACGATATCGTCGCTGTGCAAACGCAGGGGTCGCTCGTCACCCTGGCGGATCAACGCGTTAATGACCGTTTGCGGCAGATCCAAATTCGCGACACTGTCCCCAAACTCATACGGTTTGGTCTGTTGCAATTCGACCGCCCCCTCACCGACGACGTCGCCTTCATGACGTCCGCTGCGTGAGGGCGCTAGCTCGCTGAAGATACGTTCGAGCAAACGCCCTTGAAAGATTTTGTAGGCCTGCGGTGTGAGCGTGAATCCCTTCCCATCGGCCTGACGCTGCAGCCCCTGACGTTCGGCTTGCTCGCGGAGCAGGTTCTCGACCTGGTTTCGCATTTCCTCGAGTTGCCGCATGTCACCCGGCTGTGCGAACTCGGACAACATCTCCATATCGATGATCCCGATCTGCGCCGTCTTCTCGGCTTGGTCGAGTTGTTCGAGCAACTCGTCGATCTTCTCGAGTTCCTCTTTGATCTCGAGAGCCTTCGGGATCGTCATCGTTTCGTTGCCGGTGAATTCGTACTTCGTCGCCAACTCTTCAATGTTGTGCTTGTCGCTCATCGCCGCACCGGTAGCGAGGAGGTCGCGTGCGAGGTCACTGTTGTCGTCACCGGCCTGGTACCACAACCGTTCGATCAGGAACGGCTGTTCCTGGCTGACCGCGACGCGGAACATCTTCTCCATCGCGGCGGGTGGCCGAACACGCGTGGCGGCTTTGTGGTACGCCTTGCGGGCTTTCTTGTTGACGACGCGGGTTTCGTAGGTCTCGAGAATCTTCCGCTTGCGTTCTTCGAGCAACGCCCGCAGGAAATCGATACTCGGCCCGAGCCCGGCGATCTGCGACGGATCCAAACGCACGGCGTTGGCGAGTTCTTCCTCGGTGAGCTGCCGAAAATTCCCGTACATCATCGCCTGCTCGAACGCGGGCGTGACCAAATCCGGCGGTTCCTGCGTGGGCGGCGGGAACGCGGTGGGATCGTATTTTTGGTAAGCGTGAATCACGCCCCCGATGCGATGCGATGTCATCAGCGATTTCTGCTAGGGTGGAAAACGATGGCGGTCACGGGAAGGCGACGCCCCACGGAATCATACCGATCCGCATAGACGCGTTTCCATCAACCGCAGATCGCCTTCGTACCTCCAACGCAGCTTCGCCTTCGGGTTTGCGGTAGTGGATCTTGCTAAAGATCCTGCTATGAGGCTCTCTAAAAAGATTCACTACCCGAAAAGAGAGCTGACAGAAGCGACTAGCGAACCGGTTCGACGAACTTCCCGCTCTTGGCAAAGAACTCGCTCGGGTTGTCGTGCACAACCTTGCGGATCAACGCCTCATCACAGCCACGGCGTCGCATTTGGTAGATCAGATCGGGGACCGCCGTGGGTTTGCTGACGCCCCAATCGCCGGCTGAGTTAGCGAGCAACCGCTCGCCGCCAAACCGCTCGATCATATCGGCTGCTCGATCGGGGGTGCACTTGGTGACCGGGTACAACGTCATCCCGGCCCAGAAGCCACGATCGAGCACCTCGGCGACGGTGTGCTCCTCGACGTGATCGACGAGCACGCGATCCGGGTTGATTCGCGAGTCGTCACACAACATGTCCAGAATCATCCGGGTGCCTTGGTACTTGTCTTCCAAGTGCGGGGTGTGGATCAGAATCAACTGGTCATGCTCGATCGCGAGATCGAGATGCTCAAGGAACACCGTTGCCTCGTTCTTGGTGTTCTTGTTCAACCCGATTTCGCCGATGCCGAGCACGCCCGGTCGATCGAGAAACTCGGGGATCATGGCGATCACTTCGCGCGACAAGGAAACGTTTTCGGCTTCCTTGGCGTTGATGCACAGCCAACAGTAATGCTGAATCCCGAACTGAGCCGCCCGACGTGGTTCGACGGCGGTGAGTTGTTCGAAGTAATCACGGAATCCGTCGGCACTGCCGCGGTCAAAACCGGCCCAAAAAGCCGGTTCACTGATCGCGACACATCCCATCCTGGCGAGCGTTTCGTAGTCATCCGTCGTGCGGCTGACCATGTGCAGATGCGGGTCGATGAAATCCATTTCTTTAACTCTCTTGCGATCGGGATTGAGCGGTCGATGCGTGTTCGGGCATCAAGCCGAACGCGGCCCGCCAATCGGGATTGTACTCCCGCGAGAACAACTGCTGAATCTGTTCAGCCCGGTTCGCCGAATCGTCCAACAGGATCCGAACCGCCTGTGAGAGCTGCTCTCGGCGCATCGCATCTTCTCCGGTCAATTCTTCGCAGCCACGACGGGACGGCTCGACTCCGGCCCGGTCGATACGGTCAAAGATGGCCGCCACCTCGAGCAGTTTCGCTCGCGTCTCGAGATAGGATTCATTCAGGATTGTCGATGCGCTTCGAGACTTCATCTTTGCGGGTTGACCTCGTTGTGGTTTCACCTCGGTGCGTACTAGCCTTCGGCCGGTTCAATGGTGGCAGACATACTACCTTTGCAACGTGGCAATAGTTCATCTTTGCCGAATGCGTGGATCTGGTCACGTTTGAGTTCGGCGAGTTCGAGCGTGGTGGTCATGCAAATCGCCCGTCCACTCGAATCGACTTCTTTGGCGACCTGGTAGCCCTTCTCGATGGGCATCCGGAACAGATCCCTCATCATCGTAATCACGTAGTCGAAACTGTGATCGGTGTCGTCCCAAAGAATGACGTGATAAGGCGGCTGTCGCTTCGGTTTGGCATCATTCCGCTCGTCTTGCTCAGTTTCCGGCTCGGCAACCGCAACTGCGACGACTTCGTCAAACATGTTTTCTTCGTCAAACATGCTCTCTTCGTTGGACATATTGTCTTCGATGGACATAGTTCCTGGAGTTCTCCTGATCGGTTCGCGTCTGATGTGAGAAAATTCCCGGCTGCGAACGGCTTCCTGTTTGATGCGGTTCACGATTGTTCCGCAAAAACGTTATTGTAGCCGCGAGAGGATTGCACCTGTTAGACCTGAAGTATTGATTTTTCCGAAGGTTGCAGTACCGACCACGGCACGTATCGCCCAACCCGCAGGGGTTAACGGCGTTACAAATTCCCTCGTCGCGGCAATCGTTCGGACACTCATGAACCACCAAAATTCCTGCAGACTTGAAGCCCACTGATGTCTCAAACCGCCAAGCCTTCCCCCGAAGATTCCCAGCCCGAAAATTCCCCAACCCAGGAAACGCGAACACAGGAAACACTGCCCGGTGACTTTGTCGATTTCCTGGCCGAAAACGCGGGTCGTTTCGAGGAAGAACTGAAGGAGTGGTTGCGGATCGCGAGTATCAGCAGCGATTCGTCCGCTAAAGATGATGTTCACCGGGCCGCCGAGTGGGTCAAGAACAAGTTCGAAGCGGCCGGGCTGAAAACCGAATCGATCCCCACCGCCGGCTTTCCCCTGATTTACGCCGAAACGCCGCCGCCCGCCGCAGCCGATGGAAAACTGCCCCCGGTGGCTCTGGTTTATGGACACTATGATGTGCAGCCCCCCGAACCACTCGACCTGTGGACGAGCCCTCCGTTCGAGCCGGATGTCCGCGACGGAAAAATCTATGCCCGCGGGGCCACGGACGATAAGGGCCAGGTGCTCACGCACGTCCTCGCCGTTTGCGAATGGCTATCGAGCGGCCGGACGCTGCCCATCCAGATCAAATTCCTGATCGAAGGCGAAGAAGAAGTCGGCAGTGCGAACCTCGAAGAGCACCTGCCGCGGCTCTCGGACAAACTCGCCTGCGACGTCGTCGTCGTGAGCGACAGCAGCCAGTACGGCCCCGGTCGCCCGGCGATCACGTGCGGGCTGCGGGGAATCGCCACGTATGAACTGTTCATCGACGGCCCGAGCCATGACCTGCACAGCGGTTCGTTCGGCGGCGCCGTCATGAACCCCGCCATCGCGTTGTGTCAGATGATGGCCAGCATGATCCGCCCCGATGGCACGATCGCCGTGGAAGGCTTCTACGACGACGTGCTGCCGATCCCCGAAATCGAACGCGACTCCTGGAAGCAACTCGGCAGTGATGACGAAGAGTTCGCCCGCAGCGTCGGCGCGAAACAGTTGGCAGGCGAAGCCGGCTACACGACCGATGAACGACGATGGGCACGCCCGTCGTTCGACATCAACGGACTGACCTCGGGTCACCAAGGCGAAGGCGTTAAAACGGTCTTGCCGGCCAAAGCCTCGGCGAAATTCAGCCACCGTCTCGTCCCCAATCAAGACCCGGTGAAGATCACGCAGAAACTGCAGGAACACTTCGCCCGTCACTGTCCGACCGGAGTGACGTTTGAGCTGAAACCGGATCACGGCGCCGGCGCGATGCTCGCTGACGCGAACAGCCCTTACACCAAAGCAGCCTCGGCCGCGGTGGAATCGGCATTTGGCGTCGCACCGGTGATGATTCGCGAAGGCGGCTCGATCCCGATCCTCGCCCGCTTCCAAGAAGTACTCGACTGCGACGTGTTGCTGCTCGGATGGGGACAGAACGATGACGCGGCTCACAGCCCGGACGAGAAGTTCGCGTTGGAAGACTTCCATCGCGGCATCCGTGCCTCGGCAGGACTTTGGCAACAAATGGGCCGCTCGTAGCCTCTGGTTAAGAGAGCCACTGGCAAGAGAACAAGTAGTATTCCACTGCAGCGTGGCTTTGGGGTGGAATCGTAGTGGATGACGCAAGGAATCTCCTTGCGTGACTAGTGCATCAAGGACTCGTCGCCTCGTCCACTACCCGAAAATCAAGTTGACATGAAGTACTAACCAACAACGCAACTGACTAAGCGCAGGCGTCTGCTGAACGCAGACCGGCTCTTGGCTTTTCGAGCGAGCACGGGCCCCCATCGCCTGAACGCTTTGGCATGCGAATCGCTTCCTTCGTTTGATCGTAACGCCGCCTCATCGACGCCAGTCTCTGGTTCTGCCGGTTGAGTGGAGCGTTTGAATTGAAAACGACATGCCTGTGAACGATGACTCGTCACGTTGACAGCACAACGATCAAAAAAGGAAATGATTCATGAGCAACCAAACTCTCGAGAACAAGAAGATTGCCTTTCTCGCCACCGACGGGTTCGAACAAGTCGAACTGACCAAGCCATGGGAGGCGATCAAAGAAGCCGGAGCGACCGTGCATCTGGTTTCGATCAAGTCCGGCAAAATCCAAGGCGTACACCACGATAAACAAGGAGACCAGTTCGACGTCGATAAAATCGTCGGTGATGTCTCCGCATCGGACTACGACGGGTTGGTTCTGCCCGGCGGCGTTTTCAACCCAGACGCGTTGCGGGTCAACGACGAAGCGGTTGATTTCGTTCGCGATTTCTTCAAACAACACAAACCGGTCGCCGCGATCTGTCACGGCCCCTGGACGCTGGTGGAAGCCGGTGTGGTCGAAGGACGCCGCGTGACGTCGTGGCCGAGCTTGAAGACCGACCTGACCAACGCGGGTGCCGACTGGGTGGACGAAGAGTGCGTCTGCGACGAAGGGCTCGTCACCAGCCGCAACCCTGACGACTTGCCCGCGTTCTGCGAGAAAGCGATCGAAGAATTCGCCGAAGGCAAACACGCCAAGCAAACGGTGTAGCCCCCCTTGCAACGGTTTCCCCGCTTCCCGCCCGCGGCCGTTCATACTCAGACACGCAAATCCAGCCGTGCGTGTCGGAGCCGAACGGCCGTGTGAGCTCGGGGCGAATCGCCCGGGTAAAACGTGCTGGATCCGGAATTGCCCGTTCGATCACCTTCTGCCCTCGTGATCGGTTCTTAATGCGAGATCGCACTCAACGCCGTCTCCTTTCCATGCGTTTTCTTCCGCCGTCCCCCCAGGCGCGTAGCCGACTCGCTAATATGCAAGCAGGAGACGACATACACCGATGACAAAATCGATCTGGCCCCGAGGCGAAAACACCGACGTCCTGATTCAGGCTGCGCGAGAGGGCGACCCAGATGCGGTCAATCGTCTGCTCGATCGCCACCGAGAAGGCGTTCGCCGCCTCGTGGAAATGCGTTTGGACCGTAAAGTCCAACAACGCGTCGACGTCAGCGATGTCGTCCAGGAGGTTCTCGTCGAAGCCAGCGGCCGGTTAGAAAAATACCTCGACGATCCGGTAATGGCCTTTCACCTATGGCTCCGCCAAATCGCGTGGGACCAAATCATCGACACCTATCGTCGCCATCGCGGCAGCGCGAAACGGAACATGGACCGCGAACAACCGATGCATGCCGGCGGACGTGGCGGCGTCGATGAATCTTCGGTCGATTTAGCGATCCAACTCTGTGACCCCTCAATGACACCCGCCGCCATCGCGACCCAGCGAGAGATTGCCGGCCGCGTCGAGTTGGCGATCGATCGGCTCGACGACGCCGACCGCGAAGTCATTTGGATGCGTCACTACGAGCACCTCAGCAATTTAGAAATCGCTGAGGCCCTCGGCCTGCAACCTCCTGCAGCAAGCATGCGTTACCTGCGAGCGATGCGGAGACTACGCACAATGCTCGAACAAGAAGACGAATCGTATTCCTAGGGATACGGTTTTCTCGAGCGTGTTCAGACTCGGGCAGGCGGTAGTGGATCTTGTCAAAGATTCTTAGGCGCAGGATCTTTCACATGCCGTTGATTACCCACGAGTATCTTTACGCCGAAGGCGTTTTACCAATTGGCCGGCGGTCGAGCAAAGCGACGACCGCCGGAATTGAGAGCATCGCTTGGTCTCGCCCCCGAACGTGGTCGCAGATTCGTCAAGACGGTTGTGCTGCGACCGCCTTCGGGGTCGGTCAGGCTTCCTATGATCGATCTCCCCAGGTGCGCCGACGCGACCTGGGGCTAATGGCTCGAAATCCCACTGGGATAAAAACCGACGATCGGCAACAGACAGCTTTCACACGACCCACTACCCGAAAAGAGAACCGAAAAAAACTACTCGCCTTCGACACCCGCCGCGGCACTGACCTGGACTTCTTCGTCGGTCAAAATTTCGTCGAGACGTCTTCCGATTAAATCGCCCCAAATCAGATAACCGGCTTCGTTCTGGTGCAGCATGTCTTTGAGGAACAGTTCCGAACGCGGCGTGTCATCGGCGTTGAGGTAATACTCCGCCGTCGTCAGGCAGTACACGTTCGGCTGGGTCAACGCCACTTCGCGGAACATCTCGTTGAGCCTGCGAACCTCCGGCCACACCTTCCAACGTGAAGGCGTGGGAGTGACTTCGACGAGCAAGATCGGGGCGTCGGGTTGATACTTTTTCGAGACACCGATCACGTGCATCACCATCTTTTCAACTTCATCCACTGTGCGATCTTGTTCCGATCCGGTGATGTCATTGGCGATAAACACCACGAGGACCCGGTATTGGTGAGGCGAGATCAAACGCCGGGCAAACACCACCATGTCACTGTATCGGGCCCCGCCGTAACCTCGGCGGATGATCGGATACGGTGCTAACATCTCTGCGGCTTGACTCCACAAACGGATGCTGCTGCTGCCTAGGAGCATGACAGCGTTGTCCGGATCCTGCTGCGTTTGGTCCAACTCTTCGAACTTCGCGATATCCTTCTCCCATCGCTCGATCGCTTTCTGCCGATCTTCTTCGCTGATGATTCCCTGCAGTTCGTCGGGGGTGGCATTCAGGGGTGAATCCACAACCGTTTTGGTCTCGCCGCCGTGGTCGGCTTGCCCCCCGGATGTTGCATTTTCCTGTGCGGTGGCGCCGCCCATTCCGAGGATCCCGACGAGAAGACCGGCCGCGATTCGTGCGGAAAGCCGACATCCAAACGGGGAGGCGGAGAGAAAACGGGCGTGAAACACGACGTGAAACAGGCGAGCGGGCTCGCCGGCTCGGGCGAAGAGGGCAAATGCGGGCTTCATGGACAGATTCCAGGCGGGAAAGGTGGGTCAAAGGCGGGGAAAATGGTGCAGACAGCTTAGTCGAATCCGAACCGGTCTTGTCACCCGATTGCCAATCGCGAACACTGACGGCAGAAGAAACTCACTATGTACCCCTGAAGGTAACTTTCGAATGTCCGATCCGTTTGGTTCTCTTTCGCCACTGCATGCGAGTGGCCTCAACTCGATCTCCGATCA
>NZ_ANOH01000076.1 GCF_000346505.1 Aporhodopirellula sallentina SM41
CCTCGTCCACTACCCGAAAATCAAGTTGACATGAAGTATTAGTCCTTGATCGAGTGTGGTTCACTTCGCTGATCATCTGAGAGACTTGAGATCGCTAGGCAGCGAGCGCTGGCTGACACCTGGATAGCATTCCGACGCCGTTTGGTCTACGCGATTGCCGGTAGTGGATCTTGTGAAAGATCCTGCTGCATGAGGATCTTTCACAAAATCCACGACGCAGAAATGAACAGACATGGGCTACATCGCTTTCAGCGATCCTCTGCCCTCTCGGAAGTGCCCAACTGTCCACACGTGGCCACGCGAGCAGCACCCACAGCACGCAAAACAACCGTGCCACCACCTTTTTCCGCACTGCCATTCGCCGATGTCCATAATCCCCGGCTTTCAGGCGGCTCGCCGGACTGAATGCGAAAATTTCGCAGAAAATCGTTCTCCTGTGTAAAGATATGTCCCCTTCGATTCGCGTAATGGGGACAGGAACAAAACTCGTCCAACTGTTCCGAGTCGGTTCATTTCATCCTTCAGGTCAAATTATGTCTCATTTCAATCGTTCCTCGCACAAGTTGCGGGGATTCACCCTCGTCGAATTACTCGTTGTGATCGCGATCATCGGGGTGCTCGTCGGGCTATTGCTGCCTGCCGTCCAGGCCGCTCGCGAGGCGGCTCGCCGGATGAGCTGCAGCAACAACTTCAAACAAATGGGATTGGCGTTGCACAACTACCACAGCGCCTACAACCAACTCCCGATTCACGGTACCGGACCGATCAATGAAGCTCACAGGGCGCTTGGAGGGTCTGCTGCTCGTTGGAACAAAGACCCTGCACATCAATACAGCCGGATCGGTGCATTGGTCGGGTTGCTTCCGTTTGTGGAACAACAGGCCATCTGGGAACGGGTCAGTAACCCACTAACCATTGGGACCACACAATTCACAGAATTCGGAACCGTCCCCTACACCGAAATGCAAGGCACCACGACCCAGTTCACTAGCGATGGGGTTTCGTACGATCCATGGTTCACTGAGATCAAAACGTATCGCTGCCCCAGCGACCCTGGAGTCGGCCTCCCCGCAGGTGGACGGACGAACTATGGCGTTTGTATCGGCGATTCGATCTCGCTAAATCTCGGTGCGGGGAAATACAGCGACAGCAATCTCATCACGACCAGTACCACGAGCGTAGCGAATTTCCGAGCTTCTGATCGAGGTGTCTTTGATGTGTACGAGAAAAACAAATTCCGCGACATTCTCGACGGATTGTCAAACACAATCGCGATGGGCGAGATGAACACCGACCTCGGTGACAGTCACATCACGACAGAAACGAGAGGCGGTGGAACTGCTGTTCAAAACAAACCAGACCGATGCCGGCCTCAGATCAATCCGAATCGCCCGCAGTTTTGGTCGACCACGGTCAGCCACACCTTTACTCCGCTCGCATCGCGTGGAGCATGCTGGGCAGCGACGGCGCCCGGATTCACGATCGTCAACACCGTCCTTCCACCTAACCGTGAATACTGCAATGACGCCAACCAAGACTTTGTTGCGTCCAACGGAACGTTGACGGTCAGCAGCCGTCACCAAGGCGGAGCCCACGTTTTGATGGCCGACGGTGCTGTCCGATTTATCACCGATTCGATCGAAGCCGGGAATAGTTCTGCGGCCGATGTTCGCAACGGCGGCTCTGGTGCTACGGCTCCTGGCTCGCAAAGCCCGTATGGGCTCTGGGGAGCATTGGGCACGCGGGCAGCAAAAGAAGTGATCGATCAGGAATTCTAGTGCGTTCTTCAAGATGACGTAGCCAATATCGCCAGACTTCGGTGATCTGAAGTCTGGCGAATGCAGCAACACGAATCCCACACGTCAATACGTCAAACTGCTCACGCGCGGCAACTCTTCCCGCCAAGCAAGCCGACGCATGCTCCGATGGGCGCATGCCGAGGAACCGGAGGCACCCAATGGCCATCGATGGATGGCTCCATTGTGTCTCATTCATTGCCTTGTGTGCTGTCCGATTGAACTTGCTTCGGTGGGCAACGCTCAAGCAAACGTCTTCCCCTATTTAATCCGTTTCGATAGCGAAAGTTATTCAAAGATGAAACTCTTCACTGCCATCCTGTTTTCTCTCCCCCTCTTTCTGTTTACCGCCGGTTGCTCCGAGCCCAAAACAGAGGTAATCGACACTTCACAGCGTCCACAAAGAACTCCCGAAGAGATCGCAATTCTCACAGGGGCGTTGGATGAAATGGAAGACGGCAGCAACGAATAGGAACAGCAACGGGGCAAAGGAAAGGTAGCAAGAACCTATTCCTCGCACCGCGCAGATGGTCCTTAGCGGCCAGACTCGCGCCGTCTCGTTAGAAGGCGGCGCCGATCCAGGCGCCTAGAATAGTGCTGTTGGCGATGTCACCGGTTCCGCCTGGGTGAACGACGTACTGCAGGGCGGGTTGAACGTACAGGGTGGGGCAGATTTGGACACGATGCCCGAGTTCAAACACCCCTTCGTAATCGACGGACTCGCCAACAGACACTCCATACTCATCGCTGAGTTCGCCGTAGGTCGCAAAGAACACTGTCCGATCGTCGGGTCGGTTTGGTATCAACCCTTTGCGATTAATGCCAACACTGATCTGCACCGGAGTTTTCGCGACCTGGCCTTCGTCCGAGTGACTGGCAAAGAGAAAGGTTCTCGTGCCCTCGAATAGTTCCATCTCAATGTGGGTGTATAGCCGCAAGAACTGGTCGGTGGCCCCGCCACCTGTGAAGTTGTCGAACTCAAAAAATGACTTCACCATCCCAAGTGAGACCCGCGCGGGCCGTTCACACACTTGTGGTGTCCAGTCGTATTGCACCAACAAAGAAACGCCATCGTCGTCACGAATACTGAAGTCGAGTCCGTGCTTTCGAAAGTCCCACATGCTTTCGCCGATCTGATACACCCCGACCTGGAGTTGATTTCGATCATTCGAGCTGTATTTCAAACGCCCTCCCCAAACCGGATAGGGGAACGACGTGATGATATTTTCCAGCAACATCGCGCGGATTGGACCGTTGATCGCGGTGCTGAGTGAATAGCGATACAGGTTGTTGTTGGCAAAGTCCGTGTCCGCGGAAACGCGTCCGAACTTCATCGCCCAGTTTTCGCAGAAAGTCTTCTCCACCCACAACTGATACAGGTATCCAACCTGCCCGCCGAAGATGCACATCGGGTCATAGATCCCGCCGACGGATTCGCTGATGCTCTCGCCGTGCCGCTCGACCATCGAAACCTTCATGATCGTTGAATCACAACCGCATAATTTTTCCAGATCCAAATCGACGCCGGCGTAAATCTGACCGGTGAAATCTTCATCGGACTGGATCCCGCCGTCGACATTGGCTGCGCAGATGGAATCGTAGTACAGAAAGGGCGCCACGCCGGAATCTTCCAAACGGGGTCGCAGGCCGCAGCGATCTCCGATCCGACACGTGAGTGCAGCGGAGTCGGTACACGAAACCATTTGATCGCAAGATGACTCGCACTCACTCGCCCACATGGCATCGCATGCGTCGATCGCCCCCGAGGCACCTATCGTTTCCGTGACGCACCGAGATTCGGCCGCGCACGAGGTTCCCACGGCGCACAAGTCATGCGCAGTGAAAATCAAATGTACTGCCAGCACTAAAACGGCGACTCGAATCACGGTGCGAATCATCTCAATCCGCCTACCGGTGCGGTGTTGGTTGTTTCATCACAATCAAGAAGGTGAGCACGATGTCATGGGGACCATGAGGCGTTCTTCGGTTCGCCCTATCCACGTCAAACCTGTTATCATTGACGAATGCAGAAGTTTGGTTCAAAAAGCCTACGTCTCCCCCGCACGATCTCGCGCAATCCGCAAAAGTTAACATCCACGCGGAAGAATTGTTCGATGGTCCGTGCCAAAGCGACCAAGCAACTAAGCGATCAAGCGACCAAAGACGTACGCAGGTATTCCGCGTTGGGCTGAAGCCCGCCCCCCTTGTCGGCTTGCATTCTTCATTGGCGGACCGGAGGCCAAGGAAAATGATTTAGCATGATGCGCGAGGATTTCGCGTGATGCGCGAGCGAGTGACCGCTGTGATCCCTCGCTAGCGCAGCGGGCAGGTAGATCAACAGCCCGTTGGTGTGTTTTCGTTGCGGCAGATGGATCTTCCGGGACACCTTATAACGCCCACGAACATTGCTGCATTCTTCACCGACGCTTCATCACCGCTCATGTAGCCACAACAGACAGGTCGCCATTGAACACCCGGCAGCACTCCACCACCGACCACAACCACGCCCCTCCATCAAGGTAACAGACACACTCTTTTGGGAGATGCTTTGCTCCACGTGGTTCGTGCAAATCAATAACACACGATGCTGCCTTTCATTGTCGCGGACAAAACCGGACAACTTTTCCAGCCTGGGGGGTGAGCAACAGGGGGCGAATACACACCATCGTCACGCAGAGAACGATGGTCGATCTCGCAATCATTTTGGTCATGCTCAAGCAACTACAAACTAACCTTTTCTTCACGTCCCCTTAACCGCCATTCGTCGATAGGTCGCTATGTTTCGCCCGCAAACGAGCACCGATCGATCTCAATACTTGAGCGATCGGCCTCATCTCTGTCGTGCATGAAGTGTCATGTGCGCCCCTGTTCGCGTCCCCTACTAAACAAGCACAGAAAATCGATGGGACGTCAATTGACATCACCGTCCTCACCGATCGATCGCCCAGTACAAAAGCTCGCGATTGGTACCTCACCGTTTCGCCCTGCATTCACCCTTGTGGAACTGCTAGTCGTGATCGCCATCATTGGAATCTTGGTGGGACTGCTGCTGCCGGCGGTTCAATCGGCACGTGAAGCAGCCCGACGCATATCTTGCAGCAACAACCTGAAGCAGATCGGGTTGGCGATGCACAACTATCACGACACGTTTGGCAAACTGCCTTATGGTTGGGACCAACGTGGTACGACGTGGAGCGCACATATCTTGCCTCAAATCGAACAAGGCAGCTTGTATGAAACGCTCATCTTCCAAGAGTCAGGGCTCGGTAACTGGGGCACTAACGACGGTCCCAACGAAAAGGCAGCCGGCACCTACATTGGCACCTACCGCTGCCCGAGCATGGCGTTACCGGAACATATGGAGAACGGCAGCATTCCCGAGCGTGTGCCAGCGAGCTATCGCGGAAGCGCCGGTACGTTGGCCACCTCGGACGATACGAGCACAGCCATACCGGGCACGATCTCGTTGGAAAGCCTCGACCAAGACGGGATTTTCTACGCGTGTAGCAAGACGAAGTTTCGCGACATCCTCGACGGCACCAGCGATACGATCATGATCGGCGAATCCTACACCGACCCGAGCTTCGTTAAAGACGGCCAAGCCATGGATTACTGGTACATCGGCGCACCGAGCACCGACCCATGCTGATGTGACGGAGGCACCGGCGGCACCGAGTTCTCTGAAGTTGTGGGAAACACGATTGGCCCCATCAACGCTCGCCTGCGTAAGCCTGACCTGCACGGTCGATTGATGGAATTGTCGTTTGGAAGCTATCACACCGGCGGTGCGTACTTCCTTCTTTGCGACGGTTCGGTCCAGTTCATTACCGAGTCGATCAACCAAGACATTTACACGGGTCTGGGCTCTCGAGACGGTCACGAAGTACCTCAGGAATTCTAGGTCGTCTTGCGACAAGTCATGCTCAACGCGGTGCTCTGCCTTTGCAGAACACCGCATTTCAATTCACGTGCAATACTCGAATCCGGTTTTATGAATTTTCTGAAGCAATCGTTCTACTCAAACATCGTCATCCTCTGCGGGATCGCGTTCGGATCCGTCTGCCTTACCGGGTGCGACACCGGCTCCGGCGTCGACTACAGCTCACTCGGATTGGTTCCCGTTTCCGGCGAAGTGACACTCGATGGCGAACCACTCGGCGGTGCGGTCGTGTTCTTCGAAGCACCGGACCTCACCCAGGCCTATGCGAAGACCGATGATCAAGGCAAATACACAATCAAATTCAACAGCGAAATCGAAGGCGTTCAGCCTGGATCCAAGATCGTTCGCATCAGTACCACCGCGAGCACCGGAGAAGAAGGTATCGAGGAAGACGAACTGGAAGGCGACGACGACGGTTCGACCGGACGATCCCGATCGAGCAAAAAGAAATCTGCCAAACCAGGCGAGCTCGTACCACCTCAGTACAACTCGAAATCGACGTTGACCGTTGAGATCACCAGCGGCAACTCGGTAGTAGACTTCCACTTGAAGTCAGACGGATCGAACGTGACTCCAATGAAGAGCTAGCGTTGCAAACGTTGTGAAAAAGTGGATGCCGACGCGCGGGCAAACATCGCAGCGAGCCAAACGCCCGCTGCATGTTGCCCACGTCGTCCGATCAATTGCGTGATTCCAACCCGGTCGATCCCCGTAGCTAGATTCGCCGAATTCAACCGACCTCCCTGACGCGATTGTTATCCCGCGAACGCGATTTCCAACCGCTGTTTCGCGACGAGTTTCAACGGTTGGGCGAATCGCAATATGTACCGATCGGCTTCGTGAACGAAGCTTGCATCCACTGGCTCACCGTCGACTTCCACCTTGGCTTGCGTCGCGGAGGTGCCGTTCGCTTTGTCGAGTGCGAACTCCTTCAACGTTAGCTGACCGTAACGCAACTCCAACGTCGCGGATTGTTGACGGTCAACAACGCTTTGGGAAAAGCTGCCCCATCCTTCGGCGGTCGTGAACGCGGCGCGGAAGTTTTCCGGATCCAACCGCGGTCCGAACGACAGTTTGCCTTCGGGTCCATCGTAGTGATACCCGCATGCTGCCAGGTAAGCACCATAGCTGGCCATCGCCCGCGAATAGTGATCACTGCATTCGACTTCGTTGTAAGGGTTGCGAGCGGCGGGTTGGTACCGGTCATAGATGGCTTTGCCAATCGCCAAGCCTTCCTGAATCATGCCTTCCCAAATCATGTGAGCGGCAACCTGCCATTCGAATCCGGTCATGCACTCGTTGAGATAGCCCGCATAACTCGCCTTGCCGCTCTTGGGTTCGATCTTGCCATACGGGAAGCTGCACATGACCAACCCGGCGTCACCGGCCGCGGCGTAATAGCGCCCGTTGGTCATCACTTTCCGGTACGCACCGACGTTCGGCGTGAAGTTGTACTTCCAAAGGGACTGCAATGACTGACGGATCTTGTCTTTCGGCAAAATCGAGTCGATCCCGACGTTGTACAGCCATGAATCGCCCAGCACCTGATCGATATGGCAACCGTTGGTCGATCCGTGTTTCTGGTCATCCGGATCGCCGGGCTTATGCACGAAGTAACCGAAGTCCTCGTTCCACAACAGGTCCACCATCGCGGGTGCACCTTTCTCGACGATCCGCTCATAGCGACTCGCAACCATGGGTTGATTCATCTGCCGCGCCATGACCGCCGATGCCTTCAACGCCGCATGATAAAGATTGATCAACCAGTGCACCTGACCGAACCAAGGTTCATCGAGCGTATTGTGTTGGGAGCCAGTGAGCAGGCCATCTTCGTCCGGATCCCATTTCTCAATGACGTGATCCATCGACAGCTTCACGCGGTCCCAAATACTTTCCAAAAAGCGGTAGTCGGTCGTCATTTGGCTTTCACGGAGCACACGCAGGATGGTGCCGCAGTTGCCATCGACGGCGTCGCCAAATTTAGGGTCCGTATAACGGAACTGCATCGAACCGGTATTCCGATCGAAGCCCAGACCATATTCGATTTTGTCGCGGTTCTCGCGTTCGATCACCGGAAAGATGCGAGACAAGCCCTGGGCGTAGTGCCACACGTGGGTGCAATTACCGGGACAGCACCTGACGCCTTCTTCGAAGTTGTAGATCTCGGTGTTGCTGCCTTTGGGGTATACCCGTTGCCCCAGTTGCGTCTGCACACAATTGATGGGGATAAACGAACGCTCCAAAAACCAATAAGGCAACGTCGAATCGTACCAAGTATCCACCCAGGTCTTGGTCGCACGATAGAGCTCATTCTCACGGTTGGCCAGTTGACTCGATGCTTCTGCCGCAGTCTGCCAGAGCGTTGCGTAGTGATTCCGTCCGAGTGACGTCCCACGTCGTCCAAAGCTGGTGCCATATTGGACGTACGGCAATCTCCAAGAAACGGCAAACGACACCGTCTTGGATTCCCCCGACTGCAGTTCGAAAGAGCGGCCCATCGATACGAAGGCCCGTTGCTTGGCGTTCTGTTGGGCACGGGCTCCATCCTGCGAACGATCGTCCGTATCAAAGACGCCGTCGGGCCCCGGATTCGTTTTAGCCAGATTCACCATTTCCGGTTTCTCGTTGCCGAGGATGCCGAGTGCGATCGCGTTGGCGTTTTTCACTTTTGCCGAGCATTCGATCGCGGCGATCTGATCCAGTTCACGATACACGCAAACCTTCTGTCCCTTGGAACCGTTAGGGGTGTTCTCAATCCAACCCGCAATGGCGACTTCATGCGGTGCGGAAGAAGCGTTGGTCACCGTGTATCGCATCACGATGACCGGGTAGCTCGACTCATCCCGGTTGAGCGGAATGAAGGGCGTGTACGCTTCGAGTTGTACCGTCAGCGGACAAGCTTCGTCGGCGTAGTCCACCCGTCCCATCGGGTATTGGTTGGTGAATTTGACGTTCTCAAAACCGCTGGCGTCGAGCGTATGAACCTTGCCGCCGACTCGGACCGCGAAACCTTGGCCCGCGGACGGTCGTGCCGCATCGGGCTGCATGTAGCGAAGGCCTTTGGGCGTGTTCTTTTGGTCCTTGATGGCGGTGAGATTCCAGTTCCAAAGTCGACCATCACCGCTGAGGTAAACCTGCCCTGTGCAGATTCCGTTGATCGGCATACCGATGTATTTCAGATCGTCCCCGGTAGCCGTCAACGCCTCGCCACGTGCGTAAAGACTCGTGATCCATTCCTTGCTCAGTTTTTTGTCGACGGGAATGATGTTGTCAAAGTCTTCTGCGTCGAATGGGCCAGCCATCACATCCGCTCGACCTGCGATCAGCATCGCTGCCGTCAGCCCGGTTGCTTTGACGAATTGGCGACGGCCGACGCTTGAGTCTACCTCTCCGCAACAACCGGAGGAGGAACAGCAGCTTTCTGACATTTTAGTTTTGTTATTTATGGTTTCGTTATTCATGGTTTCGTTATTTATGGAAGCGAAAGCCCGCCAGCACTGTTGCCCACCGACTAATTTCAAAACTCGTTCTCATACCGACTGGATCTGTGTGTGCGTCAGCCCGCGATCAATTACACTGATCCTAACAATGAGTTTAGGGCATTTTGAAAGGTGACGTGTCTGATATCAGTAGTTGAATTCGCCAGAATTC
>NZ_ANOH01000077.1 GCF_000346505.1 Aporhodopirellula sallentina SM41
AGTGGTGAGTCAACCGTTGGTGACACTCGATCGGTTGTCTCCGAGCGTTTTCCCGATGGAGTTGCGGGGCAAATCGAGGCAATCGCCGACGAATTAATGCAAACTCGGTACGGTGACGCGAATTGGCATGAGCGGAGATAGACGTCCACAAATTTTTGCCCATTGCTGGAATCCCGAGAAACAGTATTCTTTGTGGATTCACACGCAGCAAATTGAACGTTTATAACGTATGATCTGCGTGCGAATTGCAGCTTCACCATCAAATCAAAATGGAAGGATTCATATGAAGACGCGCATTCCACTGAGCCAGGCCGAAGAAGAAGCCCGTTTGCGACGAGAGCGGCTCGACCTGAGCATTGCCGAGATGGGATTGTCGGTCCGGACGACCAACTGTCTCGAAGAAACCGGAATTTTGACCGTCCGGGATTTGCTCAACGCGACTCCTCGTCGATTGTTGAAAATCAGTAACTTTGGCGAAAAGACGTTGGACGAAGTGTACGACGCGTTGGAGCAACTCGGATTTTTCCGTCCGGGCCGTCAGGTTGTGACCTCCAAAGCCCACTAATCCCGCGGCTAAATTCTACGTGAGACGGTCTCGATCAGTCTGGCAGTGGCGTCCGTGGAGCAAGAAGCTCGGACGGCGGCTGCGTACGGGGCCGTTTCGGGGCGTCCTCGGTGAGCTCGCGTTCTACCTGAGCCTCATTTTTGCCGGTGTGTTTCTCTTCACACTGGTGCTCGTTGCGCAGTGGATGGTTCCTCGGATCGGGATTGACCTCCCCGAGGAGGCCCGTGTGGTGCTGGACTCGGATTTGGCACGCGGGGGCGGTCATCACTGGGGGCCATGGATCGTGGCGATCATCTCCGTCGCTGCAATCGGGTCCGGTGCATTCGGTCTTGGTTACCGTTTGATGCACCTCGGTTTCAGCCAGGAACGCATTTCGGCCCAAAAAGGCCGACTTTCTCGGTGGAATTCTGCGTCCGCCGAAAATCAGGAGGAAGAATCGATTGCGTCGGCTCCGCAGACCGATCCGAAGGCGTCGGATGAGTACCCGAGCCTGCCGGCGGTGCCCCGCGGAACGGTGCTCGATGAGAGTTTGGGGGAGCGACTTCGTTATCGATTGGCGTCGGTGTCGACGGGACGATGGGCGATCTTCGGGGCGGCCTCGTTGGCGCTGATATGGAACTCGGTCTGTGTGGTTCTTTTGGCGGTGGCGATTTCGGGATGGTGGTATGACCGCCCTAGGCCTGTTTTGGCGATGCTGCTGTTGCCCTTCTCCGGTGTAGCGATTTGGGCGCTGAAGTCCTTTCTGAGGAAGGTGCGGCAGATCGCTGGGGTTGGTCCGACGGTGGTGGAAATCAGTGATCACCCGTTGGAGCCCGGCGGCGCGTATCAGCTTTTTGTTTTGCAAATGGGGCGGATGCGGCTGCGGAGTTTGCGGGTTGAACTGGTTTGTGAAGAGGAGTCATTTTTCCGGCAGGGAACCGACGTTCGGTCCGATCAACACGTTGCACTTTCGAAAGAATTGCTGGCCGAAGGGCCGGTTCGTGTTGACCCGCTCACCCCCTGGGAGCAACAATTGGAGTTCGAGCTACCCGCCAATGTGATGCATTCGTTCAGTGCGACGAATAATTCGGTGAGGTGGCGATTGATCGTTTCAGGAGAAGCCCGCCCTTGGCCATCGTTCTGCCGAAGTTTCCCGCTCGTCGTCCATCCGCCGCTAATGGTTCCACCAAACAGCCCGCGGTGAATGTGACGTTATGTCGTGACGATGCGACATACGCGGCCGGTGGGGTTTTGAAGGCGAGTTGGCGTGTGAGTCGGGTGAGTCTCGACGAGATCAGTAGCGTCGAGGTTTCGGTGTTGTGGTACACCGAGGGCAAAGGTGACGAAGATCTCAGTGTGCACTACTTCCGTCGTTACGATGCCGCTCAACTGCGAGAACGAGGCATGGTCGACAGTCAACCGATTCAGTGCCGGTTGCCGCCTTCGCCGCTGAGTTATCGCGGTCATTTGCTTTGCATTCAGTGGGGCATCCGGGTGCGTGTCTTTGTCGAAGAAGGACGCGAAGCGGTTGCCGAACATCCGTTCTACATGGTTGCTCGCAAGCCTGACCCGACGGTGATAACCGAATCCAGTAGCAACGAACTGCCTTGTCTCGAGCAGATCGCCAAGACGCCGTTGCACCGCCGTTTGCCATCGGTCTTAAGACGTTGGCGATCGCGTCAGGGAAACACCGCTTCCTGAGTGAGTGGTGTTGTCTTTGAAAGCGTTTGGCTTTCGAACCCTGTTGATTCCTGAACGTAGCTGTTGATTCGGTTCAGGGGTTCTGGATGGGTTTTGTATCGCCGCGACGTTGAAGCTGTAGGAAAATCATCAGCGACAATCCTGCCGACGCGAAGATCAGGCACATGATCATGATCTGGTACCGAGCGGCGATCAGTGGCGAAACGCCCGCGAGGACTTGTCCGGTCATCATGCCCGGGATTGAGACAACACCCACGGCGTAGAGGCTGTTGGTAATTGGAATCAAGGCAACGCGAACGGCCTGGTTGGGGTCGGCAGCGTGTTCTGCTGGGGAAGCGACGATGGACGTGGTGGAACTGTTTGATGGTGTGTTGGTTTCTGACTCGAGTCGCTCGATTGCGAGAGAGAGTGCGTTCATGCAGTTGGAAAACGTCATGCCTGCCAGAGGAATCAATACCCGCGGGTTGTACCAAGGGTCCACGTTGAGAACCCCCGCAGTGATCACCGCGAGGGTGATTCCGCCGCCGAGGACGATTGACGCGAGGACCTGAAAGTACAACGACCACGGTCGATCGGCGGAGGTGCGAATGGCGATCGCGGAAGCGGCGAGCATCATCACGCTGAGCGTAGCGAGGCTGGTCCATGCATGTTTTGATTCGAACAAGAACACCAACACGTAGCCGACGAGCGAAAGCTGAATCAGCATCCGGCCGAGTCCTTGCAGTGACGTCACGATCCGGTGTCCGGTGCCGTATAGCCACAGAATCAGCGCGAGCACGGGGATCAGTGCCAGGGCAAGGCGAGGAAGGGAGATGGGATCAGCCATGAGTTTGGTTCAATTGGCGGAGCGTTCGAACAATTTGGAGTAATGTCCTGCCGCGTCGTCCGTCTAATCACCAGATCAGCGTTTTTTCCGCATTTGCCCTCGTGATGCAAAATGAACGCTCCCAAGCAACGTCGCGGCGAGGGCGTTTGGGAGGTTCGTCTTGTTTTTCCGATCCGGTTGTGCCTTGGGGCCGTAGGTGTTCTAGCCCAATTCGAAATCGTGCGGGAGCACACGTGCAGCAGGAGCCTTAGATCAAGGCCGATTGGAACGGGCCGGGCACGGCAGTAGTCAGACTCCTTGACGGAATGGGCCTTTTTGAGTCGTAATGAGGGCAATGCGCACTGATCTGGATCGCCAACGATTGCACGATGACCTCCGCGGCCTTGTCGACGGGGAGGTTTTGTGTGATGACGTTTCCTTGCAACTGTACGCGTCCGATGCGAGCGTCTATCAGATCCGGCCTTTGGCCGTCGTTCGGCCGCGTTCGGCCGCTGACATCTCGGCCACCGTCGTGTATGCGGGGGATCATGGTTTAACGATTCATCCCCGTGGCAGCGGAAGCGGCGTGGCGGGGGAATCGCTCGGGCCGGGGATCGTGTTGGACATGTCGTGTCATCTCCGGCGGGTGTCGCTGCAGGAGGATGGGACGACGGTCACAGTGCAGAGCGGGGCGACGCTCGCGAGTGTGAATCGCCTGTTGGCTCATTCGGGACGATGGTTCGGCCCGGATCCCGCAACGCGAGCAATTACTACGATGGGCGGAGTGATCGCGACCAATGCGTCGGGCAGCCATTACCTGCGAAGTGGTTCGGCGCGGGATACGGTGGAATCCGTCCGCGTGATCAACGCCAGCGGAGAGCTCGTTGAGTTCGCCCAGCACGCTCCCGAAGAGTACATGCAGTCGCCGTCACAGGTCGGTGGAGAAGGCGGGATCGCGTATCGCAATCGGGTCGCACGCGGGCTGAGGGAAATTCGCAACCAGTTCGTCGATGCCCTGGAATCGCATTCGTTTCGGTCCCCGGCGAGCAACGGGTACCGCCTCGATGACTTCATGGATTCGTCGGACGTTGTTGACCTGGCTCGCTTTTACGCCGGTACCCAAGGGACTCTGGGGGTGATGGTTGACGCGACCGTCCGCACCGAGTTGATCCCGGCTCATCGTGGTGTCGTGCTGCTGTTCTTTCGGCGGTTGGATTCGGCGATGCGAGCCGCCGTTTCGGCGTTAAGTCACGGCCCGATCGCTTGTGACGTCATGGATCGCCGGTTGTTACAGATCGCACGCGAGGGCGAGAAACGTTTCGCCGACTTGGTGCCTCGCGAGGCAGAAGCGGGCATGCTCGTCGAGATACAAGGTGAATCTCTCGGTGACTTGTATCATCGACTCGGGATTTTAAGACAGACGCTCGCAACGGGCCCGGATGCCGCGTTTGCTTCCCAGGACACGGTGCAGAATCAACTGCGTGATTTATTTTGGGTTTTGTTTCGACGGGTGATCCAAAGACAATACCGGGTGCCTGGTCGAGCGATGCCTTTGCCGTTTGTCGAAGACATCTATTCGCCACCGGAAACGTTGCCGCAGATGTTAGTTGCGGTGCAGGATGTGTTGAAACGTTTTCAAACAACGGCGACTGTTTTCGCGCACGCGGGTCACGGTCAGTTGCACGTGCGGCCAATGTTGGACCTCGCTAAGGAAGAGGACCGTCGTCGGGTTCGTCCGTTAAGCGAAGCGATCGCGGAAGTGGTTTGGCGCGAGGGCGGGCAGATCGGTGTGGAACATGCGGCGGGATTGAGTCGTTCCTTCTTGATGCCGACGCAGTTTGGTGATTTGTGGCCGGCGATGGGTCAAGTCAAGCGACTGTTTGATCCACAGCATCGGTTCAACGCGGGCAAGTTATTTGGTGCAGTGTTGCAGAAGCCCGACGAGAACCTGCGTCCGCTCAATCACACGATCGAAATTATCGAAGCGGGACGAAGCGTGTTGCCGCTGCGAAGAGGGGAAGATCCGGCGACCACGTTGAGTGGTTTCAATGCGGCGATGGAGTCGCCGAATGCGACAGCGGCAGCAACGCCAAGTACAGACGAACCGTCCGAGAACGCGGCGCAAGAAGACGTTGTCAAGGAACGAGGGTTGGCCGAGTCGGCTGCGTCAAAGTTGGTAGCCTCGTTGATGCCGCACGAACCGCCTCCTCAGCTAGAGGTGTTGCAGCAATGGCCGGGAAGTTCACCGATCACAAACACAACCCGTCAGTGCAACGGTTGCGGTCGTTGCCGGTCGCATAGCGAAGGGGAACGCCAGTGCCCGATGTTTCGCATCTCGGCGGTGGAAGAGGCATCGCCGAGAGCGAAAGCGAATTTGCTGCGTGGAGTTCTCAGTGGCGCGTTGAATGTCAACGAGTTGACAGGGGAACGAGCCAAGGCGGTCGCGGACCTTTGTTTCAATTGCCATTCCTGTCGCGTGGAATGTCCCGCCTCGGTTGACATCCCCAAAGTCGTCGGCGAGATCAAGGCTCAGTATGTTGCGACCAACGGGATGCCTTTGTCGGATTGGTTGGTTGGGCGGCTCGATGTGGTGGCATCGATCGCTTCGAAAGTGGCGTCGATCTCGAACTTCCTGCTGCGTCGACGTTCGATGCGTTGGTTAGGCGAAAACCTGTTTGGCCTTTCGGCCGCTCGAGATATCCCGAAACTGTCCAACGAAACGTTTGTGCGTTACGCGACGAGGCGACGTTGGCACAAATCATCACCGCACGGCGGACTGAAAGTCGTTTACTTTGTCGACCATTTCGCGAACTACCACGATCCCGAAATCGGGCGGGCGCTCGCCGAGATTTTGCTGCACAACCGAATCGGTTTTTACGTTCCGGTTGGACAGGGACTCAGCGGGATGGGGCGGATTACCGGCGGCGATTTAAAAGGGGCCAGACGTGTGGCTCGACGCAACGTCCGGATTCTCGCCGATGCGGTTCGACAGGGTTACACCGTTTTAGCGACAGAACCTGCGGCCGCGTTGTGTTTGAAACACGAGTACCCGAACCTGCTCGACAGCGAAGACGCTCACCTCGTTGCACGGCACTCGCATGAAGCGTGTGAATACCTTTGGTCGCTGCACGAGGAAGACCGTCTCGAGTTGGAGTTCCAACGGATTGACCACCGCGTCATTTATCATCAACCCTGCCACAGCCGTGTGCTCGAACGGGAGTCGTCGGCGGCACGATTGATGCAGTTGATCCCGGGAATCGAGGTCGATACCGTCGGCAAGGGCTGCAGCGGGATGGCAGGCACCTGGGGGCTGCAGCGGAAAAACTATCGGAATAGCCTTCGGATCGGTTGGCCGATGATCTCTGCGGTACGTCGTGCTGCCGATGCCGCGCCGGCCACCGAATGCAGCGCTTGCAAATTGCAGATGGAACACGGTGGGAACTACTCCGCCGTGCATCCATTGAAATTGCTCGCACACGCTTACGGACGGATGCCCCGTCCCGTTCTTCGCGGTGAGTCGTCGCCTGCGTCATCGTCCCCGGTTTGATCAACGCACTGCACCGGCTACCAAGGTGTGCAGCACTCGCGTCGATCAAGGGAAGTGGAAACAGCGGTCGCTAAGATCGCGGTGGTCGCACATCCTTCGTGGCACCAGCACCGGTTTGTGAGGCGCGACGATTTTCACGTTGAATGGCGTCGTAGACTTCTTGACGGTGCACCGGGATGGCTTGTGGTGCCTCGATGCCAAGGCGAACTTTATCGCCACGGATGTCGACAATCGTCACAACCACGTCATCACCAATCATGATGCTTTCGTCGCGGTGTCGGGAAAGGACGAGCATAATGTCCTCGGTTTGATATTTCTGGAGGGAGAATCAGTGGGACCAAATTGGTTGGAATTCTGATGCGTTCGGTTCGGCAATCCTTGCCGTGATCTGCATTCCATCGCAACAATCGAACGAGGTCTCTAAAGTGGAATCAACACAATGTCGATTCCGCCTCGCTAAGAGAGTGATCGTCCCGATGACATTGCTTTGTCCAAGATCCGCTGAGAAGGTCCACACGTACCGGTCGTGCGGGTTCGCGCTATTAGCGAGCAGATTGCCAAAGAACCGTGCCAATGCGGGCAGTGGTGTCACGTTCGCCGGCTGTGACACGCGGACCGGATCGAGAGGGCAAACGATTGCAGTGGGATCGTTTCCGCGTGAAGAAACGAAATCGAAACGCATCCGCGGTGCGCCGATGCGGATTGCCTAAACAGAAGGCACGTGGCCGGCGACCGTTCCCGAGATATCACCGTTCGCGGACTACGTGCAGGAAATGCAGAAAGCCGACCGGCATCCGCCAGGTCGGCTTTTTGTTTTCGTTCGGTAGATCCTCTGTTTGCGAGCCAAGAAGGCTCGCGATAAAGCAGCGACTGTTCTAGGCAGCACGAACCTGCGAGACGGGCAGTGGCTCGGCGGCCGACCGTGCTGCGGTTGGAAGTGGTTGCCGCAAAGGGCGGTCGTCATTCGTGATGACTTGGCATCCCAAACGCCGGTCGAGGTTGATCAGCAACGGAGCACGAAGGTTCGTGGTCAACTTGCCGACATGACCGGCGACGGTGGTCATGATGTAAACTTCCGAGCCGCTGGTCAGGTGCAGTCCGGCAAGGTCTCGGCGTCCGACGTGCACTCGATATTCAGGAAAAAAAGCACGTGGGCTGACGACTGCCATCGCCCGGTCACCACGAGCGGCGGATTGCAACCATGCAACTGATTCGTTGTCCGGATCGGGAATCAACGCCCATTGATGAAGTGACTCCATCCCCACGAGACCCTGTGGGAAGAGGAACAGCTGATCGGCGTTGAGTTCAAGTGTGCCGAAGCGATGTGTGTCGATTCGCATGGCTGAGTTCCGATGGGACAGGGTTCATGCACGTGGTTGAAACTATCTTCACGTCTTTCATCGGCAACACCTTTGCCGAGAGATAACCGAAACGAGCAAATAATCCGAAAAAATCGTCACAACCGGCGCGTTGCTCAGAGCGGGCCTATTTGGGAAAACGGTTCGCCGAGCGCCCGCTTCCGTGACAACCTGTTCACCGCACTACGGATCAAAGGTAGTTCAACACCGTCAGGTTAGATGTTTGCCCGATGAACCGCATGGACGCTTCCAAGGCGGCTTGCCGGGCCCCGAGTTCACTGATCACGGTCGCCAAGTCGGCATCGAGTTCGTCGGACATCTGCGCTTGCAAGAGCACGTTCTCGTCCTCCATCGCGGCTTTGGTCTCGGCCAAACTCTGAGTCCAGACACCCACTCGCCCCCGCGTGCGACTGCTCATATCGAGGTCGCTGTCGAGCTGTGTTTGCAGTCGACTGATTTCGGGAATATCGCCTTCGCGGACCGCTTTTTCCAGACGCAAGAGTGTGTCGACTGCCCCGCCTGCTTCGCGGGGCCGATAGTCCTGGCCGGTCAATGTGGACGCGCCGATGTTGACCTGGGAGGTGGCTTCGCTTTGCCCCTCTTCGATCCAACCGAGGTAAACCCCTGCATCGCTCAGGCCGGGCTGTGTCACGCGAATCGGTCCGGCGCCTGTGGGTGCGGTCAACTCCAGACCGTTGCCGACCGAGTTGAGCGAAACACGGACTCGCAACGTGTCCTGGTTGTTGGGGTGATTGGCGATCAGGTCCATGACATCCTGGATCGTTTCAGCACCTTCGAGTTCGAGTTCGAGTTCAACGCCGTCGGGACGTGTGATGACGACGTCGGCACCGTTGGGATTCAGGCTCAAGCCACGACCGCGGGCTAGATCGCTCAGCAGTGTTTCGGTGTCTGCGGTGCGGATGCCGAGTTCCGTGGCAGCGATTCCACCGTTTTCACCAATGCTGTAGTCGACGCCCGAGTACAGACCGGAGAGATCGATGTGTCCTTCGATTTCATCGAGTGTGGCGTGAACACCGGCGTCACTTCGATTGATCGCGATCAAGACGTCTCCGATCGTTTCGGCTCCGTCAAAGTCGATCGTGAAACTCTCGTTTCCTCGCTGAATGACAATTCCGTTGGTGAGATCCAAACCGGTGCCGTCACCGAGATCGCTGATTTTCGT
Source organism: Aporhodopirellula sallentina SM41 (assembly GCF_000346505.1). Lineage (GTDB taxonomy): Bacteria > Planctomycetota > Planctomycetia > Pirellulales > Pirellulaceae > Rhodopirellula > Rhodopirellula sallentina. The sequence continues at coordinate 9,139 of NZ_ANOH01000077.1, forward strand.
GGACGAGGTTACACGCGGCGACAACCGGTCGCCGACGATCGGTGGCGAACGGTAGCCCAGCGGATTGGAAATCCCCAAATCGTGTGCGAGGGAACTGCCTTCGGCGTCGATCACCGCGAGCGTTCCCGGCAGTGAGTCCGCGTACTGGATCGAAATGGAATCGCTGCCCAGGTTGATCCCGAGCGGACGGCCGCCGAGTTCCACGGTGCGAAGAACATCCACGACATCTCCGATCGTGGCCGCATTTTGCAGGTCGAGTTCGACGTGGTTGTCGCCATCGGACAACGTGATGATGCCGGGGCTAACGCCGATGCCTTGCCGCAGGTCGACTAGGCGAGTGTCCTCATCAATGGCGGCGTTGAGGGCGTCCCCGGTTTGAAACGTCCCTCCGACGCCAATCGCGGTTGCTCCCGTGACGGTGAATGTTTCCGGTGAACCGTCACCGACTTTGGTTTGCCCGATCGCGCCGGTTCCACTAAACAGGACCGTATCGTTGACATACTGCAGCGCCGCTTCGTTTTCTAGCACGCCGCCGAGCAACTGGTGATCGTTGAACATGCCGTTTCCCGCCGAAACGACCGATTCCATGTTTTGCCGGATGGTCATCGCGAGCGCTTCGCGTTGGTCTTCCGAAAGCACGCTCTGTGCGGCTTCGACGGCCACCCCGCGGGCTTCGATTAACGCGTTGTCGACGCGATTCAGCACGACGTCGGTCGATTGATAAAACGCCTCGGTGACGTTCGCGTTGCGGATCAATTGCTCGCTGTATGAGATCGACCGTTGGTATCCGATCGCACGGCTCGCCGCGGCCGGATCGTCGCTCATTCGCAGTACGCGACGCCCCGTACTGAGTTGGTCGTACTGGCGTTGGATCGCGAGTTGATCGTTGTTGAGTTGATACAACAATCGTTGGTTGGTCAGAGGCGTGCTGACGCGATTGGTTGTAACGGGAAGGAGAGCCATCTGCTATGCGAGTCCATCGTCGTTGAAGTGGAATCAAGCCGCACAGAACGTACAAACGATCCGCCGTATCGATTGCGGTTGGCAGCGTCTCTCGACGCAATCCGTTACCCGGCGTAATCCAAACAAATCTTAAAACAGCACGGTTTCCTCTGTTATTTCGGCATTGTGCCGGGTCCAACTCAAGTCCAAATGATTTCGCAATTGTCCAAACATCGTGCTGTTGACTACTTCTCGCGCGGTTTGAGCCCGTTGTGTGTCGCCTCGGCGGTGGTTGGGTTTTCCGGCCAATGATGTTTCGGGTAACGTCGCCGAAGCTCTTTTCGAATTTCGCCGTAGGTGTTCTTCCAGAAACTCTCGAGGTCTTCGGTGATTTGTTGCGGTCTCCGGTTGGGGCCGAGCAGATGCATCTGAACGGCGACGTTGCCTCGTAGGATCCGCGGCGTTTGAGGCCATCCGAAGCACTCTTGGATGCGGGCTTCCATCCACGGCGGGCGATTCTCCGCGTATCCCACTCGGGCGCGATTGCCGCTCGGCAGCGTCAGGTGAGTTGGAGCTTCCGATTGAACAATTTCCCAAAACTCATAGCCGACTTTTCCGATGAGGTAGTCTGTCCACGCAGCACGACGTAGTTCGGCAAAGGAGCGTCGGCCGTGACACAGTTCTCGGCAAACCTCACGACACAGTTCGTCGACGTTGCTAAACGGTGGGGGCTCGTCAAGGCAGTGTTCGATCACCAAACGGATGCGATGCAGAACGTTTTGGAATTCACCTGAGTTTCCGCGAGCGTTCTCTGGGTAGACTTTCTCGAGTTGCCCGATCGCTTCGGTGTAAAGACGTTCGCTTGTCTCCGGATTCTCTTCGCACGTGATCGGAGTTTCACTGAGGACGAGGTCCGCATACTTTTCGACGGCCCGACACACTACGGTTTCCCGTTTTGCATCAAAGTCGACGGAAACCTCTTTTTGAAGGGAACCATTCGGGAGCCAAGATTCGTCAATCGATACAGCACCTCGAACGCGCGACTCGGTCGCGTTCCCGTCCACGTCGTAACACAGCAGGAGTTTGGAGTCCTGGGAAAGGTCCGGGATTCGTTTCAGCCCCAAGACACCTCGACGTCCCACCATCACGCCACGATCTTCATCACCGTCACGTCTAACGACAACTCGATCCGGGTACGCCGCGAGTAACGCTTGTGCCACGGCGTCATGGTTGGAGGTAGATTTCGTATCACTCGCTGCGCCGCAAGACGTTTCCGGGGTGAGCGATCTTTCGAGAGAGCGTTGGATTTGACGTGCGGCGTTCAGATAGTTTCGTCCCATTGATTTCGGACGTGAGACGACGTGCTGCATCTTTTCGGCGAGGGAGAGTTCCGACCAACGTGAGTCTTGATTGTCGATGGGATCGCGTTCACTCATCAGAGCCGCGCCTGCGGCAGCGAGTTCCGTTCCCAACAACTCACTCGCGGTGATCGCAAAGCGGGAAACGCGGGGGTGCAGTGGCAAAGTGGACATCACGCGACCGACGCTCGTGATTCGATTGGCGTCTCCGATCGCGCCGAGTGCGGTGAGCAAACCGATGGCTGCTCGGGCTGCGTGTTCCGGCGGTGGTGTGAACCACGGGAAATCTCCTTCGAGGTCTTCTCCGAGAGTCGCGAGCGTTAGGAATGCGGATGACAAATCGCTGCGTGAGACTTCAGGATTGTCGTAGAGGTCGCGTGTCCGGTGCGCCGCCGTTGACCACATGCGGTCACAGGTTCCGGCCGACGTTCGCCCGGCCCGTCCGGCACGCTGATCCGCCGACGCGATCGAGATCGGTCTCGTTTGCAATCGAGTGAGTCCGAGACGTGTGTCGAGCATCGGCGTCTTGCTGAGCCCCGAGTCGACGACGGCGGTAACCCCGTCCACCGTCACGGAAGTCTCGGCAATGTTCGTCGAGAGGATGATCTTCCGCGGTGCCGAGGGATCGTTGCGAACGGCATCGTCCTGCTGTTTCGGCGTGAGAGACCCGTGTAAGGGAACGACAGAACGCTCATCGGCGAGCTCGGTCTGACGCAGCGCCTCGCCGACACGGTGAATGTCAGCCACGCCTGGCAAAAACACAAGGACATGGCCGTCTGTTTGCTGCGCCGCGCCGCAGATAAGAGGCGTGATCGATTGTTCCAGGCGTGCCCGAGGATCAACCTGATGGTGTTGAGTCTCGACCGGAAAGCTGCGTCCGTGACATTCCAACGACCGTGACGTGACGCCGAGATAGTCCGCAATCGGCTGGGGGTCAAGCGTTGCGGACATAACGATCAACCGCAGGTCATCGCGAAGTTGCGTTCGCAGTCGGTGCGTGAGTGCGAGCGATAGGTCGAGTTCCAGGCTTCGTTCGTGAAATTCGTCCAGGATCACGCAGGCGGTCTTTTCCAACAACGGATCCGAACGCATTCGCTGCAGGAAAATTCCTGTCGTCATTAACAGCACGCGTGTCGAGTTGCTTTCTTTTCGATCGAGACGGACGTGGTATCCGATGGTTTCGCCGATCGGTTCGTTGAGCGATCTGGCGAGATACTCGGCGACGCTACGGGCTGCCAAACGTCGCGGTTGAACAACCCAAATCTGCCCCTCGTCCCTCTTCATCGCGTTGGATAGCGCCAAGGGGACACCGGTCGTTTTGCCGGCACCCGGTGGAGCTTTGAGAACTACCGGATTTTCTGCCGTGACCGCATCGACGAGTTGAGGCAGTACCTCATCAATGGGCAGCGACGGGCGTTTCATACGGTGCGTGGTTCGCGAGGCAACAAGCGATGAGAGAGACTCAGTGCAGACCCGTCGCGACGCGACCGCGTGACGCGTCTAGGAAGATCGTCATGCCGCTGACCGTGCACTCGCGGTGAATTCTACGACCGGGCGGTGACGGGGTGAAGTGCCACCGGTTGGGAAACGCTAGAGGCGAGCAGGCGGTTTATCGATCTCCTCGCATCGTCAAGGTCAACCAACCTTGGCTGACGTTGGCGGTGTCGAAATTGAGGTGCCCAAGGCGATCGCCGGGGGCGTCGAGGTCAAAACCGTCGAGCGTGTTTTCCTTTGGGATTTCTTTTTTTAATCGTCTCGCGACCACGTTCTTCATGGTGTAGAAACGGATTCCCGCCCGTTTGGTTTCCGGCGGCGTGACTTTGGGGTCACCGAGCATTTCGAATTTGACGTTCCCGGCATCGATGCGAACGTCATAACGAACGGTGAAATTCACCGCGATCGGGCTTGCTCGTCCGACTTGGAAGCGTTTGCAGCGTACCATCAACTCGAGCGTGTTGTCTTCGAAGCGAGCGGTGACGGGGAGGTCGCGTGCGAGTTCGATCAAAATGTCGTCAGGCATTTCAGCGGCTTGTTCGTCCGTAACCGGCAATCCGATCGATTGAACCAACGTTGCGAAATCAGAAATGGTTTCACCCGCCAACATTCGCTGGGCCAAACGTTCGACAACCGATTCGTGCAATCGAATCGTGATGTCAGGAGCCGAGCGTGCCGAATAGATCGGCAGGCTGGGAACCACCGTTGGCAGTGCCAGCGGTGGTGCACCGAGACCAAAGCCACCGTTCAGCGTCATGCCGATTTCGAGATGGGATCCGGTGCCGGCGAAGTTCAGATCAGACGGACGGACGTCCGAACGATCCATCGCGGCGAGGACGTCTTCTTTGAAGTCCATTTCCGCCTCGAGAATCTCTTGAGTAACGTCTTCCATGAACGCAGTCGAAAAACGCTCGACGGCTCCCTTGTCGAGCTCCCGTTGTGATTCGGGTTGTTTCTTCTCGATAACGTTGGTGGCGATCTTTCTGACCAAGCGGCTGCCGATCCCGTTGCGTCGTGTGGAGACATGACGCGTGCGCAAATGTGTCGACGAGGAGGTTTGGATTGGTAGAACGATAAAGCGGTCTGTTCCCAAAATGACCGGCGTGTAACCGTTCACGCGCGTTTGGCCAATCAACCCGAACGAAACCGGACCGTCGGAACCGTTGAGGGTCGACTCGATATTCCCATCAAAGACAATTTGGCATTGTGGACGTGCCTGCCATGAAGTCACGTCCACAGATGAATGACCAACGCCCCATGAGATCGGTTGCGATGACTCGGACGGAACCATGTAGGCGACGCCGGTGACCAGGGCACGTCCGTGAATGCGGCGACCATCCTCGCACTCGTCGATCGGTTCGGTTTCGCGAATGGGGCGAAGGGTTACCTTTCGCATTGCCGCCGCAGAAACGTTGATTCGCAGGTTGGGGCGAGACCACAACGCCTTCGCTACCGGTGTCCATTCGGTCGCCTGAGCGTATTGGTCCATCCACGAAGCGAGCGGTTGCAGTGTCCGGTAGAACGTTTGGTCTTCTTGATGGGGCGTCATCAACAATTCGACAATGGTGTCCCGTCGTGACCGGAATCCTTTCTCCAGCGTCGCGTCGATCATCAATTCACTCGTCAGCACCAACCGCTTGATCGATTCACGGGCGCCGGCGATCGGCCCCCGCTCGAGTCCTTGATGTTTGCCCATCATTCGCGCCGCGAGTTCACGAATCGTTTGAAACTGGTCGAGATAATCTCGTTGTGTATCGGTTAGCTGGAGATCGCGATCATCAAAATCGATTGGTGGAAACGTGGGGGCCGGGATCGACGCAAGTTGGTCGTTGAGTTCCTGCAGTTTGAGAAATCGTTTCCATGCGTCGGCGTTGGAACCGTATCCGAGGTATCGGTCCAAATCCGTGACAGCGTTGATTGCGCGCCGCCGGTCCGATTCAAAGTCTTCCGTGGTGGGTCTGAAATAGGTTGCCTCTGCGATGCGGTTCAGTTCAAACGATTGTCCGCCCGCGAGAGAGGGTTCGGCGAAGAGACTCGCGATGAGCAGCAAAGGGGCGAACGCCCACCGAAAGAGAAATGGCAAAACAGGAATTGGAGAAACAGGATGACGTGGTGTACTCATGATGATAGGCCGAGGTGGTTCACATTGGCGTCGGGCAATCGATGACGCGATCGAAAACAGGCGTGTTGATGTGTGCTCGATGAGGTCTACGGTGAAGCGGAATCCTCATCGAATACAACCGCGAAGATCTCCCATCCGGTTTCAGTGTTGCGGCTGATGACGGCAAGGTTTTTAAGGAATTGACGTGCGAAGTCATACGACGGCAGGACACTGAAATCGATCTCATCTGCAATCCGGCTTCCCGCGTTGCGAGCGTCTTCAGAAACGTCTTCTGTGGGTTCACGTAGGAAGATCGACCGGAGAAGAGTTGCGTAGATGCTTTCGACGTTTTCGAGCCCGCGAATACCGCTCGACTTGAGAACCTCGTAGGTCTTTTTCACATCACGATCCATGCGTGCGATTGAGACACCGAACGATTCTGGTGCGCGTTCTTTGGAGACCACCTGATCGAAGATGCGGTAAACGTCGGTTTCGGCGAGAGGTGACGCTTGGCGTCGCAGGAGCATTTTTTGAAGGGTGGAGGCGTGGGTGCAGAACCACAACCGGCCGTCCGCAACCGTCAACCCGGCCTTGGAAAACGGAGTGGTGTCTTCGTCGACAATCAGTTTGATCTGCCACATCTCGTAACGTTTGCCGGGCAAGCGGATCCGTCTGGCCTCGGGGTCGCCGACGAACAGGTTGTACATCATCGATGCGACTGATTTTTCGTTTTTGGCGGGGTCTTGAATCTCGATGGAGACGACGGTGGATTCGTTATTCTGTGCCGTGTCATTTACTGAATAGATCACCAGTTCAGGACCGATGACGGGAAACAGCCCACCGAGCAGATCAACATTCAATTCGTTTTTGAGATCTTCCATGGTGCCTTCGAATGCACCGGGGGCATCGGTGACGTCGTCATAGACGGCTTCTGCATTGGAGATCATTTGGCCAAGGTTCCAACGAACCAACGTGGCGACGTTCGCTTCATCGCTCAGCCATTTCGGTATTTCGAGCGAGCCAGGTTCGAACTGAAACATCTCCAACGCCTCTTCGCGAGTTGGAGCGTGGATGAGCGTGCGTGATTCGAGGTCACCGGTGGTCGGGTTGATCCATGCGCGTCCCGCGATCGCTTGCAAACCAGGGAAACCGTGCCGCATCGGAAATGGAATGTTCGAGAACGGTTCCTCGTTTGTCACAGGATCGCTCGGTTGATCGCTATCGGTTTCCGAGGCTTTCTCGCTCGCGACCGCGTAGGCGATCGGATCGAAATACCAACGCAGCAACGAGGGAGGAGCTTCTCGAAATGCAGAGATCGTTTCGGCAAATTCGTTTTGCTCGACGAGGCGTCGGTTCTCACCCGGCGATGTATCACTCGCTTCGTTCGAAACGGTTGACGAGTGCTGTTGCCATCGGTTGACTAAGTTCGCCGCAACGCCCGCGTCACCGCATAGCATGGCGCAGGATCCGAGTGTTCCGAGCACCAACTGCTCGTCCATGATCGTGAGTTCGAGTTGCACGGTACCCGGCGTGTCGGGCGACTCTTCTTCGGCACCGCGTTGTTTCAGCAACGTCGCGGTCGCGTCGATGAAGGCGCCCGCCGCAGCTTCGTTTGGTGTTTGAACGAAACAGGTGACTGACATTTCGCCCTGTGTGGTTGTCAGCCCGGCGATGATGAACTCACCCGAGATGTTTTCATCGATGGTGTGATAGTCGACACCGTAGGCGTCAATGAGAAACGAAGTGCTTCGTTCTTCTGTTTGTTCACGAAACCGTTTCATCTCTTCGGATGCAAACAGTCGCAGCATCGGAAGGTTATCAAGACCGTCAACGGTGGTTTCCCAATCCGGAACACTCAACCAAAAGATGGTGTCGTCGGGAAGGATCGAGGTGATGGATCCGTTGAGGTCGGCGACCGTGGTGTCAACGGTGCGGCCGGCGGGTTCGGCTACGCAAGTTGAGGTGAACGCGTGAGTGCTACCCCAGACCAGGAGCAACGTCGTGAAGAGCGATATCGCGGCAGTGCGGCTTCGGTCCAGGGGCGGAAAGACAAGGAAGCGAGACATAGGAAAGCTCAGCAAAACATATCAGACGGGAAACGAGGCGATCTGTTGCTAACTAGTATCCAAACGGAGGTGTTTTCGCCTATGGGGAGTCTTCGAACGGCCCAAAACGGTCGGTCGCAATTCTCCGGTAGAGGGAGGGTAATTGATCCGAGTTGGGAAGGACAAATTTTTCGACAATTGCCCGCGATTTTTGGACGTCGTCGTTTTTGACCTGCTGCATGAGGGCGAAAATCAAGGCAAAACCGGCCGAGAGATCGTCGTCCTCGAGTTTCTTAGCCAATTTGACGAAGGAGTTTTCATTCCAACTGCCGGTGAACGCGGCCAAGACAAAGGCCATCTCGTTCCACCCGATTCGCTCCTCCTGAAACGCGGACATCAAACGTTCACAACGGTCAAACGTGATCTCGTCGAATTCCGGGTACTTCTGGAAAACGGATTCGCCGCCCATCGTCAGATGCACGATTGCTTGATAGAGGATCAACGTGACGCCGCCGGTGTTTCCTTCCATCATTGGAATTTGATGCAGCATGGTGGCATCGGAGAAGGCGCGGCCCCGTGGGCCGGAGAAACACTTTTCGGCAACGGTTTCGATCCACTCTTTGGGGACCTGTTCGCTGTTGAAAATCATGTTGCGAACGGCCACGTCACTGAGTCCGGATCCGGCGAAGAGTTCGTCAACAATTTGTTGCCATTCGACTTCAGTGTAGCCGTTGGTACGTGCGGAAAGCACCGGTTCGGGAGTTTCGGTTTCCAGGACCATCATGGCCCCCTTGGCGGAGACGATTGCCGCCGGATCGCTTCGCCAGGGCCCCCAGTTTCGACGTCGTCCTTTCAGCCAGACTTCCTCGGCGGCGTCCAGTTCGCCGCGCCGTTCGTAGAGTATGCCGAGGATCGCACATGCCTCGCCGTAGTGAGTCGGGTGTAATCCCTGAGGTGGCGTTTCGGGGTTCACGCGTTTGAGGAAGTACTGCAGGTCTTCAATCGCCTCTTGGTCTTGCGCGGGATCTTCTGCGTAAATCAACCGGGCACGCTCCGTGAGCAGGGGCAACCTGTTGACCGGGATGAGTTCGCGTTTCTCTCCGATCGCTCGCGACAGCAGTGCTTTGCCTTCGTCAAAGGTGCCATCAAGAATGTGGAGCCAAACGCGGTCGCGAATGATTGTGATCCAATCGAGCGTGTCAGAGTCGGGATCGTCCGCCATCTCTTCGATGAGGCGATCGAGGATGGGAGCGGCCGCTGCACTCTTTTCGCTCTGCGACAATTGCCAGTCGTATCGGATCGCGTCGGACTTTCGCCAATACGCAAGCCGCCGCCATCGCGGGTTGTTACTGAGCAACTCGATGACCCCGTCGAGTTCTTCGAGGTCGCCTTCGTTGCCGAACAGGACGCGCGTGCGTTTTCCGGGACGGAGCAACTCTTGCGTGAAGGACTGTCGCTCGACCTCGGGGATGAGAGACTGCACGTCTTCGAGATCGTAATTCACTCTCAGCCGGGTCAGTACCCAGTCGGCTCGCGAGCGTTCATCGGGGAGACGTAGGTAGTGCAAAAAGAGCTTCACGCCGGCGTAGAGATACCACTGACGAACGTTTTTGTTTTCGACGCCTTCCGGGGCAAAGTCTTCCACGATGCGTCGCAGCACGATCGGGTACTCGTCGGGGTCTAAGAACTCGAGCGTGAAAGCGGACTTGGCGAGGGCCTCGACGTTGTTGGGGAGTTGTTCGTAGAAGCGTCGGGCGGCAACGAAATCACCTTCGGCAAAGGCTCGGTCGCCCTGTTCGATCGGATCAGCCGCGAGAGAAGAGCGATTCGCGACCGGATCAGACTCGCTGCGGGATTCGACGAAGCGGTTGACGCTTGCTCGGTCACGTTGGGCTTCAACAGAAACTTCAACGACACCCATGTCGGTCGGACAGATCAACCCGATGCGTCCCGGTTGATCCGGCGGGATCGGAAAGAGATCCTCGAATCGAATTTGCTGGTCGTCGATTTGAAAGGTCAGCAGGGTTCCACGTTCTCGGCGGGCGGTCAATTTCGGAAGACGGTCGTCGCCTTCTGATGACTGCGATAACTTGATCGGCTGCACCCGCAGGATGTCTTCGTTGCGAATGATAAACGCCATCAAACTGTCCCGGCGATTGGCTTCCGCGATGCTCGGTCGAGAGTCGTTGTCGTAGATGGGGTGGTAACTCTGATCCGCGATCAGAAACCGGTAGCCTGAATTTTCATAAACCGAATCGGGTGACTCTGACAACACAATCCCCACGCTGCGGGCTACAGCAATGTCGCCCGCGAATCGTGTGGAAACTTGGACGTTACCCGGAGGAGTGTCGAGGATCGACACAAACTCTTGGTCGTTTGCGTGTTGAGTACGGGGCGGGATACCGTGCTGGGAGACAAACAGTTCGTCGTTGAGTTCCGGTAAAGGAATGGAGTACCACTGCGCGATGCGGTCCTTCGCGAGACGGCTCAAACGATCGACCTCGTCTTGGAATCCGGGGAGGTCTGGATACGGGAATTCTTTTCCGAACCGGTCGACTTCGTGAACCAATTTGGCGTGGAGGTCGCGGTTCATGCGTTGACGCCCCAACTGTTCGATCGCTGCGGTCCAGTTCCCGAGCAGCGACATCCGGCGGTTGGTGTCTTGGAAGTCGGGCGTTTCTTTTCTACGGAGCGTTTCAATCTGGTCGATCGTGTTTCGGCTCGAGTCAACGTTCGTAGTCGGCGGCGTGATCGAGGCGACTGCGAGATTGGCATCGCGTTGACGCTGTGCCTCAGCATGAATCGCGGTATCGAATTGCTGTTCGAGTTGGCTGATTTGGAGATAACGCCGAGTCCGATCGAGCGTAGATTGGGTCACGATGTAAAAGGCAGTGGACAGCAATGTCAGCATCATCAACGAGATCCCAGCGGTTGCTGTGATGCCGCGGTGTTTCCTCATCCAACGACCGGCGCGATCGGCGATCGTTTCGGGAACCACGCTAACCTGTTCGTCGGCCAGTTCGTTTTCGATGTCTTTGGCGAGCAGTCGGGCCGACGCGTACCGTTTGTCGGGATCGACCGCCATCGCGGTGAGGCAGATGGCATTGAGTGATTTACGTGTCGCGGGGCGTACTTCGATCGGCGGGGGGATGTCTCCTTGTTTGATTCGGTTGAACAACTGAGACAGGGATAGCCGTTCGTTGGTTGTCAGCGGGGCTGAACCGGTGAGTATGTGATACAGCGTTGTGCCGAGGCAGTAGATGTCAGTGCGAGGTCCGATGCGACGGACATCTCCGGCGGCTTGCTCAGGAGCCATGTAGTGTGGCGTACCCACAGCGCGTCCGTCGCGAGTTTTTCCTTGCCCGTGTTCGTGTTCGAAATCGGCGAGGTATGCGGCGGATCCAACGTCCTGGTCACTCAGTCGATTGCTGTCTGAATCAGGGACACCAATCTGCTTCGCGAGTCCCCAGTCGACGACCAAAGTTTCGGCATACTCACCGAGCATCACGTTGGCAGGTTTGAGGTCGCGGTGGATGTAGCCACGCGAGTGAGCGTAGTCGATGGTGTTACAGACGCTGATAAATCGATTCAGGAGGTCACGCAGTCGACGGTCGAACGTCGAGGCGTCGGGTGACTTATGAAGTTCCGTGATCGCGTCGTCCATCGCGGTGCCCGAGATGAAACGCATCGCGTAGTAGGGGCGACCATCGTGATGCCTTCCCAATGCATAGACCGGCACGATGCCGGGGTGTTCCAACCGGCCGGTCACCTCGGCTTCGAATACGAATCGAGCTTGGCTTTCGGGAACGTCGGCGTAACGGTCTTGAATTTCTTTGACTGCGACCTGACGTTTCAGTTCGGTGTCCTGCGCCAAAGACACCTGCCCCAATCCGCCTTTGGCATGCGGTCGCAGAACGCGAAATCGCAGCGGCGACGGGATCGATCGATTGGGCGTCGCCGAAGTGTTGCCTGGTTCAGGGACATCACCGTGTGTGTCGATCGATTGGTCTACCCGTGTGCTGTATTCGGATTGCAGTCTCTGTGGAGTGTCCGCTTCGATGGCTTGATCGGGAACGCGTGTGGAGAACGCATCTGATTCCGCCGGTGTGTTCGGTGGGGTTTCTTCGGGCACTCGCGTGGAAAACGATTGGACTTCTGATTCATCTGGTTTCATGAGCCATCAGATAAGTCGGTGGAGTGTTACTCGAATAGGCGTGAGTTGACCGATTGGAATTCTGAGTGCCGAAAGGGTCTGTGTCAAATTTGCAAGTTGAACGCATTGTCCAAGGCCGCAGACGGCGCTCTGACGCGAATCGCGATCGGTGGTGCGGCCAAGCCTCGTCGCGATGTCTGAATTCCGCGATGACTGAATTCAATGTCCGGGTTCAATCTCAAAATGCCATTTTAATGTCGTTCAAGGACAGGCAACATGTTTGATTGCGCTGAAATGTTTGAGAGTCGATCCTTCCGAATAGAGACTTATTGCTAGATATTGCTACATGATTTCATCCTTTGGGGAGCAGGCTGATGCCGAGGCAGTTCAGGCGGTAGTAAGCGTTTACTCTGCCGGTCAGAAAAGAATCAGCACCGAGATTACCGGCAGCATCGAGGTCGGGCGACAACGCCGAAACGAACCATTGCCGTTCTGCGTCGATGGGCAGCAACCGGTGCGTCGATTGATTGTCGCCGACCGTCTCGATACGCAGATTTCCCGATCGCATCTACGAATTACGCCGCAGGCCGATGGGGAGGTATTGATTCAGAATAGCAGTCGAAACTGTCGAATCACGATCGACCCCGGTCGCGAACTGATGCCGGGGAAGACTTGCTATGTGCGTGGTAGCGTGCGTTTGCATCTGCATCATGTGACGATCGTGGTGGAGTTGCCCAAGGTTTCCGATCGCATGATTTCGTTGGGAACGCCACGACCGCTCGTTGGTATCGGTTCCCAATTTGTGGAGATAGGGCCTGGAATTGATTCGAGTGTGGAGGAACGCGTTGAGGCGAGCGAGGGGGCGAACACTGGTGAGGGAACCGGCTCATATCCGCGTGAAGAGGAGGTGGCTCCCGGCGCTATCGAGCGGAATGCACTGGTCGATACCCTCGGTTCGAGTTTCGATGCCGAGCAAGGCGAGCAGTTGATGCTTTGGCTGAGAACGATCGCCAAGTTGTTCTATTCCGCGACGACGAACGACCGTTTTCTCGAAGACGCGTTGACCGCGATGGATCGCATCATCGGATTCGAAGTCGCGATTGCTTTTGTGAGAGATCAATCGGAATGGAAGACGTTGTGCTGCCTCGTTCGCGGTGACGTGGTCTCTCCGGTGAATAAGTTGGTCGACGTGTTTGATGCGGCGATCGCTGACGGGGTGAGCAAAGAGATGGACCGGGTCCTCGGACGCGTTGTCGAGTGGGGGCAGGCGGTTTTGTACCACGCCAAGGCCGACAACGAGGGGGCGCCAGCGCATGCGATTGTCGCTGCGCCAGTTATGGACTCACCCAGCGAGGTTGCCGGGATGCTGGTTGGATTTCGGCGTCGGGCGCCAACCCCGGTTGCTCGCGATGAATTGATCACGCGACTCGAAGCGAGTCTCGTCGAGCTCATCGCGAGCGGAATCCGCGTGGAACTTATTCGTCGCCAAACAGATTGATCGCGTCGCCCACGTGTGCGGATGCTTGATAGGCGAGCAAGGCGTTGAGCAGTTCGATTGCCATTCGAGATTCCAGCGTGACGCCGGCGCGAACGCCGACGCACGGATCATGGCGACCTTTGGCGAGTTCAAACTCGATGTCGCGTAGGTTCTTCGTAACCGACTGCTGTGGCAAGTTGATCGTCGACGTTGGTTTGAAACCGACGCGTGCCACGAGTGGGCTGCCGGTCGTGATCCCACCGATCAAACCGCCGTGCGTGTTGGATTGGTATCCGTCATGACGGATCGGATCGTTGTTGGCACTGCCGGTTCGTTCGATCACATCGACACCCGAGCCGATCTCGCACGACTGGACCGCGTTGAGTCCGCCGAGGGCTCCCATCAAACGAACTTTGAGACTTTGGTAGAGTGGGTTGCCGAGTAGTGGCGGGACACCGACGGCAACGACTTCGACTGCGGCACCGAGGGAGTCACCCCGTTTGCGAGTTTCTTTGATCGCTTCACCGGCTGCCGAAGCAAACTCGGTATCGATCGATGGAATTTCTGCGGAATCGAGTGTTGAGACGATTTCGTCTGCGTTTTTGATCGATAGGTGATCGGCGAGCGTTTTGGATGCACGCAGCGTTCCGACTTGGCTGATCGACGAAAGGATATGAACCCCAAAGAGTTGTTGCAGGATGATTCGCGCGACACTGCCGCCGATCACGTCGCTGATCGTGCTGCGGTAACTCGATCGTCCACCGCCGCGGATATCAACGAAACCTTTGGACTGATGGTATTTGACGAGGTCGGTGTGTCCCGGACGAACTTCGCCATTGGGACCGGCAAATTGGGTGTAGTCGCCCGACTTTTTGCTGGTCGACAGAACGATGGCCGCGATCGGTTCACCGGTGGTGAAGCCGTCTTCATAGCCTTCGGTTTCGAAGGACGCGCCATCGACATCGACGGATAGTTTGGATCCGCCGAGCAGCACGTCGACCTCGTCACGGTACAGCCCCGACAGGAAAACGACTTTGTCTTTTTCGTTGCGGGGCGTTCCGTGTTTGTTCCCACCGGGCCGACGACGATCCAGGTACGGTTGCACGTCGGCGCGGCGGATGCGATGACCGGGCGGGCAACCGTGAATGATCGTTGTGACGGCGGGGCCGTGTGATTCACCGGCACCGGCGACGGCGTAGTAGGGGCCGCCTAGGACTTCCATTGCAGCCCGGCCCCGGCGAGACGAGAGGCGGTTTCCGCCATCAATGCATCTTCGGCGGCTTCGTCCTCGGCCATGTACGTGACGCTGAATCGCAGGAACGCGCCGGCGTCATCCCAGGGCACCGTGACGATTCCGAACTGTTCAATGAGGAATCGTGTGGCGTCTTCGGCCGCGGCGAACGTTTCGCCCGATGCGGAGTGGGTCGGCGATTTCGTGTAAAGGAAGTACGTACCGCCGGGCACTTCGGCTTCGAAGCCCGCGTCCTTGAGAACTTTGACGAGTTTCTCCATCCGGCGACGGTACTTGGCGCGAATCCGTTCCGGGATTGAGTCATCGTCGAGTGCGGCCGCTGCGGCCTTTTGCGTGGCGATAAACTGGCCACTGTCACTATTGTCTTTGACGTCCGCGAAGGCTTGAACGATGAGCGGATGTCCGGCGACGAATCCCATGCGCCATCCGATCATGTCGTAGCCCTTGCTCATCGAGTGGACTTCCACACCGACGTCGAGGGCACCCGGGGTTTCGAGGAAGCTCTTCGGTTTGCCGTCGAAGGTCAGCATGACGTGGGCGGCGTCATTGACGACCACGAACTCTTTTTCTTTGGCGAGTTTGACGACCTTCTCGAAGAACTCGGTCGGTGCGGTGCCACCGGTGGGCGAGTTGGGATAGTTAAGCACCATCAACTTGGTGCGGCGATAGATGTCGTCGGGAATCGCATCGAGATCGGGCAGGAAATTGTTTTCCGCGAGCAACGGCAGTTTGTAAACGTCGCCGCCGTAGTAACGCGTGTGGGTTCCCGCCACGGGATAACCCGGAACGGTCATCATCGTGATGTCGCCGGGATTGATGAAACAGGCCGGCAACATTGCGTAGGCCGGTTTGCTGCCGATGCAGTGATTGACCTGAGTCGCCGCGTCGAGTTCGACGCCAAAATGACGCTTCATGAAACGTGCGGCGGCTTCCTTGTATTCCGCGACTCCGTTGTCGGCGTACCCGCGATTTTCAACGAGGTTGATTTCTCGTTGCATGGTGTCGCGAATGCTTTGGTCGGCCATCGAGTCGTTTTCGCCGATGCCGAAATCAAGCAATTGGCGATCGGGATGGTCGGCGAGTGCTTTGCGTTTGGCCCGTTTGATCTTTTCGAATTTGTAGATCTCGGTTCCCTTGCCGTAGTTGGCCCCGCCGATGCGTTCGGCAAAGAGGGATTGAAAATACGGGTCGGTGGACGAAGTTTGGGATTCGGCAGGCGCGGTCGACATGAGCGAATGGGGCGACAGGGGTGCGAAAAGGAAAGGATTCAGGACGCGGGGCACTCCAAAGAATGCCGCCGATTGGGACCCATGTTGTAGTCGGGGACCCCAAATTCGTCGAGGGTGACACCACCGGCGACGGGTGCGCAAAAGCCGTCCCCAATCCGCTTGTATTGCAGCCAGTATTGGCCGGAAATGGGAGGCGCTGATGCGAAACGCCTGCCCAAAAAGTCGCCGAGGACGTGTGTAGGGCTCAATCTACCGGATTGAGATTTTGGGCGGAATTGTCGGGCGAAGCGGGGACCCGGGGGAGGCTGATTTCGAATTGGCATCCTTTGCCGTGTTGGCTGCTGACCGAAATTTGGCCGCGGTGAAGTTCCAGGATGCTGCGGCAGATCGACAGCCCCAGACCGCTGCCGCCGGATTCCCTGCGGTTGCGATCGGCTTCGATTCGGTAAAAGCGATCGAAAATTTTTTCGAGGTGTTCCGCCGCGATCCCGGGGCCGTTATCGACGAGACGTAGCTTCGCTCGGGTTTCCGTGGCGTTCACAAACACCTCGATTGTACTGCCAACTGGACTGTGGGTGATTGCGTTCTGCAGGAGGTTGGTGATCACTTGCGCGAGTTGAATCTTATCACCGCGAACGAAAACCGAATCTTCGAATTGGGTTTCGACCGCGATCTGTTTGGGTTCCGCGAGCGGTAGCAAATCTTCGATGCTGTTGGTTGCAAGCTCCCCAAGCTCGACCGTGCTCCATCGAGGTGAAGGGTTGGCATCGAGTCGTGCGAGGACCAGCAGTGATTCGACAAGGTCAGTCATTCGCTGGGTGGCGCGTTGACAGACCGCGAGGGTCTCTCGGTATTCGTCTTCGCTGCGCGGTTTGGACAACGCGAGTTGTTGATGCATACTCATCACCGACAACGGCGTTCGCAGTTCGTGTGATGCGTCGGAGGTGAACTGCGACTGTCGTTGGAACGCCGACTCGAGACGGTCGAATGCATGGTTGAGCGTATCAGCGAGACCGGCGAACTCTCGGTCCATCGAATCGGTGTTGATCCGGTCGGACAGTTCGCTCGCAGAGATGGTTTCCGCGACGGAAGCGATTTGGTTGATCGGCGCGACGGCGCGACCGGAAACGATCCATCCTCCGATCAGTCCGACAAACAACAGCAACACACCGACGGCGGTTAATGTCCAAGCGAGTTCGTGAAGGTCACGGTAGTCTGTCCCGATGAAACGACCCGCCAGGATGGTCGTCCCGGCAGGACCTTGGGCATAGGCTTCTCGCCATTCGCCCATCCGACGCAGCAGAACGTAGGTGGACGATTGCCGCGGCGGGTAGATCGTTCCTGGTGGTGTTCGTTCGAACCTCTGCGTGGATGTTTTGAGCGACTTTCCGGTTGAATCCGAAATGACAAAGTACGGCATTTCGAAACGGTTGCGGACCCGGCGGTAAGCGAACGTGTCGGGAACGCTCAGGTTCTGCCAAGTTGCGTTTGCTCTCGAACTGTTGGTGTCCGCAACCGCACCCGGCGAGATCAACGCGGCGAATTCATCTTTGGGGATTGTTGCGAGTTGCGAGGTGAGGACTTCGACAGCGGCGGCGAGTTCCCGATCGGTTTCTCGCATCTTCCAAGAACTCTGTTGCCAGTAGGTCAGCCCAGCGAATCCGAACACGACCAGCGACAGGATCGCCGCGTGCCAGATTTGGATACGCAAACGGAGAGATCTAATTGCCAACGAAATAGCCTTCCCCGCGTCGTGTTTTTACGAAGTCCTTGCCGAGTTTTGATCGAATCCGTGATATGTAAACGTCGACTAAATTGGACATCGAGTCATGATTGTCGTCGAAAAGGTGGTCGTAGATAAACGTTCGTGTCACCAACCCACCACGCTTCATGGCCAGCAATTCCACCAACGCGTACTCGCGAGCGGTCAGTTCAATCGGGACGCCATCCTTGCTCACCAAGCGAGCGTTGGTGTCGATGGCCAAGTCACCCATTCGAATAACTGGATCGCGGACGTCATGGTGTCGGCGGATCATCGCTCGCACCCGAGCGAGCAATTCGGCGAGATCAAATGGTTTGACGAGGTAGTCGTCGGCGCCAAGGTCGAGCCCTTCCACACGGTCGTCGATCGTGTCGCACGCGGTCAGGAAAAGGACAGGCGTCGAGCGAGTGTGACGTAGCTGCGTAAGTATTTCTCGTCCGTTGAGATGAGGCAGCATGATGTCCAGGATGATCGCATCGTAGGAACCAGCCTTCGCCAATGCGAGCGCGGAGTTTCCCTCGTCGGCTTGATCCACCGCATAGCCGGATTCTCGCAGCGCTTGGCTCAACCCGGCGAGTAAGTCGGCGTCGTCTTCGACTACTAGAATTCGCATAGGTTCATAGGCGAGTAAACCATGTTAAGTAACCACGTTTCGGTACCGTTTTGCCGAACGCACGTCACGGACGCATAGGCCGTGACGAACGCCGGTCGACTGCTAACCTTTGGGAATCGGTTTTATGGAGACTCTTCGTTTTCGACAATTGTAACCGATGTAATCTGCCCGTTGGTTTCCAGGTCTTTGCTGAAATCCAGTTCGCATTGCAATCGGACGTTGTCGAATCCTGCGACACGTATTTCGGGCGTCGACAGGTACCCTGCCCCGCCGTCATCAATGCGGATACCGGCGAGTTCTTCGTTCTCGATCACGGGTGTGAGTTTTGCTTCGCGGTGTTGCCACAGTTCGCCGGACTCGGGCCGATAACGGTACCAATTACTCACCTCATCCAATCGGTCGTTCGTCACACCATGTGGTTCGAGTGCGTTCATCAGAACTTCTTTGTTGGCTCGAGCTCGTTGGGCGGTGGGATGGCCTCCGCGAGCAGGACGCACGTTGGAAAACGCATCCCTGAAAACTTCTTCGTCCACTCCGAGTGCGGCGGCGATGAGTTTGACCGGTCGTCCGCCGTCGCGAGGGTCGGTGTCGAATCCCGATTCAATGATGACGGTGCCTTTTGATGGAGATGCCATTTCGCTTTCTTCCTGGTTGGTTTGTTCCTCTTCGCAACGAATGTCTTGGGACAGGCAGCCACAGTTCCGTTTTCCGTGCTGACGCTCGCCGTGCATCCGACCACCGCGTTCATCCGGGCGGTCGAGTTGGTTCCATGCGATTGCGGTCGCGGAGCAACCGAGGAGGGCGATGCCGATTCCGATTAAGTAGCGTTTCATGTTTGAGGCTCGTTGTGATTGGGAAGTCACGTTTGTGGTGACATGTGTGGTGAGACCGATCGTCGCTCCCGAAGGTTACGACGAGAATGTCGCGAGAGGACAATCTCAGGTGATTCTGACATGCGAACCTTAAAGGAACGTGAACACGACGGCGTTTGAGAAAACTTTTTAGGATGGGATCGGATGTGTGCCGTCGAATTCCTTCCTGGTTGGTCGGGTGCGGTTTATAGTGCATGCTTTGAATGTTTGGGTTGGTCGAGTTGGATTCGAAAGGGTTGAGATGAAGTTGCTCTATGCAGTATCGATCGCGTTCGCGTTGGGGAGTTCGACCACGTTTGCAGCTGATTGGGATGCGTTTGCGATTCCGGTTCAACCCGGTCAGGGGCTCGAGTGGAAGTTGCAGTCCGTTTCGGATGACTTCGGTTATGATGCTCAGCCGATGAACAAACCGCCGGCGTTTACCGAACGATGGCGTGACTCTTTCATTAATCGTTGGTTGGGCCCGGGACTGAGCGAATTCAACTCTGGGCATTCCTATGTGACCAATGGGCATTTGGGGATTCATGCCAGCCGGAAGGCGGGGACAAAGAAGGTCTACGCCGGTGCGATTTCTTCCCGAGAGACGTTTCGCTATCCCTTGTTCGTCGAGGCGAAGGTCAAAATCAGTGGGCTCGTGATGGCCTCGAACGTGTGGATGCTCAGCCCTGACTCCACGCAAGAAATTGACATCATCGAGGCTTATGGCAGCCAAAGGGAGTCGCAGTCATGGACGGCGCAGCGGTTGCATCTCAGCCATCACGTTTTCATTCGCCGACCGTTCCAAGATTACCAGCCGACCGATAAGGGGTCGTGGTATTTTGACGGAACCAATTGGCGAAAGGACTTTCACCGAGTCGGCGTGTACTGGCGCGACCCGTGGCACCTGGAGTACTACGTCGACGGGAAGAAGGTGCGTGAGGTCTCGGGGCCGGATGTGATCGATCCCAAGGGATACACCTCGGGTGAAGGGCTGAGCAAACCGATGCACATCATTATCAACACCGAAGATCAAGACTGGCGTTCAGACGAAGGGATCACACCGACCGATGAAGAGTTGGCGGATACCAACAAGAGCATCATGTGGGTGGATTGGATTCGTGTTTACCAGGCGATGGAATCGGTTGCGAAGGATTGACGCCGGTCGTTGGCGGACCACCGCGATTGATCAGCCCGGAAATCGCCTCAAGGCTGTACACCAACGATTGCGGCGACGGAATATCGCCACGTGTTTACTTGAGTCCGGCGCCGGTGGGACGTCGGCCGAGTGCGCCTCGCACGCCGAGTTGACGTGGGTCGCGTGCAATCTTGTCGGTGAAGACACGCACATCGTCGAGGATCGGACGAACACGGGCCGTTGCGGCTTCGATGTTTTCCACCGTGCGACGGATTTCGTAGTACAGCTCGTCGTCTTCGAGGAGTCGTTTGAGCGTTCCGTCGGAGGTGTTGAGGGTTTGGCCGAACGTGTCGATTTGGAGCAACGCGTTGTCGACGTTCGCGAGGCTGCGGAGAACTTGGTCGACGAGTTCTTCGCTGCGACGTCCGATCGGTTCGGTGATCGCTTCGACGTTTTTCGCGGTTGCTTGGAAGCTTTCGAGTGTGTCGCCGGCGGTCGTTTTTAGTTCGTTGAGTGCTTGCTCGGCAACCGATCCGACTTGTTCGAATTGTTTGCCGACGTCGGCAAAGCTGTCGAAGGTCTTCTCGGTGGTTTTCAACGTCTCGGTTGCTTGATCGAGTACTTCCGGGAAACGTCCGATCGAGTCCGACAGACCGCGGCGGATCTGTTCATCACCGAGGATTTCACGGGCGTCGCGAATGGCGCCTTGCAGTTCTTCGAGCGTCGCGATGGCTTCGTTTTGTAGGTCGAGCAAAGTCGGTTGCGTGCCTGGAGTGCGTTGTGGTGATACGGGAGGCGTGAGTCCCTGTTGCAACGCGTTGGGTGGCTGCGTTCCTGGTGGCAGTACCTGAGAGCCAGGAGGTGCAAACTGGTTTTGATTGGGCGACGGGGCCGCGAACGCAACCGTTTGGATCGCGTATTGGGAGCCACCTTGCGGTGACGACTGCGCGACGAGGCGAACAGGACGTGCCCAAGACGGGCTCGGCATCATTTTGTTGGACGTCGAGGCGGCGTACGAGGATGGTGAGAAACCCGGACCCGCAGATGATTGACGGGGTACACCGGCAGGGAACGAGTTCGTCGGTGGGGCTGGAACGGGATCGATGCCGATCACGCCGCGCACGTCACGGACGAGAGTTTGAATGCTGTTCCCGATGTCTTGAACGGCATCGCCGGCGCCGCGGATGCTGCGGAAGGTCGATCGCATTTCGTCTTCCATTCCGAAGAGCAGCGAGAACGGGTCTTCGAGTTTCTGGCCGTACGCGAAATACTCGTCGTTGGAGTACGTGCGATCGATCAGGTCTTGGTCCTGGCCGAGCAGTTTTTGGAGTTCACGCGGTTCGGCTTTGCGAAACTCCAGTTTGGAGTCACCGGTGATCAAGGACCCGATCCCGATTTGTGGGATGTATTGGTGGGTCATTTTGTGTTCGGCATCCATCGCGAGCGTCAGCAGCACGCCGCCTTCGGGACGCAATTGAATATCCGACACGCGGCCAATCTTGACGCCGTCGCGCAGCACCGGTGAGTTGGTGTTGATGCCCTCGGCCGAATCGAAATACACCGTCAGCGTGTATTCCCGGTTCAGGATGGCGGGGAACGCACCGAACAGGAACGTCAGGATCACCCCGATCCCGATCGCGGCGATGACCAACACGCCGACGCCAAATCGCAGTTTGTTTTCGTCCATTGAATTACGCCGTTGCTCGAGACATTTCGCGAATGCGATCGCCAGCTTCTCCACGCACAAATTGACGGACCCGGCGGTCGTCGGCGTTTTCGAGTTGGCTGGGCGGTCCGTCGAATAAGATTTGTGATTGACCCTGGTCGAGCATCCGACGAGGGTAAAACATCATCACGCGGTCGGCGACCTTGCGTGCGGTGTGCATGTCGTGGGTCACCACAACACTGGTGACCGGATAGAGTCGCCGTGTGTTGAGGATCAGTTCGTTGATAACGTCGCTCATGATCGGATCGAGTCCCGTGGTGGGTTCGTCGTACACGATCAGTTCAGGTTTCAGCACGAGGGCGCGGGCGAGGCCGACGCGTTTCTGCATCCCGCCGGAGATTTCGGCTGGGTATTTACGGGCGACGTCTTCGGGCAGGCCCACCTCGATGAGGTGATTTCGCACCCGTTCGCGGACTTCATCTTCTTCGGTCGATGGTTCGTTTTGCCGGATAGGAAACGCCACGTTGTCGAAGATGTTCATGCTGTCAAACAACGCTGCATTCTGAAAGACAAAGCCGAACCGGCGTCTTACTTGCGCGAGCTGCGCGGGCGTGAGTTGATTCAGATCGGTGCCGTCAAAGAGAACGGTTCCCGTCGTCGGAGTTAACAAAGCCACCAACGTTTTCATGAAGACCGTTTTGCCGCATCCGCTCTCGCCGATAACGGCGACGGTCTGCCCACGCGTGATCGAACGAGTGATTCCCGAAAGGATGCAGTTGCCATCGAAGTCGATCGATAGGTTGTTGACTTCGATCAACGGCGCGCTCTCGGAAGCCGTGTCAGGCTCCGGAAGATCGTCTGTTGGTTCGGTTTCTGGTTCGTAGTCGTTCAAAACAGCATCGTTCCTTCCGGATAGATCATGAAGTAGATCGAATCCAAAACGATGTTCAAAAACAAATCGATTGCGAGGATCAGCACGAACGAGTAGACGAACGCAGCCGTAGCCGCCTTGCCGACTCCCTCAGCACCTGGTTGGCAGTTGAACCCGCGGTAGCAACTCACCACCGCAATGATTCCGCCGAAGAAAAAACTTTTAAAGATGCCGCTGAAGAGATCGAACCCGACCACCCCTTCGCGTGAATGGTGCAGGTACGCGGCACGATCGATGCCGAGAACAATCACGCTGTAAAAATAGCCGCCGACGATTCCCATGAAGTCCGCCATCACGGTCAGTGCGGGGATCAACAACAGGCATGCCAGAAACCGCGGCACAACGAGGTAGTGGATCGGGTCGGCACCCATCGTCGTCAATGCATCGATCTGTTCGGTGACCCGCATCGTTCCGAGTACCGCAGCCATCGCACCGCCGACGCGTCCGGCGAGCATGGTTGCGGCGAGGACGGGGCCGAGTTCACGGACCAACGAGGTGTTGATGACCACACCGAGCCGGCTTTCCAGACCGATGGCTTGGAATTGGTAGTAGCTTTGCACGGCGAGCACCATGCCGATGAAGGTGCCCGTCAACGCAACGACGGGCAGGCTGAGCACACCGACTTGATAGAAGTTGACCATCATGGTGCCACGTCGGGGCAACCGCGTGAACATCCAACCGAACATCTGGTATGCGAAGTAGGCGATGTCGCCGACTGACGAGATGCCTTCCACGATCGCTGTCCCCCACTGCATGATCCAGGCGTGCAGCGGTTGGGGCAAACGCGATCGTCCGGCATCCATTGCTCCGGAGGAGGGGCGTCGATCGATAGAAGTCGAGTCGCTCGACATCAAAAGAAAACTCGCCGTAAAAATCCCAGAAATGCTTCACTATCGCGTCGCGGCATCGCATCGTTGGTAGCGAAGCGCAGCGGTAGTGCACCTGTCGATTTTATCGGCGAGATAAGGGATGCGGGTTAGTCAAAATTTGACGAACTCGCTGCATTGAATCGGAATCGGGCGGGCTCAATCCGATTTGCGGTTGAAGAAGCCTTTCTTGGGGTCGCGTTTGGACATCCCGGCGCGGTCCATCAGCGAGCTCTTCATGACTTCATCGATGTAGTCGTCGTCGGCCGGAGGCGGCCCGTAGGCACCGAGCAATTGTGGGTCGTACTCGAGCACGTATTGGTGACGAGCGATGGCGACTTTGCAGTTAGGGTCGGCCCGTTTTCGCATGATCGGGCGACCGTCGACCTTGGTGCCATTGCGGCTGTTGAGGTCGCGGATAAACCAGTATCCGTGCTCCAGCGTCATTTTGCAGTGCTGGCTAGACACATTGGGGAAGTCCAGGCAGATATCGCAGTGACGGCGTCGACCGATGAGCAGTTTGTCTTTGATGAGCGGAATCGGATCCCCACCGCCTGTCGGCGTTAACTGACCAAAAGCACCGGCGAATTCGACTTCGTCTTCGAGACTCATGAATGTTCGTGCCCGTAACGTTTATGAGAAAAGTGTGTGAAACTGAACTATCCCCCCGATTATAGGTCGAGGTGGCAGTTTCTCCAGGGACCATTCTCCAGAACGCTTCTGAAAACCTCGATCTATCTGAATTTCGAGGCAAATGCCCGGCGGATCTTGAGTTCAGCGATCAGGGCTTAGTTGCGGTCGATTACGCGTCGCAGGCGGGCGGCGACGTGAGCGTCGCGTTCGTGATTGAGACGTTGGCGCAGTTTTTCGAGAATCGCAGGGTTGTTCGTCGTGGCCAGCGTCGAGGCGACGTGCAAACGGACACGGCGGTCGGAGTCATCGAGCAGCATCGATAGCCATGGGCCCGAGTCCAACTGGCTGGAGTGCACGAGCGTGTCGATCAACCGAATCCGGTCTTGTGGGCTAGCCAACGCGATCGCTGAGGCCATTTCGAGCTGTGCGTCCGAAAAACCACGCTGGACCAATTCCGCATTCGCTTGGCCGGCGAGGAGTTTGTCGGGATTGGCGAGATGGCGAATCACGGTCTCATCGGACAGAACCGCCATCGGGGAGTCCGCCAGGTGCGCCGTCATTTTGATCGGTTGATTGACCGGAGGCCGCGCCGCGACCACTTGGGAACCGGAACGAATCACGCGTGGTTCGACCGTGGTAAGCGGAACGGTGATGCCTTCGGGGACAGGCTGCAATTTTGCGTCGTCACCGGGGCCGCGTTCAGGTTGGTTCAGTTTGGAGCCGGAGCGTACGATCGATGCGTTCGCGGAACGGCCCGGTTCCCGCTGGCTCGGCGGCGGCCAGTCGGTCCATCCGGATTGGCGGTCGGTGGCGGAGAGAGCGGTAGGCGATGTTTCGCCTTGTGCGTGCTGGGGATCGATTTTCAGTCCGGATCGGGCGATGGTCGCGTTCGGCGATGTAGGCGGCGTCAAGACAGCCAACAAACGGTTCGCACCGGCGAGCAGGCTTTGCACACCTTCTGGTGTCTGTCCCCCTTCGGCGGGCGAGCCGGAATATTCGAGAATCGTTTGCCGCACCAACTCCCGGGCGCGGGCATATTGTCTCGTTGAAAGAGCGGACGATGCGTTGACTCGTTCGCGGTAGGTGGACGCGATCGCTTTGAGTAGTCGTGAATGGACCGCTCGTGCGGATTCCGGTTCGAGGGTGATCCAATCGTTTTGCATTTGCTGCAGCAGCGAGAACGCTGACTCCGATACCGCGTCGTCTTCCGCGATCAGTTTCTCGACGAGCGGTTCGACCGCGTCGGATCCAAAGCTAGCAATTTGGACTAATCGATTCTGTTTGGCGGTGGCATCGAGTTCGTCGAAACCGGCAACCAAACGCGACAGCAAAAACTGCTTTCCAAAGAACACTCCACCGAGCAACACCACCGTCAGAGCGATGATTGCCAACATCGTTTTTACCGCACGCAGCAAACGTGATTTCGCCGACGGCGTGCTCGATTCGAGTACCAACGCAAACGGGTTGGGCCCGTCATCTTCCCATGCAACGTCCGCACGCTTCCCGGCGGAGCGAGTGGGTGAGGTTGGGGCGTCGGAATCAAAGGGCAGCGACATGGCGGCGATTGTGCCGTCCACCGTGAAACCAAGACAAGATCAATTCGATTTCAATTTTGCAACCAAATCAGTGATTTGTTGGGCGGAGGTCTCGTGAGTTCGATCGGCAACCGTTTTTCGCACGGTTTCACGCATCCGCATCCGCTCGTCGGGCGAGCGCGACGTGTAACTCTCGATCGCTGTTTGCAGCGAGTCGACGTTACCGGGAGTGTAGATATAGCCGTTGATATCTGTTTGGACCAACGTGACGACCGCCTGAGCGCGACCGTTCCCGATGACAACGAGGCCCGAATGCATGGCTTCATCGACAACCAATCCCCACTCATCGCCGCGGGTGGGAAAGAACATCATCTCATGATCGCGGTATGCGTCGCGAATCTCTTCGGAGTTGACGTTGCCGCGTAAGTCCACGGTCAGATTCGTGGGCAACTGAGTTTCACGCAAGACCGGCATCAGCGGCCCGTCACCGAGCAGGGTCCAGTGGAACGCGACATTCGGCATCCGTTTGGCGACTTCGAGCAGTTCGCCGAGTCCCTCGCGGACACCTTTGCGGTCGATCAATTGCCCCACTGTGATCAGGCGCAGTGTGGAACCGTTTTCGCCCGCGACGCATTGAAGCGGGCCGTTGTAAATTTTGGTCGGGTCGGCCGCGTAGATCCATGGATACAACTGTTCCTTGGGCACGCCTAGCTCAACGAGCCATTCGCGACACTCGGGACCGTGATAGGTGACCGCGTCTGCAAATCGCAAAAGACATCGACGCTGCGTCCGGCGAAGCAATCCGGAACGGCTTGCTTCGATCCACGGCGACGTGCTGATCGCGAGGACGAGTTGGCAACGCCGGCGTCGCAGACCAAACCATCCCGTCGCGGAAGTGTAGATCGCCGAGAGGATCGAACGCATTCCCAGTTCGCAGGAGACCACCACGTCTGGTTTGGCGCGACGGAGTTGGCCGATGGTGTCTAAGGGGACATGAATATAATTCACGTCGCTGTAGCCACCGGGGTGGTGGTCTGTCTTTGCGTGCGTCCATGTTCGCTGCACGCGGAGATCCATCCCACCGTCGTCGGCCGTCCAGGCTCGGTTGCCCTCCATCGCGACACTGACGAGCAAGATGAGGTGGCGTGTTTTCTCGGACCATGATTGGCACACAGCAATCATGTTGGGGGCGAGAAAGTTCTGCAGGCACACGACCGTGGCGTCAACATTCTCGGCAGGTGCCGTCTTCACATTTCCGGCTGCGTTCCCGCCGGGAGCCGCGTCTCGCGTGAGTTGCGAATCGCTCACGCGGCATCTCCCGCGAGTCCGGCGATCGACCGAGACTCGGTGCCAGGCTGACTGTTGGGGGCGGTGACCATCACCGGATAGACCGAACAAACAAAGAACGCGATCGTCAGCGGGCCAGGAAACGTTTCCAGGACCGCATCCTCGGCGAGCGAGGCGATCACGATGAGGGCTGCAAGGGCCCGAATCAATAGCGCATTGGAACTGGTGACAAGGTACACGTTCCAGGCCATGAGTCCGAACATCAAGACGCCGCCGATGATACCCGCCGCGAGTGTTGCTTGCAGCACCGCGTTGTGTGTCGCCTGCGAGTGGTCAATCATCAACGTGGGGGCCGCGTTGAATCCGTGGCCGATGATCGGTCGGTTGCCGATCAGACTCGCTGCTTTCGCCCAAATCTCAGAACGCCCCGTGCCGCTGGTGATTTCTTCAGCATTTCCTGACTTCGAGAACTTCGTCAAGATTTTGTCGATGAATCGATCTTCGTCGCCTTGCATATAGATGGTCGTCACGCCGCAGATTCCGAGCACGACGGCAAACGACATTGCCAAGATGCCGGCACGACTGAAGATCACGTCCAAGTACAAAATCACGACGCCGGCCGCGCCCGCGACCATCGCGGTACGGCTGAGCGTGAGATACGCGGCGAGCGTGAACATCCCAACGAGCACGCCGGTCGGCAACGCGGGCAGTACGTCGGTACGGTAGAAGTAAAGCGTCAAGATCAGTCCGAGCATCATCGCTCGTCCGACCGCGTTGGGGTGAGCGGTGCCGCTGAGACGTTTGACGATCAAGCCGCCCTCCAGCAATTCCGGAAAGACGCCGTAGGAAGGGACAAAGAACCACAGAGACAACGCGATGGAACAGGTCACCGTTACGCCAGCGAGAAGAGCCAGCCCGACGCCGCGCAGTTTCAGCGTCAGCAATGCGGTGACGGTGAACATCAAGTATCCGAAATTGATCAGCGTCGTCGGCAGTGACGTGCTGCTGATCGCGATCGGGGTGGCCAAACCGGCGAGCAACAAAATCGTGATGATCGCGACGCTGGGCAACGTCATCAGGGTTTGACGTGTCGCGGTGGAGGTGAGCACCGCATACAGACCCAGCATGCTGGCCAACCCGGCGACCAGAAGTTTGCACGCCACGGTCGAGTCCAGTCCAACGGTCATTTTGGGAGCACCCGATGAAATATCCAGCGGTCCCATCACTACCGCGACCACGATCAATAGCCACATCGAAATCACCAACGGTGATCCCCACGAGGTTGTCGGCGCGGATGCCTCCGGTGGAGAGGACGCCTCCGGATGATGTGCGGCGGGAGCGGTCAAGCTAACTCAGGTTTTGAATTCGGAAGTGAAACAAGGCAGGCACAAAAGAATGTGCTGGCACGAAGAATGGTAGTGATTCGTTGTTCGTCGCAAAGAACGGCGTCAACGAGGAGAACCGTGGCGACCAACGCAGGAGCCGGGCTCGCCGAGTTCGCAAGCTGCATCAGCACTGACCAGCGGACTTCGCTCGTCCCACGACGCCGTGCAGGCATCTGCAACGTCATGCGGGCAACTCGAATTTTAATCGCCCGATGAATTTCTGCATCGTTCGCGGTGACCGAGTCGCGACGGTTTTCCGCCTCGTGGTAGGGATGGTAACGGGAGTCCGGCGTCATTCGCCCGGACCCATTCTATGCGAGATCGAGATCGAAAAGCCGCACCGCGAGACGTCGCCGAGCACAGCGGCGGTCCCGATTGCCCAGCCCCAGATGCTGCCCAGACGCGGACCAGATTGCGGCTTGGGAGCGACCCAGGAGTGTGCCGGAGGCGGGCCGAGTGGGGCTCGAGCCGACCCGGGGACGTTTTCCGGGGGCGACGAAAATCCATCGGATCGGGACAACAGGTTGGGCAGCGATCGGAATATTCGTCTGCGGCGGGTTGTGTGCGCGGAAGTGGCAAAATTGATTGCTTTGATCCCACCGCTTCACCCCCGCGTTGCCTTTCGCAGAATGGTTTCCAAGCATAGAATCCGGCCGAACGGCTGACTGATCGGCTGTTAATCGTGATTTTTCGTCGGTTTCCCACTCCTTTTCACTCTTTCCCGAAAGAGTTTTTCGAATGACCGCTCCGGCTCCCTCTGCTGCTACCGACCGCGTATTCAATTTTTCCGCTGGACCGGCGTGTTTGCCGGAGTCGGTGCTCCGAGAGGTCCAGGACGAAATGCTGTGTCTACCCGGTGCGGGAGCATCGCTGCTCGAAATCAGCCACCGGGACAAACTGTTCGTCGAGATTCTGCACGACGCCCAAAACACGCTCCGCAGTCTGCTCGGAATCAGTGACGATTACAGCGTGATGTTCATGCAGGGCGGAGCCACGTTGCAGTTCTCCGCGATCGCCGCCAACCTGTTGCGGGGAACCGGCAAACGTGCGGAATACCTGCTGACCGGATCGTGGGGCAAAAAGGCCATCAACGAAGCGAAGAAGGAAGGCGACGCGGTCGCGATCTTCGACGCCAAAGAATCCAACTACGACCACCTGCCGACCTCGGCAGACTACAGCGTCAGCGACGACGCGGCGTATCTGTATTACTGCAGCAATGAGACGATCCAGGGTGTCCAGTTCCAAGACGAACCGGAATGCCCCGAGTCGGTGCCGTTGGTCAGCGACGCGTCGAGTGATTTTCTGTGTCGTCCGCTCGATGTGCAAAAGTACGGCATGCTATACGCATGTGCTCAGAAGAACGCGGGGCCTGCCGGTGTGACCGCTGTGGTCATGCGGAAAGACCTGATCGAGAAAGCCGACGCCTCGGTGCCCGGTTACCTGTACTACAAGAACCATCACGATAACGACTCGGAATGGAACACCCCGCCGACGTTCGCGATCTACGTGCTCGGAAAAGTCGCTCGATGGCTGCGTGACGAAATCGGCGGCTTGGAAGCGATGGAAAAGATCAATCGTGAAAAGTCCGGCTCTCTCTACAAGATCATTGACGAAAGCGGTGGGTTCTACCGTGGGCACGCTCGCCCCGAGTGCCGTTCGTTGATGAATGTGACGTTCAATTTGCCGTCGGACGAGTTGACCGCGAAGTTCATTTCCGAGGCGGCGACGCATCGCTTGGCAGCGTTGAAAGGTCACCGCAGTGTCGGAGGCATTCGTGCGAGCATCTACAACGCGATGCCACGGGAGGGTGTCGAAACGCTCGGCCAATTCATGACGGACTTCCTCAGTCGCAACGGTTAATTCCACTGAGTCGATAACCCAACGGCGGACGAAACCGTTCGTCGAGGTGGTGTTGGCGAAGAATCCTGCGTCGAACGTTCGGCCTCTTCGCAAAACGGATTGTGTTCGACGGACTCCTATCCGTCCTTTTGTTCTCACCGACCAACCTATCTTTTTTCCCCACTTTCTTCCCATGCATCGCATTCTAGTTCTCGACGACATCGCCCAAGAGGGACTCGACCTTCTCGAAGCCACAGACGGTATCGAGTATGAGATCCGCACGAAACTCAAGGGCGAAGAACTCCGCCAATCTCTCAACGAATTCGACGGCGCGATTCTGCGCAGCGGTGTGAAAATCACTCCGGAATCGCTCGAAGGCAACACACGGATGCGTGCGTTGGTTCGTGCCGGCGTGGGAACCGATAACATCGACAAGCCCGCCGCCACGCGTCGCGGGATCGTCGTGATGAACACCCCCGCGGGCAACACGGTTTCGACCGCCGAACACACGTTCGCGATGATGCTCGCACTGAGCCGCAACATCGCACCGGCTCATCAGAGCCTGGTCGAAGGACGTTGGGACCGGAAGGCTTATATGGGGACCCAGGTCGCCGGTAAGACGATCGGGATCGTGGGGATGGGACGCATCGGTCGCGAAGTCGCCTCGCGTGCTCGTGCGTTTGACATGACGGTGGTTGCGTATGACCCGTTCCTCACTGACGATCAGGCTGAATCGTTGAACGTCAAACGGGTCGAGACGGTCGACGAAATGTTGCCGATGATCGACTACCTGACCGTGCACACTCCGTTGACGCCCGAAACCAAGGGACTGATCGGAATGGACCAACTCGACAAGGTCAAACCGGGACTTCGCGTGATCAACGTTGCTCGCGGTGGTATCTATGACCACGACGCGCTCGTCAAAGGACTCGAAACCGGCAAGCTCGGTGGAGTTGCCTTGGACGTTTACGAGAACGAACCGTGCACCGATAGCCCGCTGTTCAAAATGCCTGGCACTTGCTGCACGCCGCACCTCGGTGCGAGTACCGAAGAAGCCCAAACGCAGGTTGCCGTCGAAGGGATTCACCTGCTGATCAACTACCTCAAGACGGGTGAGATCCGACACAGCGTTAACGTTGCTTCGCTCGATCCGAAGACGCTCGAGGAACTCCGCAGTTATCTCAACATCGCTCATCGCCTCGGGCTGTTGGTCAACCAGTGGCACGGCGGTGGAATCGATCATGTCCGGTTGTTGTACCGCGGTGCCGTCGCCGGCAAAGACACTCGCGTGCTCAACAACGCGTTCTGCGCCGGACTGCTCGAACGAGTCGTCGAAGACGCCAACGTGATCAACTCGGAAATGTTGCTGCGGGAACGCGGTATCGAATTGACGGTCGAGCACAACAGCGATCAAGGTGCGTTCACGAGCAGCATCACAGTTGAGGTTTCTGGCAGCGGAAAGAGCGTCAGTGCCGGTGCCGCAGTACTCGGCCACGAGATGCCGCGTTTGATCCTCCTGGACGGTTATCGTTTGGAGTCGTTCCTCGATGGCCGTTTGTTTGTGTTCTCTCACAAAGACGTGCCCGGGATCATCGGCAACGTCGGAACGATCTTCGGCAACAACGGCATCAACATCGCTCAAATGGCGGTCGGTCGAGAAGGAAACGCTGCCGGTGGCGACGCGATTGGTGTGTTGAGCCTTGATGGCGATGTGCCTGAATCGGTCATGAAAGAACTGATGGCCATCGATGCGATCACGCAGGCGAAGATCATCGAATTGCCGGCCGCGGGTGAACTGCCGGCCTGGATGAGCTAACTCGCTCATGCCGATGACCGCCGCTGCAGGTTCGTCCGATGGCTAAAGCGATTCCGTTTGCTCCGCTGCGATACAACCTCGACCACGTCAGCTCGCTCGCTGAGGTGGTCGCGCCGGCGGAGTGTGGCGCCTGCGAGGACGCTATCAACCGTCTCTACAAACGGCATCCCGCGAATGTCGTCCGTGTTATCGCCAACCGTAGCGAGCCGGGGGACGAAGCGAACGACCGTTTCGAACGAGCGACGGAGTTTATCGAGCAATGGGTCTCCGAAGGCGTGCTTCGCCGCGACGATTCGGATGCGATCTACGCGTTTCGACAACGAATCGCCAACGGCGAGCCAAGCGACGAAACCTTTGGTTGGATCGTGGGCTTGAGGATCGACGATCTGTTGCCGGCGGACATGCCGGTTGGCGATGTGGATGACCTGCGGTGGATCGAGGCGACCGAGGTCGCCACTGTACCGGTGGTTGCCGCGTGCACTGACGCGGACGGGTCGGTGTTCGACGCGGCGTCCGCTGCCCTGCGGGCTGGAGAGGACGCAGCGGAATCGGCCGAGATCGAAATCGGGGACCTCGGCGTGATTGCTCATTCTCAGGTCCGGGTGGACGATCCAGAGACCGTGCGGGCGGTTTGCGAAGCGGTTCGATCGGGCACCATTCGGCTGCAGACGCGGCAGCATCCATTGGCGGCAGCCGTGAAATTTCGGGACCATTTGGCGGAGTCCGTTGGCGAATTGCCCGAGGACCACCCCGCGAATTATGTGCTCGCGATGTTGGTCGGTGGGAAACGCGGGGCGGCGGTAGCGGCTTTATCCGCGGAAGATGCGGGCGAATTTGAGGCCGAATTTGGGGACCGCCAGAGTCGTCAAGCCGAGGCGAGCGGTGGCATTGGCGGCGGTTTGCCAGGCCCGGTGCCTCTAGCGGGCTGCATTTTTTACCCGGTTGTCGCACCTTTCCGGTTCGACGCAAATATCGCATCTAGCTAAATTGGGATTGCAAGTTTGTGGGAGAATGCCGACGCTACCCCACTGCCGACCTTTGCACGATCCACCCAAACCAAGCCTGAGACGGTTCTGATGTCGACCTCCGAAGTAATGCCCAACGCTGCCGATTCCGCCGGAAAGACGGCGTCACCTGGAGATCGAGCGGCAGCGGAATACGATCCGATGGGCGACGAACTGCTCTACAAAGACGAGGAGTTGGCCGGTCATGACCCGCAACGGTTGCCTCGACCGGAGGCGACCGAACCGATGCAGGTGATGTGGGAATACGTGATCGTGCTGTCGCTCGTGCATGTCGTCGCACTGCTCGCCATCGTGCCGCCGTTCTTCGGCTACCTGTTCACGTGGCCCGCGTTCATTGCCGCGATTGCCGGTCACTTTGTGTTCGGAATGCTCGGGATCACGATCGGATATCACCGGTTGCTGACACACCGCGGGTTTACCTGCCCGAAGTGGTTGGAGCATACGCTGGCGATGCTAGGGATGTGCAATTTGCAAGACAGTCCCGCTCGCTGGGTGGCGATCCACCGGATGCACCACCAACACTCCGATCACCAACCCGACCCGCACACGCCGCTGGCGAGTTTCCTGTGGGGGCACGTCGGATGGGTCGTTTGCCGCCACCGAGATTTGGACCGCACGAGTCGCTACGAGCGATATGTTCGCGATTTGTTGCGTGACCCCTTTTACCTCAAACTCGAGCGGAAAGACGGCTGGTTCTTTGTCTTCCTCGCTCACGCGATCGCGTTGTCGGTGATCGGTGGCATCATCGGATTGGCGGTCAGCGGAGGCGACTGGTCGGTCGCTCTGCGTCACTACCTGAGTTGGGCCGTGTGGGCCGTTGCCGTGCGAACGGTTTTTGTTCTGCACGGAACATGGTCCGTCAATTCACTCGGTCACGTATTCGGCTACCGCAACTATGAGACCCGTGACCACAGCACCAACAATTGGTTGGTCGCGTTGATCAGCCATGGAGAAGGTTGGCACAACAACCACCACGCTTCCCCGCGTGCGGCCCGTCACGGCCACAAGTGGTACGAGTTTGATATGTCGTGGGGCGTAATCCGAATGCTCGAAATGGTTGGACTCGCCAAGAACGTTCAGCGTCCCAAATCAGTCACGTTGGCCGGAAAGACGCGCTCTTAATACGCGATTGTTTCGAGCAAGCGTGCAGCTATCGGTGTGCGTGATCAGTCGTCCGCTTGGACGATTTCTGCCATCAGGTAGCTCTTCAGGCTGTTGACGACTTGTCGGACGCAGGGGCCAAAGCTCGCACTTCTTCGATCTCGACCTCGCAGTGGCGTGATCGTGACGTTGATTTGCGTTTGCGTCAGCGAGGCACCTCGTATCCCGCGTTTGCCACGCGATTCACTGAGTCGAATCAACGTGTTGAACGTCATGCGGTGATCGGCGGCACGTCGGCCGTTGCCACCAGAAACGTTCAGACGCAGAGACAGCTCATTGCCGTGAACGTTAATGATTTCGGCGCGGTGGTCGGAAATGAATCCGCGGAGTTTCTCGACCGCGAGGTCCGTCGGAACGGGGGTCGCGAGTTCGAACTCTTGCTGTTTCCCGGAATCGTTCGACGTGAACCAACTGAGCCATCCGGATGGTTCGGATTTCTCGTTGGTGTCGACAAAGCCGCTGCCGAGTTGAACGACGCGGTTGCGACCGTTTTCTTTCGCCTGCATCAACGCGCGGTCTGCTCGTGCGACGATCGTTTCGGGGGCATCGCCGGTTTGGAATTCCGTGACCCCCATGCTGATCGTGACCGATTCTCCGTCGAGTCCCTTCAGCGGCGTGGCCGCGATGGCTTCGCGAATTTCTTCAGCGCGACGTGTGGCCGTGGCGTTGTCACTGCCGATCGCGAGGAAAGCAAATTCTTCGCCACCGTATCGGGCGACGAGGTCAGATCCACGCGTGTGGCTTTCGAGCACGTTGGCGAATTGAATCAAGGCCTCATCACCGGCCTGGTGCCCATGGATGTCGTTGACCTTTTTGAAGTGGTCAATGTCACACATGATCAGGCTGAAGGTGATGCCTTGCTGTTTGGCTTTGGTGGTGCTGTGCGTCAGGCGTTGGTCAAACTCGGCTCGGTTGGCGACTCCCGTTAAGGGGTCACTCGTTGCTTTCTTGTGCAGGGTTTGGATCTGACTCTGCATTTGTGCGCGGTCAGAGATGTCTCGCACGATGACAACGGCACCGCCGCCGTTTTCATTTTCGACCGGTGCGACGTGCACGAGGACGTCGCGTCCGGGCAATTCAGAAACAGGTTTGGATGGGGCGAGTTTGTCGCGGTGGTCGAGGATTTCGTGCTCGTCTGCCGAATGTCCCGAGAGCAACTTCATGTTTCGCGTGACCACGATTTGACGCTGCAGGCATTCGTTGACGGGACATTCCGTCGAATCGCTTTTGCCGACAACGGCGAATTTCAACTCTTCGGAATCCCAGTGAGTGCCCACGGACGCGACGGCGGCGATTCGCGTCATCTGTGCGAGTGAATCGTTCCAATAAAGGATTTCACCTTCGCGGTTGGTGAACGCGACTCCATCGCGGAGGTGGTCGCCGAGCGTTTCGTAGTAAAGCAATTCAGCGGCGATGGAGCTTTCGATCGACGATGATCTTCCCGAGGTTGTGTCGAAAATCGAAGCAAGCGTTTGGTTGTTCTCGGACGCACCGGCCATCGCAGCGTGTGCGTGGTGACTGCCAACGGGTTTGCCGAGCAGGTTGTGGGATGTGTTTTGAAGCTGTTGCAACCAACGATCGACAACACAGCCATGCAGCATCTCAGGACGCTTCTCGAGCATCGTTGCGAAGTCGCGGGTGAGTTCGGGGTCGAACTGGGTGTTGCTGCCGCGGAACAATTCCTGCAAGGCGCGTTCGCGGCTCATCGCGCCGCGATAAACCTGGTCGGTCGTCATCGCGTCGAACGCACCTGCGACGGAGAGCATGCGTGCACCGAGTGGAAGTGCATCGCCACGAACCGTGTCGTCCTGGCGTCGGGATTCAAACCACGTTCCGTTGTAACGAACGATTTCGAGCAGGCTTTGGTCGTCAGTGCAGCCGCGGAGGATCTCGCACCCCAATTCGGCACAACAGTCCATGGTCATCTGTTCTTCGACCGTCAGTTTTCCGGGCTTGCGCAGAATGCGATCGGGGATGCCGATTTTGCCGATGTCGTGCAGCAAAGCGGCGACTTCGATTCGGTCGCGTTCCTCATCGCTGAGGCCGAGTCGCTCGCACCATGCCGAACAGGAGAGTGCGACGCGAAGACTGTGTGCGGCGGTGGGGGCGTGTTTGGTACGGAGTGCGTAGAACAGTGACGTCGCCATGCCCAGCCGGACCATCGCCAACCGGTTTTCGTACATCCGGGCCATCGCCGCATCGCCCGCCGTATCTTGGCTGGAGGACGCGTCGGTTGGCTCTTCGCCGCGAGAACCGGAGTCGTCTTGATGAGGAGGGGCTTCGGCACCGTGGTGAAGTGCCGCCAATTCACCCGTGGCCGCATCGCCGAGGCCGACGAGCAGTTCGCTCAGGCGTGTCGCTGATTGACCGGCATTGCAGTCGTCCGTCGCGGGGGCCGCGACAGGAAAGACAGTGGATGGTGACTGCGTAAGTGCGTCTGCAACGTGATCGTTCATGGAAGTGTGGAGCAGAGAATGCGGATAATCAGGACGTCGGTGAAAGCCTAGGTCATGTCGACGGCGCGCGAAAAAATAATCCGCCTGCGACATTTGGGAACTGAACCGAACATCCCCCCGATCGGCGTCAAATCCCCCACTATTCGCTTACCTGAAACAAGTGGCATAGCCCGAACGGGCCGGATTATCGCTTCTATCGAACCAAAACTTGCTCTCAAGGCCACGTCGACTTACTATGCATCGTTAGCGGCGGGGGCCAAAAGTGTTACAAACCGATGCGATGCAAGGCGGGACAGGATCCTCCGTTTTACATCGTTACTCCGCCTCGACTCTTCTTCATCCTCGCGAGCCACCCACGTGAGCCTTTCCGACGTCGATCGACTTCTACTAGAACGTTGCCTCAACCGCGAACCGCGGGCGTGGCAGAATTTCGTCGATCGGTTCGTGGGGCTCGTTGTTCATGTCGTGCATCGCACCACTACCGGGCGCGGGATCTCGATCGATGAATCCACCCGCGACGACTATGTCGCGGAAGTCTTTATGGTCCTGGTTCGGCATGATTTTGCCGTGCTGCGAAGGTTCCGCCGACATTGTTCACTGGCCACTTATTTGACCGTGATCGCGAGACGAGTCGTCGTCCGGCGTCTGCAGCAACAACAACGAGAAGCGATGGCGGAGGCGAGCGGTTCCGCGGATGCGTCGGTCGTCAACGGCAAGCACGCGAGCCCTTCGGACGCGGATATCCAGCGGATCGAAGACACCGAAGAGGTGGAACACCTGATGACGCGTTTGGACCCGCGGGAAGCCAACGTGGTGAGAATGTATCACCTCGAAGGAAAGTCGTATCAGGAGATCAGCCAAGCGGTTGGCGTGAGTGAAAACACGATCGGACCGCTGCTGCATCGGGCTCGTCAGAAGATGAACCCGAGCTGATTCACTCGGGCGAATCCCAGGTATTCCCACACACCTTCGTTTTCGGGAAGGCTGTCGTGGATCTTGTGAAAGATCCACTACCCGAACATGGAGCCAACAAAAACGACTAAGGCGTCGATCCGGCGTCGCCACGGTATTCGTTGATCCAGCTTTGGATCCGATCGCCGCTCATGTAGCCGATCTCTTCCGAGAGGATTTCGCCGTTGCGCACCAAGAGCAGTTTGGGAATGCTCGAGATGTCGTAGCGTTGGGCTAGCTCGGGATTTTCATCGACATCAATCTTGAGCACTTCGACGTCATCGGGCAGTTGGCCCGCGAGTGTTTTGAGTTCTTGATCGACTTCGCGACAAGGGGGACACCAAGTCGCGCCGAACTTGACGAGTACAATCTTGTCCTGGTTGATGGTCTGCTCGAATCGGTTTTGAGTAACGGGATCTGCTGGTTCGGCGGGAGCCGGAGGTTTGCATCCGATGCTCGCCACAATAACAAAACTAGCAAGAACGAGACTCGTGAGAACCGCGGGCAGCCTGGAGCGGTGGGGTGCGGTGTTGATCATCTTTCGGGTATCCAAAGGCGGGGGGATTCAAATTCGATGAAGTGCCAACACCGAATCTTACCTGATTGTAATGGGCGTTGTTGCCTTGTTTCCGCCGGATTAGGCAGCAACGCTCCTCTGGTTGACGTTGGCTGCAGTCGGCGGTGGCATTCACTGGCGTTGGAGTTGTGCCGCGGTAATCCCACGTCGGGCGAACCTGTGCGGCACCGACAATGCGGTTCGTGTGATGCAAAGCCGGTGCCATCGGACGCAAGTGGTGCGTCCCGTGCAGATCAGTTCGATTTCTTGAGGTATTGATCCATCATCGTCCAACCTGGATCAAAGATGAGCCCTGACGCGGCGGCAGTGGTTTCATCGTAGGCGGCCGTGTCATCGGCTGAGACTCCGCTGCCCGCCATCACCAACGGTACCGGGCCGTGCGTGTGCTTCTTGGTGCGGCAGAATGTCGGGTGATCGGGTAGGATGAGGATCTTCGCGTCTGTGCGGTTTTGGACCACCTTCCACAACGGGGCAACGATGTGCTCGTCGATTTGTTGAAGGGCCTCGACCTTGGCGTCGGCGCGTCCTTCGTGCGAGGCCTCATCGGGAGCTTCGATATGCACGCAAACGATGTCGTATTTTTCGATCGCTTCCACGGCGGCCTTGCCTTTGCCGGCGTAGTTGGTGTCGAGGTAGCCGGTGGCTCCTTCGACTTCGATGCGGTCCCAACCGGCCAGGGAAGCGAGGCCTCGCAGCAGATCGACTGCGGTGATCATTACCCCTTGCAGGCCGTATCGATCGTTGAACGTTGGCAATCCCGGTGCCCCTCCGCTGCCCCACAACCAGACGTTCGTGGCGACTTTCTTACCGGCCGATTTTCGCGATTGATTGATTGGGTGGTCGGCCAGGATATCTGCCGACGCGCTCATCAGTGAGACAAGGATGTCGCTGCCCGGTCCGCGCGGGAAATCATCAGCAACCGAAAGATCGGTCAGGTCGTGTGGCGCCGAGGTGCGAGTCGACGGCGTGAACGGCGACGGGGGATCCGCGTCACCACGGTAGATCAACAAATTGCGATAGCTGACACCGGGAACAAATTTCAATCGACTCGCTA
>NZ_ANOH01000078.1 GCF_000346505.1 Aporhodopirellula sallentina SM41
AACAGCGGCCGGATCTTCTTGAAGAACTTCAGGCCCTGCAGCTCCGCGGCGCGAATATCAGGCGAGTCTTCCGTGGCCGCATCCCTATCGCTGCCGAGGCTCTCGGTCGTTGGACTTCGTTGTTTAGGGGGCCGGTTCGGCACTGGCTTATCCGCTGCGTGTCAAACTGGCGGAGCATCCGCCAAATTTGAATGCTTGCGCAATCGCCATGCCAAAAGTCATCAAAATTCAATGCGCAACTTTCGTGCCGAACAGTATTGTGTTCGACCCCTTTGATCGCACCCATTGCGAAAAGGGCACATGGTTCAGTCCACGATCGGTTTGCGTGAGGTCTCTCGCCGCAACTGGGCGTTCTTTTCATCAACGACCTTCCTGTGGTGCTCTTCTTGCTCTTCGGGCGTGCGTGGGCGAACACCAGTGAGTCGTGATGCCCAGTCTACCGAAAACGGCAGGTACACCACCAAAGCACAAAAGAGTGGCACAGCAATGTACCAACTGGGCTCCGGACCGGTGAGGATTCCGAGTAATCTGGTCGGAAACGTCAAGATGAAGAAAGCGATTCCAAACGCAATGAAGTGAAACGTCGTCCGCCAAGCGTCGCCGTACGATCGAAGGGCAGTTTTGAGGTTCATTTCACAGTGGAGTCGCAGCAATGATGAAAGGCTGTCTATTGCCTATCCTAGCGGAAGCAGCATCGCATTTAGTGTAGCTCTCAAATCGCCGAACGGTGCCCATCACCGGGCAGGGCCATTGTGGTTTCCGTTTGCAAACGAGCCATGCTGTTCTCCGGCAGATGGCATGGTTACCCACGTTGGACTAGTCAAATGGATTCGTAGCAGTCGAATCATCGAAAGAATGAACCTGGCGAGGCGTTGGATCGAACGGCCTAATCCAGTTTCCCAACTCGAGCGCATCTTGTCCATCGCTTCCCCAAACGTGTACCGGTTCACCGGTATAAGTCGTATGCAACACGGCAGCAGCGAACCCATTCTCAGCAACGGACGAGCGTCGGGCTGCCATTTCCGTTTCACGGGCCTTGACCCAGCCCTTTGAACTACGAA
>NZ_ANOH01000079.1 GCF_000346505.1 Aporhodopirellula sallentina SM41
TGCCGATCGGGTTCGAGTTGGCTCCCGAGGGTGTCTACCTTTCGCAGGAACCCTTCGTCGTCTTGTTGAAAGACACCGATGGGGACGATCACGCCGACGAAATGGAATACCTACTCGACGGTTTCGACCCTCACGATACGCACCATGCGATTTCGGCTTTCGATTCCGACCACGGGAACGGCATCTATATGTGCGAAGGTCGCTTCCTGCACTCGCAGGTAGAAACACCGTGGGGCCCTCAACGGATGACCGATGGAGGCGTGTGGCGTTTCGATCCCAAGTCGTGGAAAGTCGAACGCGTCATGCAAACGGATTTGTCCAACCCGTGGGGTGTTGCCCATGACGAATACGGACAAACCTTCGTCAACGACGCGTCGGGCGGTGCCCAATACTGGATGCTCGGTTATTCGATCAAGATGCCGCATGCGGCGGAAATCGCGAAGGTGTCGAAGTTCAACTACGAACACCACGCACGCCCCACATCCGGCTCGGAATTTCTCTACAGCAGCCATTTTCCCGACGAGGTTCAAGGCGACTACCTATACGCCAACACGATCGGCTTCCTCGGCATCAAACAGTACGAAACGGTCGAGGACGGAGTCGAAATCAAAGGGAAACATCGCCAAGACCTGATCCAATCGTCCGACGGCAATTTCCGTCCCTGTGATTTGGAAATCGCTCCCGATGGCAGTTTGTATTTCATCGATTGGCACAACACGCTGATCGGTCACATGCAACACAGCGCGCGTGACCCGATGCGGAATTCAGAGTACGGGCGTATCTACCGAATTACTGCGACCGACCGACCGCTCGTCGAGCCGCCAATGATTGCCGGAGCCTCCATCGAACAGCTCTTTGAGAACATGCGTTTGCCGGAGGTGAACGCACGCAAACGTTCGCACCGGGAACTGCGCGGACGTGATAAACAAACCGTTCTCGACGCCGCAGTGGCTTTCGCTGAGGAGAACGAGGGCGACGACAGATTGGTTCTCGAAGCATTGTGGGCGACCTGGGGCCAGCACGAACCCTCGACCGATCTGCTCGAAAAATGCATGCAGGCAAAAGACCACCGTGTCCGCTCGGCAGCCGTTCGAGTCGTTCGGCATTGCCTGGACGTACTCGACGATCCGAGGTCCTACCTAGTCGCTGCCGCTCAAGACCAACATCCTCGCGTTCGGCTCGAGGCCCTCTCAGCGGGTTCGTGGCTCGGCGGAGAAGCCGGTGCCGAAGTTCTGCTGACGGTCGCCTCCTACAAAACCGATCGCTGGATCCGAAACGCACTCAACGCCGCGATGCAATTGCTCAAAGACGATGTCGAAAAGTTGATCCAGAATAAAACGATCAACCCGGACGATTTGCTCGTTGAATATGACAAGCTGATCGACGGTAAATTAGAAGGTGCGATGAAGCCGAAAAACTACCGCACCAAGTCACCGAAATTCGATGACAAGAACTTCCGACGCAAATACGCGTTGGGGCAAACGGTGTTCTTCGAGGAGGGCTCGTGTTACGCGTGTCACCGTGACACCGGTGAAGGCATCGTACGGATCTATCCTCCGTTGGCCGGCAGCGAATGGGTCAATGGCGATCCGGAACGTTTGATCAAACTGACGTTGCACGGAATTTGGGGCAAGATCCGAGTGCGTGGCAAGGTGTTCCAACCTGACCAAGGTGTGCCGCCTATGACCGCGATCGGGAACATGTTCACCGACGCCGAAATCGCGAGCGTGCTCACCTATGTGCGAAACAGTTGGGGGAACGACGCGGATGAAATTACGACCGAACAGGTCAAACGGATCCGCGCCGCCACGCAAGACCGCCAGCGATTCTACAGCCCGGAGGAATTGTTGGAGATGCATCCGTTCCCCGAGGGCAGTCGTCCTGAGCTGATCGAAGAAAGCGAGGGCGATAATCAGTTGGAACAAAAACTCGTCGCTGAACCGCTCGCCGAACTCGTCCGCGAGATACGAGAGAAAGGCGACGCCGTCCGAGGTGCGAAACTGTTCTACTGGGAAAAGACCGGATGCGCGACTTGCCACGATATCGGCGAAGGTTATCAACTCGGACCGATGCTGACGACGCAGCGAAAAGACATCACCGATGCCCATTTGGTTGAGTCGATTTTGAAACCGTCGGAGAAAATTCTCGAAGGTTACCAAACAGCCAACGTGATCACGGTTGATGGAGCGATCTTGTCCGGATTCTTGGTCGAAGAAACCGATGACGACGTGACGCTGAGTATCTCAGCCGACCAGGGCAAACCGCGGGTGATTCCGATGGACGATGTCGAGGACGTGATCACGTCAAACACGTCCACCATGCCAGCCGGGTTAGCCAACACGTTGGAGTCACGAGAGCAGTTCTTGGATCTCGCCCGATTCGTGATGGAAATCAACGACGGCGGCCCCTCGAAGTTGAAAGAGCTCAAGCGAAAGGCCAAGATCCGGAAGTAACGAACGTTCGACACGGAAACGGCAGGCGATTGTTTCTTGGCAAGAGCCGCCGGGGTTGAGAACGTTTTAAGAACGACGTAGCCGATGTCGCCTGAATTCGGTGAATTGAATTCGGGTGAATGCGGCTGCGAGGAGCCGGACTTGTCGGATGTCCGAGTTCACCAGCGTAGCGAAACTCGCCAACGGTTTGTCGATTTCATCGAGAGTCAACCTGTTTTCGTTTAACCGGTAGCCGTAGGCGACGCTTGACGGAACACAACCTACCCTTCGGGCACGGGTTAAACGAAAATTGAACGGTATTGGGGTTAAACGAATAAATCAACAGCCCGCCAAGAGTTTCGGCATGGGCCACAGCGAAACGCCGAAAGTCTTGGCGACTTTCGCTACGGGTTTGACTCGTCGCGGGCTAGTTTCCCCATGACTTGTTGGGTTCGGGGCCGAGTTCTAGCTCGAGGACGCCGCCTTGGACGAGGTCCGCGTGGGGTAGGAAGCACGTTTGCAACGGCTCGCCGTTCCATTTCGCAGATTGGATGTAGACGTTTTCGGGTGCTTGATTGTTGGCGATGATCGTCACCGATTTGCCGTCGTAGTACTCGTCGCTCAGTCGCAACGTGACTTTGTCGAAGACGGTCGCGGTGATGTCGTACTTCGGATCGATTCCCGAACCACCGTCGAACTGAAAGAGCCCCAAGGTGAGCAGGGCACTGAGTGCACCCATCTGGCCTTGATCTTCGTCGCCGTTGTAACCGCTATACGGATCCGTTCCGCCGAACGTTTCTCGTTGAACCGCGCGAACCCACTTTTGGCTCAGCCATGGGTAACCGATCCGGTTGAAGTAGTGAGCCATTCCCGTGCCGTCTTGGT
Source organism: Aporhodopirellula sallentina SM41 (assembly GCF_000346505.1). GTDB lineage: Bacteria > Planctomycetota > Planctomycetia > Pirellulales > Pirellulaceae > Rhodopirellula > Rhodopirellula sallentina. The sequence goes on from NZ_ANOH01000079.1 coordinate 3,318, forward strand.
TGGCATAATCGACCAACGCGTTACCGTGACTGCGGCCGGGCAAGTGAAACCGTTCCTCCACGGAAGCTTCAAACTGTTCATTCAGTTTTTTGGCTGCCGCGTCCGCACCGCCGAGCAATTCCGCGAGGCCCATCGGATCGTGAGGAACGTAGAACGTTGTCACCGCGGCACTGGTTTCGCAAAAGCCGTCTTGCTCGAATCGCATCTCGCGAGGCTTGAAATCGCTCTTCCAACTGCCGTCACCTTCTCGCACCCACGCAGACTGTTTCTCCGGCCAAATCACGTGACGATAATTGGTGGCACCTTGGATGAACCGGTCGTGCAAATCGTCGCGTCCAATCGCTTTGGCCATCTGTGCGATGCACCAATCGTGATAAGCGTTGTAGAGGGTCAGGCTGGTGACCGCTCTCCCGTGGCCGCCGGACAACGCGTTGGCACGAGAAACATATCCCTTCTCTTGGTACTCTTCATATGCGGAGGGGGTTGGTTTCTTTGCATACCCGCCGTAGTAACGTCCGCCGGTGGGGCCGGTGTTTTTGACCAAACCTTCGAGCGCCAATTCATAATCGAAATCGCGAATGCCTTTGGCATAGGCGGAAGCGATGGCCGGAGCGGCCGTGTCACCGATCATCACAAACGTGTAGTTGCCACCCGACGGACCTCGAGGAATCAAACCCCCGTTCTTATACATTTGCACTGACGTGTTGCAGATATCACTGTAGACGTCGGGACAAACGAGCGGCCACAGGATATCGAGGCTCCAGTGGCTGCCCCACCACGCGTCGAAATTGTGCATGGCAAACGCCGGTTGCCCATCGTCATCGAGCGGCACACGCAGGACGCGGCGTTCATCGGTCGTCATGTCCGCATAGGAACCGTCCGCGTCGCTGATGATTCGCCTTCCCAACATCGACCGCCATAGGTCTGTGTAGAATTTGGTCTTTTGCTCGTCGTAGCCGCCTTCGACAACGATCCGCGAAAGACGCTCGTTCCAGCACTCGTTGGACTCCTCGACGACTCGATCGAAATCCCAATGGTCGAGTTCCGCGTCGAGGTTCTTCCGAGCCCCTTCGATCGACGTGTAGCTCACACCGACTTTCATCAAAACCGGCTCGGTGGCATCCGTTTCAAAGCGAACAAACGCGCCAACGTCCTTTCCCGCGATCGAATCAACGACTTCCTCGACCTGGCCTTCTCGCCATCCACCGAAGGACGTCATGTCTTGGTTAAAGCGAGCCACGAAGAATACCGGCGTGTCCCTTTTCCGACGATTGGTCGCCTTCATCAAAGTCATCCCGGCTAACTCACGCTCGTTCACCCGAGTGACCTCCGCGGTCAAGGTCGGACCGTGACCGAGCATCGCACCGACGTCAAAAAGGACGTAGGCATCATCGGTCGTTGGGTAGCGATAGCGATGGAAACCGACCCTGGTCGTCGAAGTCAACTCGGCGGTAACGCCGTAGGTCTTCAGGTGCACTTTGTGGTAGCCGGGCCGGACGACTTCATCGTCATGCGAGAACTCCGACTGATACGCGTCCATTCCTTGGTGCCCGTTCATCTCGCCGACGGTGGGCAAGACGGGAATGCCCGACAATTGCCATGCATGGATGTGGCTGAAACACCGAATCGACGAATCACCATAAAGATACCCCGACTTCCACGATCCCTTCGTTTGCGTGTCCGGGCTCAGATTCACCAAACCGAACGGACGGCACGCTGAATTGAAGTAGAACCAACGTGATTCGTGAGTGTCGATCAGCGGATCAACCCAATCGACAGGCGACTTAGCATGCAAAGAACCGGGGACGACGAGAACGGTGACCGCGGCCGCGATTTGTAGAATCGTTTTGATATTCATGATGGAAAGCTCGGTGGCGTGATAGGCTACTGATTCGTGACGGGTATCTGAGTTGTAGGTGTTTCTGATTTCCGCGATTCAAATTCGTGTGTCGATCGCGTTGAGGGCGAAGGCATGTGCTCCCACGGAGACGGCGGCGCTCGTGCCGAGCCGGCTGACTCCGATACCGATGCGTTTCATCGGATCGTAGGACAGTTCACGCTGTGTGCCAGGAACCAGAATCGTCTTCTTGGCACCTTTTACAAAACGCTCGCTCTGCTCTTCGCATTCGAGGTTGAAGACCTTTTGCACGATGCGATCGACCGGTCGACCATCGTAGGTTTCGAACCCGCTGTGCATTTCATTGATGAGAGGTTGCATGAAAATGGCGTGGGCGTTTGCGATCCCGCCGCCGATCACGACCAGTCCGTCGACTAAGGTGGACGCGTTGGCGAGCACATCGCCGACCACGCGGCCGAGTTCCGCGAACGCACCGATCGCAGCGGCGTGGTTGGGATGGCTGGCGTCCTCCGCGATCGTCGCGATTTGCTGCGGTGAAGGTGCGTCGGACGGATCGCAATCGACAAGACGGGCGTAACTGCCACGAACCGCTCGGATACACGCACCTTCCTCGGCAAACGATTCCGGTCGCAGACGGTTCCGGAGCAACCAGACCTCCGACGCGTTGGAGTTGTCGCCGATGAACAGTTCGCCGTTGTGAACCAAACCTCCTCCCAATCCGGTGCCCAACGTGACCGCAAACAGGGTACGGTAACGTTTTGGGCTCCCGGCGGACTCGAGCATGCGATTGACCTGCGGCAGCAAACCAGAGATCGCCTCGCCATACGCGAACAAATCGCCATCGTTGTTGATGAACGTCGGCACACGAAACTGTTCCTCGAGGAACGGCCCCAACGCGACGCCACCGGCAAAGGCGGGCAGGTTCCCGACGTTGTCGATGATCCCGTTGGGATAGTCCGCCGGACCGGGGAACGCGAAGCTGATCGCCACAGGAGAACGGGGCGATTTTTCAGCTGCCTGCGTGAATCCGTCAACGATCGTTGAAAGGCTTTTTTCGAGGTCGATCGTTTCGGCGGGCAAACGCACCGGTTCGATCACCTCGCCGCTGCCATCAATCGCCGAAAAGACAAAATTCGTCCCGCCGGCGTCGAGGGTCAGGACAATGCGATCATCTTTCACGCCGCCACCTCCGGTTGCACCTCATCGATGGCAACGTGTCGGTGTCCGACGAGTCCGTAGAACGCGATGTAAACGTAGTTCACGATCGGGACCGCGAACGCGAGTTGGATACCGATACGGTCCGCGGCGGCACCCATGATCAGCGGCACGATCGCGCCGCCGACAATCATCATCACCAACAGCGAAGACCCCTGCGATGTATGCTGACGCAGGTCTTTGATCGCAAGCGTGAAGATGTTCGACCACATGATCGAGTTAAACAGCCCGGTTCCGAGTGCGGCCCAGAACGCGAGCGAACCGCCGGTAAACGCGGCAATGCAAAGCAGCACGATCATCGAGAACGAGAACACCCACAACGCGCGAGCGGCGTTGCCTTGGCCGAGCACGAAGGCGGCGAAGTTGATCGCGATCAGCAAGAAGAACGGAGCCACCTGGCTCGGTGTCATGAACGACATCGTGAACACGCCGTCATCGAGACGAATCGCGGTCACGAAGTACACCACAAAGAACACCACCACTGCGGTCGCAATCATAGCGGCATACTTCTTCGACTGACTCGCAATGTCGCTCAGCGAGATCGCACCGCAAAGTCGACCGATCATCGCACCGCCCCAGTAGTACGCGAGATAGATGCTAGCCGTTGCCTCGGGTAACCCCATGATGTCTTCGTGTTTCATGAAGTTGATCAGATAGCTGCCGATGGCGACTTCGCCTCCGACGTACATGAAGATCGCGATCATTCCGAATCGCAAATGCGGGTAACGGAGTGCTCCCAAACTGCTGCTCGTCGATTCGTCTTCTTTGGTAAAACTCGGCAGATGGCTCCGCCAGACGATGATCGCCAGGAGAACAAACAACGAACCGTAAATCAGATACGGGATTTTGATCGAATCGATCGTCACCTCACCGTCGGCCGCGAACACCTTGTAGAGCAGCAAGCCGCCGGCGATCGGAGCGATGGTGGTACCGAGCGAGTTGACTCCTTGAGCCAGGTTCAGTCGACTCGATGCGGTCTCGGGTTTGCCAAGGATCGCCGCGTAGGGGTTGGCGGCGATTTGAAGCAGCGTGACGCCGGTCGCGAGCAGGAACAACGCACCGAGAAAGAACGGGTACGCTTGAAACTCCGCGGCAGGGTAAAACATCGCACACCCGAAACCGCAGATCAGCAACGCGACAATGATGCTGAATTTGTAACCGATCCGGTTGATCGGATCGCCGCTGGACAGTGACACGAAGTAGTAGACTAGCGATACAAAGAAGAACGCGCCAAAGAACGCGAACTGAACCAAGCCAGCCTGAAAATAGCTCAGGTCAAAACTGTCTTTCAAATAAGGGATCAGAACATCGTTCATGACCGTGATGAATCCCCACAGGAAGAATAGCATCGTGATCGTGATGAACGGTTTCCGATAATCGGGTGTAGCTTCGTTGGTTGACATCGCTTGCCTGCTGAGAACCTATGCTGTTAGATCGATCCGGCATCGATGCCGAACGGGTGGGAACGAGACGCGGCCGAGATTGTCCAAACGGCGTCTCATGAGGTCACCCGCTTGATGCGTCCTGGGCCTTGAGGCAGAGCGTTGGATATCGCCTGTTGCGTAGGATCGCTGAACCCATCTCGTCTTCCCCGCGCACGCGCGAGCGCAGGTAACCGCTGTTACATGACCTCTAAGGGTGGCTTTCTTAACCCTTTTGTCGAAATTTCTCTCGCATTTATGCGGAAGATTCGCCGCCGCGTTTTAGACTAACGGAGGCCGTCGACGCCTGCCTTTGTTCTTTCACGTGCGGTGGCCAGACCCAATAGGCGCAAGCGTTCAGGCCCAGACGTTCAGTCGCAGTCGAGCGCCGCACAATTCGGGCATCCGCTCGGGCCACCCGATGCGGGTTAGGATCGATCGCTCAATTACTGTCGTAGTGGACGAGGCAACGGGTCCTGTAGCAAGGGAATCGTTACCTCGTCCACTACGAAAAGCGACACTAAAATACCGCTCGGTCCTCAGCCACCTTCGCGTAGACGGTCAAAATACTGGCGAGTCTGCTCGCGTTCGTCCCGCGGCAGGACCTGATCCTCGAGAGGGTCTCCCTCTTCGCTCATCGACGACTCGATCACGCTTTTAATTGCTTCTCGAGTAACGCCTTTGCGGTTTGGCCCGTCGGCAAATCCCGCGATCACGGCGCGTCCGCGTTTGACGTCCCCACGGACCTGGGTGTCATACGAGTTCGTGTCGGTTTCCTCTTCGGGCCGATCGCCCTTGCCTGCGCCTTCGCCCATCCCGAATCCGGGGCGTTGGTTTTGGCCAAAGCCATTACCCATGCATTGTTGGCATCCTTCGCCGTTGCATCCGTTGCAGTTCATTTGGTCTTTCGACTGCGAAAGATCGTCCATCGCTTTCTGCAAATCTTCGAGTTCCTCCATCGCACTTTGCATTTCGCCCAACTGCTCACTCATCTCCTGCATCGCATCGGCGGCGGCTTGGCTGTCTCCCTCCTGCATCGCCTGGGCGGCGTCTTGCATCGCTTTGGCCATCTGTTGCATTTGCTGCATCTGAGCGTCGGCGGCCTCGGCTTCGTTTAGCTTTTGCTGCATCTTCGCGGCGTCCTCGCTGCGTCCTTCGCGTTTCGCCTGCTCGATCTGCTCTCGCATTTGCTCCTTCTTCGCCTCATGTTCCTTCACCGCGTCTTGCATTTGCTTGGCGAGTTTCTTGGCTTGCTCGGCGAGCTTCTGCACTTCCTTCTCGCCCATCTTGCCTTCTTTGATCTTCTTGGCGAGTTTCCGAATCTCTTCGGCCGCGTTGGTGAAGTTGCCTTTTTGAATTTGGTCGGCGATCTTTTCCGCCGGGCCTCCGTCGAGGCCTTTCATCTGCGAAAGCGTGCGGCGAAGTTGATCAGGCGAACCGATGCGGTCTTTGCGTTGTTGAATCTGCTCTTTGATTTCGTTGAGTTGAATCAGGGCTTCTTTGCGGTTGAGCGATTCGCTTTTGGTAATCTTGTCGAGCTGGCGCTCCATGTCTTGAAAGAGTTCCTGTGCCTCTTTGAGACCTTTGGTTTCGGACGCCCTCTTTTGCTCTGCGATGCGTTTCTTCAGTTCAGCAGCAACCGCCTTCACCTGACGCACCTCCGCGGAATCAACGGCTGAAGCAACCGCATCGTCGATCGGTGATGCTGGTTCGACGACGGCGATCATCGCGACCAGGATCGGAATGATCGAAAGCGGCAACCAAGCGGTGCGACCGGCTCGCAGAGGAAATTTGTCCGCGATCTTCAGCGACTCGGCCCGCGAGGATGCATCGCGAACCAACGCGTCGGTCATACTCGAGCGAGACAGCGGATGCGGATCGCCCGTCGCCACCGACAAAGCGCTGCTGATCCGTTCACGCAGCCCGAAACGACGATCGATCTCTGCCGCCACGTCGGCACGCGAGGGGGCTTTCCACCAGACGTGAACCGCGGCGGCCACGACGGCGATGAGCAAAGTGCCGACTGTCCAGCCGATCACCCACTGCGAGGCATCGATCGTCGACTCTTCGGAACCGATTGACAACGCTCCGGTCAACGTCGAGAGCGGAACCACCGCCATCGCGGCGATCGCGACGGTGCTGATTAATAACGCGATAAATGAGGTGATCGCGAGGCTGTTGCCGAACCTTCCCAGCAGCAACCGGCGTCTTGCCGAATCGACTTTGGTGACGATGCTGTCGGTTGAGGACACGTCGGAAGAGGCGGATGGCGTCGACATGAGGATCGTCCATTGGCATAACGAGTAGCACGCAGCGAACAAACCGCGTTGCACCCATTGTAGCGGGTCCGCAACCGTGTGTGCGGTACAGAACCGATCCCAGCAATCTCCCCAGCTATCGAGGTAGGGAAGATTCGCCCCCATGGAATCGCGCTGATTCAACAGAGCGGGCAAAATGAATCTAGCAAAGCAGAACCGTCCTGGCCGGGTTTGCCCCATCCGAATTCCCTGCACCCAGACGAGGTCGCTTTCGCGCAGAACCGCAGTGGATGACGCAAGGAACCCGTCGCGCGACCCTGAGCATCGAGGTCTCGTATTTCGGCAGCAAGGGCCCGTTGCCTCTTGCGCAGCAAGGACCCGTTGCCTCGTCCACTACACGAAAACCGGGTTGCGTGAAGTGCTAGTTGCTGACGCGTTCGACGTATTCGCCCGTTGCGCTGTTGATCTTGACCACGTTGCCTTCTTTGATGAATCCAGGCACGAGGAACTCGGCACCGGTCTCGACCTTGGCAGGCTTGGTCACGTTGGTCGCGGTGTCGCCCTTGGTACCCGGAGCGGTTTCGATCACTTCCAACGTCACGTGTTGTGGCGGTTCGACGATGATGGCGTTGCCGTTGTAGAGCGTCATCGTGCACTCCATGCCGTCTTTGATGTACTTCCAAATATCGCCGGCCACGTCCGAGGTGACTTCGTACTGATCGAAAGTGGTTCCGTCCATGAACACGTAGTCTTCGCCTTGACGATACAGGAACTGCACCGAAGTCGTTTCCACGTCCGCCGATTCGAGCGAGTCGCCGCCTTTGTAGGTACGATCGAGCGTGGTGCCACGGATCAGGTTTTTCATTTTGCACTTGTACAGCGCATTGCCTTTACCGGGTTTGACGAACATCATTTCGGTCATCAAATACGGCTCGCCGTCGATTTGGATTTTTAAGCCTTTGCGAAAATCGCTAGTGTTGTACGTTGCCACGGCGGGCGTCACTCCCAAACGGAAAAGTAAATCAGTGAATCAGGACTATCGCGATCTCAGCAGCGACTCGACGTCCAAGGTGAATCCGACCGACGAGAGTTTAACGACCGAAGGCGCGATTGTCCTGCCCCTTTCGGGCAAAGAAATTTCCCCAAAAGCCGACCGGCCGTCCGACATTCCCGACGCCGCCCCCGAACCGCCGCATCCGTTGGCCAGCGAACGTGCTAGCGAGCGTGCTAGCGAGCATCCCAACGAACATTTCAGCGAGCGTGAAGACGACCGGTGGCTCGACTCGATGCGAGACGCGATCCGGTCCGGCGACGAACTGCTCGATCTGCTCGGACTGCCAGCCGAGACGCTCGCTCCCACGAATGCTATCGCCGACGAATCGGGGAAAACGGCCGCCAAAGCACCCGACTACGGGTTTCCGGTTTTTGTTCCGCGTGAGTTCGCTGCTCGGATGCGGCCCGGCGATCCGAACGATCCGCTGCTGCGCCAGGTCCTCCCGATCCCGGACGAGGGCGTCGAGGTGCCAGGGTTCGGGCCCGACCCGGTGGGCGACCTGCAGGCCAACGTCGTTCCGGGGGTGCTTCACAAATATTCCGGGCGGGCGCTGGTCATCACCACCGGGGCCTGCGGAGTCCACTGCCGGTATTGCTTTCGCCGAACGTTCCCGTACCCCCAAACCGGATCACGCAGTCAAGCGTACGCGCCGTCGATCGATTACCTTTCAAAGCGAGACGACATCGAGGAAGTCATCCTGAGCGGCGGCGATCCGTTGACACTCAGTGACGCGTCTCTGGACGATCTGATCCGACGCATCGAATCGATACCTCACGTCCAACGACTGCGGATTCATACGCGGATGCCGATCGTGATCCCCTCACGCGTCAACGAACGTTTGGTGGATCGGTTACGTTGTTCGCGATTGAACGCGTGGATGGTTGTGCATTGCAATCATGCGGCGGAGATCGATGCGGCGACCGAGCGTTCTTTGGCACGATTGGTCGACAACGGCATTCCGGTATTGAACCAATCGGTGCTGCTTCGCGGCGTCAACGATGACGTCGATACACTCGAAGAACTTTCGCGGGCGCTGATCGCGTGTCGCGTGATGCCGTATTATCTTCATCAACTCGACCGCGTTTCGGGGGCATCGCATTTCGAGGTCAACGCCGAACGGGGACGCGAACTGATCGACGAACTGGAAACACGCCTGCCGGGATTCGCCGTCCCGCGGTTCGTCACCGAGATCGCAGGCGAACAGTCGAAGACACGTTTATAACGTTATGCGAATGAACCGGCGTCATTCGCGCTGACGCGTCACGATCCAATCCAACGGCAAATCTAACATTGAACGTTCACGCACTTCTTTCGCACTTCCCGTTTCGTTGGAACCTTCCGGCCGGAATGGGATTCAAGAACAACCCGGTGCTGCAGCGGGAGTTGTTGGTAAACCTGCGGACCAACCGCGCGTTCATCCTGTTAGCCGTCTATCAGATCCTGCTCGCGGCGGTGACATTGATCGCATGGCCGAGCGACGAACGTCTGAACCTGACTGAGAACCCGCCGTCGGCGCGGCGGTTGGTCGATCTGTTCTTTTTGGGCCAGTACGTGATCGCATCCCTGATCGCACCGAGCTTTGCGGCGGGAACGATCTCGGGAGAGAAGGAGCGCCAAACCTACGAGATGCTGCTGGCCAGCCCGATCCGGCCCGGTGCGATCGTGCTCGGTAAACTGATCGCCGCGCTGACTCACCTGGCGTTGTTGATCGTCGCGTCGTTACCGATCATCGTGTTGTTCCTGCCGCTCGGCGGTGTCAGCGTTTACGAAGTTGCCGCGGCGTACCTGGGGTTGTTTGTTTCAGTCATCCTCTTTGGTGCGATCGGCGTTTTCTGCAGCAGCTATTTCTCTCGGACCAGCAACTCGCTAGTGGTCAGTTACCTCGTAATCTTGCCGTTGGTGATTGGCGGAATCCTGTTGTGGCAGTCCCTGGCCACGGACGGTTTGTTGCGATTGAAAGTGATCGTATTTATTGTCCCCGCGTTTGCGATCGCGGCGGTGACCCTAATGGCTGCTGCGACGGCGAGCCGTTTGCTCTATCCACCGGACGTCGGAAGCGAAGGCAAAGAGATCATTGACCTCGAACAGGAAGCCGCGGAAGCAGTCGGGCTAGTGATCCAACCCGATCAATTTCCCGACCGACTCTTCGCGCCGCCGCGGCGAGACACGTTGATGAACGATGGAGCCAACCCGGTTTACGACAAAGAGATTCACGGGGAAATCTTCAGCCAGGGAACCTTGATGCTGCGTCTGGTGATTCAGATCAGCATCCTGTTGGCGATTCCGTTGATGGGCGTGTTACTTTTCTGGCTGACACCGCATGCGCCTTGGTTTGCGGTTTATGTGATTGTCTTTAATTTGTTGGTTGGCCCTGTTTTCTTAGCCGGCACATTCACGAGCGAACGCGAGCGACAAACACTCGATCTGTTGCTCACGACAACGTTGTCTCCCTGGAAAATTTTCTGGGGCAAGTTTGTCGTCGGCTTTCGAGTCGCGTTTGTGCTGACTAGTTTTCTGGTGTGGCCGATGCTGCTCGGTATCGCGTTGAACCCACAGTTCTATACCAACTGGCTCTTCATCGCGGGATTGTTCGCGATCCCAATTGCCGTGTCGGTTGTTAACGCGTTTGTCGCGATCACCGCCTCGCTGTATCAAAACCGCACCGTCATGGCGTTGATGACAACGTACGTCGTTTTGATCGTTCTTTACGTCATTCCGCCTGGCTTGAACACGCTCGCGTCGACACTTGATTTCTCGGAGAGCACGCTGCAGTGGATCAATTGGATCGGTGTGACCAGCCCTTTTCGAGCGCTCTTTGCGTTGCCGATGGACCAACATTTGTTCGACAGCGACGGCGAGATATTCTATGAGGGACAACCCTCACTCGTGGTCGGTTATTTTGTTTGCAGTGTCCTCATCGTAGCCATTTCGATGTTTTTAATTTCAATCAAAATGAAACGACTCGGCGGGCACTTGGAGTAGACGACCGCGTTCGCGCAAACGATCACGGAAGGCAAACGAGCATCGTTGCAACGTGCATGTCGCGACGGCCCCGCAACGCAGTGGCGCACAGTTCCAGTGTCACACAGACGCGGTGATGGATCATTTCTTTTCGTGCCGTCACACACACGCCGATCGACTGTGTATGATCTTCGCAGATGGTTGATCATGTTCCTCCACAGGGCATGAACGCACGCCAACGATTGCTAGCAAACGCAACTTTTGTTGCAGAGCCGATTAACTTTGACGAGGTCAGATGTTTCGGCGTTGACAAGCACAGGTGGGTGAAACTAGCTTTCATAAGAACTCGCTATGACCTTTCTGACGCAGAAGATGTCTCGTCAGATTGCTTCGCTCCTCTTCGACAAGGACTTCCAATGAGTGGTTCGTTTTCACGCCGTTGGACGTCGAGACCGCTATCGGAAGAATCAACACCAGAGCAGTGTTCGGGCGACGATCCCGACGGTGACTCGTGCGGCGACGAAAGCAAACCTCCCACCCAAAGTTCCTTCCTGCCACGACTCTCGCACACCAATCGACGCAACAGTGTGCAGATGCTCACACCCCTGCACTATCAGCACGGGTACCAATACCCGCTGATCGTTTGGCTGCATTCGGCCGGTGGAAACGAGCGACAAATTGAGAACGTGCTCCCGCACATCAGCACACGCAACTATGTCGGCCTCGGAGTTCGTGCGACCCGTGCGATTGACGTCCGCGGCCGTGGGTTTGATTGGCCGAGCGGACGCGACGCGACCGCGAAATCATCCGAGATCGTGCTCGACGCGATCGACCAAACCATGGAAGAGTTTTCGATTCACCCTGACCGAGTGGTGCTCGCCGGCTACGGCAGTGGCGCGACGCTCGCGTGCAAGATCGCGTTGCTGCAGAGCGACCGTATCGCAGGCGTTGTCCGCATGGGCGGCAAATTCCCTGACGCGTCGGGTGTCTTTAAAAACTTTAAACAACTGCGTGAACGCCGCATGCCGATGTTGTGGCAACAAGCCATCAACGGCTACGACGACGACCCTGATATGCTGCAAAGGGATATCACGGCGGCGCAGTGCATCCGGGCACGGGTGGAGATTCGCCAGTATCGTGGCGAGGATGTCATGAATACGGTCGCACTGAAGGACATCGACCGCTGGTGTTTTGATAAGATCATCGCTCCGAAACCGACCGAACCGTGCGTCGGGGAAACCACCATGGATGGCTCTGAATTCACGACGGTGGATTTTTCGGCGAATTGATCCCCCTGAACGAACCGCAACATGAACCTATCGACGAACGAACACACCGACGCCGCCCCTGAATCTGATGCCGAGCCTCGAGGCGACAAAGTATTGTTGGTCGATGATGATGCCGAAATCATCGAAACGGTTAGCTACGCCCTCGAATCCGCCGGCTACGAAGTCATCGTCGCCCGCGACGGCAACCAGGGACTCGCTCTCGCCGAACGCGAGAACCCCAAATTGATGATCCTGGACATGATGATGCCCAAACGCAGCGGCTTTCTCGTCCTGGAAAAACTCCGTCGAGAACTCGACTTGCCGCTGCCCGTCATCATGATCACCGGCAACGAAGGCAGTCGTCACCAAGCGTACGCGGAATTGCTCGGCGTGAGCGAATACATCCGCAAACCGTTCGCGATGGACCGCCTCCTCGAAGCCGTCGCCCGCCTGCTGAAAGAAACGTCCGAGAGCGAATAAACGCGACGGCGAGAGTTCGAACGGAACGGCGAATCGAGCTACGGGGATGGGGCCTATCAAGTCTTGTATTCCACCCGGTAGCGAAACTCGCCAAGAGTTTGTCGATGTAATTAAGAGCCAACCTGTTTTCGTTTAACCGGTAGCTGTAGGCGACGCTTGACGGAACACAACCTACCCTTCGGGCACGGTTTAACGAAAATTGAACGGTACTGCGTTTAACCGGTAGCCGTAGGCGACGCGCTGTGGCAAGTATTGCCGAAAGTCTTGGCGACTTTCGCTACGGGCTGAGCTGCAGGTTTCCAGCAACAATTTGCCGACGCTGCCAGACGTCGGGGGACTGAATCCTGGCGACGCCGGGTTTGGGGTGCGGGTACGTCGAATTGCCGAATGGCTTAAAAGCCGCCGGGCGATGTGAACTCGCGGTAGTCGTCGAATTCGCTGTGGTGTTCGGCAGCGCGGTTGGAGAAGCGGGTGAAGTCGCCTTCCCAGGTCAACTCCACGTCACCGACGGGACCGTTACGCTGTTTCGCGATGATGATTTCCGCCTGACCAGCGAACTGCGCCTTGTCGTCACCACGGTGGTAATACTCCTCGCGGTGAACGAACATCACAACGTCGGCATCCTGCTCGATCGCCCCCGACTCCCGAAGGTGACTGAGTTTCGGACGGTGATCTTTGCTATCCTCGGCTTGCCGGTTGAGCTGCGACAGACACAACAGCGGCACTTCGAGTTCCCGAGCCATCCCTTTGAGACGCCGGGCAATCTTCGACACCTGCTCCTGACGCGGATCGCGCGAGTTATCAGGTTCAATGAGCTGCAAATAGTCAATCACGATCATGCCGAGCCCGTCTTCGCGGCGTTTGATCCGCCGCGCCGCAGCAGCGATTTCACTAACCGTCCGGCTCGGGGAATCGTCGACGAACAGCGGCGCCTGGCTGATCTGGTTCGCGGTACTGACCAATCGATCACGATCGTCTGATGAAATGGTCCCGTTGCGAAGGCGGTGACCGTTGACGCGGGCCATCGAACACAACAAACGGTCAGCAAGCTCGATCGCCGACATTTCCAAACTGACGAACAAGACTGGCTCGCGCTGCACAACGGAAACGTGCTCGGCCATGTTCATCGCGAGCGCCGTTTTACCCATCGAAGGACGAGCGGCGAGAATGATCAATTCGCCCGAGTGCAAACCACCGGTCATCTGGTCAAAGTCCGTCAAACCGGTTTCGGCACCACCGTCGACGTAGTCATCCCGCATCCGGGCTTCCATCCGATCCATCGCTTGGTGCAACACGTCGCTGATCGCGGACACCGCGCTGGAACTTCGCCCGTCCATGATCGCGAAGACTTTCTGTTCCGCCTGAGCACACAGTTCTTTTGCCGTGCTCGACTGCTCGTAGGCTTCCCGCAGAATCTCGGTGCTCGATTCGATCAAGCGACGATAGACCGCTTTCTCGGTCACGATCTCGGCGTAGTAGACCGCATGAGCCGCGTTGGCAACGCTTCCCGAAAGCCGGGCCAGATACGCCGCACCGCCAACCTTCTCGAACTCGCCCGAGGTCCGCATCCGTGACACCAACAACGTGATGTCGATCTTCTCGCCGGTGTCGTACATGTCACGCAAGTGACCGTAGATGACTCGATTGGCGTCGTCGTAGAAATCGTCCGCCCGCAGCGACGCAATCTCATCGCAGATATCGGGCATCAACAGAATACTGCCGATCACCCCCATCTCTGCTTCGAGTTCATAGGGTTGCTGTCGCTGCAGAATCTCGCTCGCCGAAGCCTCTTTCTTCTTCTTGCCGCGAAAATCACCTTTACCGTTCTGGTCTCTGATCATCCGTGCGATAGCTGTCGTTGAAGGATTGAAATGTAATTATGTTTCGCAGATTGCAACACGATTCGCAGCGTGACCTGCAACGCACTGCGTGGCGGAGATCGCGAATGGCTCGGGCCGAGCGAAACGCCACCGCTGTGGGAAGACTACCAACGTCCAACAGGAACCTACCCAAAAACCTCGATAAATGAATTGTTCGTCAGGGGTGCCCCCCAGTTGTCACGCGTAAACCGCGACGAAGGGCGATCGGCGGCTAAGTTTTCAAACAGGCCCCAAGCAGCTTTCTTTTCGGCAACAAACAATGGAAATCGCTACCAAATTCTCATCACCCTGCTCGCCGATGTGCTGAGCGCCGAGAACACAAACGCAGCATTCATTCTACGCCCGAAGCCGGGCTTCGACACGGGCGATTGCGTCGGAGGCGGCCATCGCAGCGTCCCCTCCCCCAATAAATTTGCCGCTGGCGAGCCATTCCTCCACTTTTTGCTGGGCGGCGATCGCGCCGGTGTGACTGCGACGCCCAAAGTGTTTTGCGATTTCCGTGAAGGCACTTCCGGTGTGCTGGCGTGCGAGATACATGGCGAGCGTCCGCGGTTCGCTGACCCGGCGAGTTTGCGCCTTGCCACGCAGCCCATCGTTCTCCAAACCAAACGCTTCGCAGACCGCTTTTTCGATCGAACGCAGCGACGGGGCCGAGCGGATGTTACGCATCAGATCGCCGCCGAACTGACGAATCTCGTCGATCGTAGGTTCGCGCCGAAACATTCGCTGCAGCATGCCGATCAGGTTTGCGACACCAGTCACCGCACGTGCGTCTCCGCTGACCGCTTCGCTAACCTCGCTCAACAAACCTTCGTCGCAATCGAGTACACAGCGAGTTTTCACCAACCGGGTCAACAGTTTCAAACGAGTCTCGGCATCCAACGCGAGCAACGGGCAGACCAACCCGGACGCCATCCGCCCAGCGACCTCGCCGGTCAAACCGCGGATGTCCGCCGGTGGCAGGTTGGCGGTAAAGACCAACGGTTTGCCCGCCGCCGCTAGCGTCTCCAGTGTGTACAGCGCCTCGCGAAGAGTTGCGGTCTTCGATGCCAAGAAATGCACGTCGTCGATCAGCAATGCATCCACTTCGCGATACTTGCGACGGAAGCTAACCAACCCCGTCGAGTTAACCGAGCCGACGAAATCGTTCGTAAACTGTTCCGCAGTGAGGACGATGACCCTTCGCATCCGCCGGCGTCTGCGAAACTCTTCGGCGATCGCCGCGAGCAAATGCGACTTTCCGGTTCCCGTCGGTCCATGCAGGAACAACGGAGTTGCGATCTCAGGCGTCGACATCGCCATCGTTGCAGCCGAGAACGCGAAATCGTTACACGGGCCGGTGATGAAGCTGTCTAAGGTCCGCCCGCTCGTTGGCAGTGATTCAGGCAGCGGCGATGCGCTACTCGAGTTGGTTTCGCCACGCGAACGCCGGGACGACCGCGGCTCGACATCGTCTTCTTCGTCATCGAGTTCGTCTTCCGAACGAGTCAGCTTCGATTCCGACAACAAATTCGACAACTTACCGGCGGCAGCGGACTTTCCACGACCACGTCGCTGCGTCGATCGCCCGCTCGCTTTGGACGCTGCCCGACCTTTCGTTGACTTAGACTGCGTTTCTGTTTTCTGCGTACCCGCTTTCTGCGTACCTGCTTTCTGGCCACGACGACGCGGCTTCGCAGGTGCCGGCTCACCATCGATCAACGAAGGTTGTTCGGTCGCCTGATGGACTTCCAACCGGAACCGACCTCGGTCACCGAGCACGGTCATCGCGGCGGCACGCAATTCCGTCGTGAAGTTCTTTGTGATCCGATCGGCGGCAAACGGGCCGCTGACCAACAGAACCAAGACATCGCCGTCTTCGTCAGAATGCTCGACGTCGAACTCGATCCCGTGGGTGAACCACAACCGGAACCGGTCCGCTCCGATGCGTTGTCGCAAGGCATCGGCGAATCGCTCGATGGCCTCCTGCGTCTCGATGCTGCCTTGCGTCGACGACATACCGGTAGCGACAACTCCCTCTTGGATGTAAACGGCGGTAGTGACGCAGACTAACGTCACCACAAAAACGAACAGATTCCGGCGAGCCTTTCGCTAGCGGAGACCCCGCACTAAGACGCGTCCCTTCGGGCGAAAAACGTGTTTATGAAACCGACCGGATTCGTATGTCTCGCTCGCTTCCGCCAACTGGGCCTCCTGCGACGAGTGAGGCAGATTCTAGAATTGCTAGCAAACAAGTCAAACCGTCTCGCTCAAGTTTTCACCTCTAACGACCGACAGTGAGGCCGCCGAAGGCTAGGCATCGCAAATCACGGGACGATCCCATTCAGGCACCGACATGACCACCCTCTATGAGTCGGCAAACTGACTTTGCCAACTAGTGGAAAATCTGTCGATAACCTGATCTGCATCAAAAATTCACGATCCTGGTCATTCAGTAAACTCTTGTCAGCAGAGTAGTTGCATCGCGAGCGAGTCGCTAGATCGAAAATCCATCGCGAAAAACCAACACTTGCTACACAACTCGTCACGTAAAATTGCACCTCCCCAACGCCCAAAATGAGGGTGCGGATTACGGCAAAGCACAGCCTGGGAAACATAGGCAACCTACGCCGATTTTGAAAGCAAATAATCCTTGAAAGAAACCGACCCAAAACTCCTGCAGCGGGTGCGAGGTACCCTCCGCTGACGTCTTCCAACGATCCTTTCTCCTGACGCGCCGCCGCAGATCTGCCGTTGACGTTCGGCCGCTCTCTCCATCGACGAGGTCGTGCGGTTTTACTTCACCCTCCCTCTGGGAGAGCGATGACAAACGCCTGGCAATACGAAACTTAAAAACCGCACGACCTCCGTCCCGGAATAGCGACTCCCCCAAACCTCGCAGGCCTCCCGTTTCGCCTCATCGCCGAAAGCTCACTGGCCGCCACGCATCCCTTTTCTTGCCCGCGCATTTTCTCCTTACCCGATTTCCGTTTTCCTTACCCGATTCGCGAGGCAGACCCT